>NZ_JBEPBA010000016.1:0-216481 GCF_040298885.1 Streptomyces sp. NPDC001137
GGGCCCACAACCCTGATCACGCCCTCTGCGGGGGGGGGGGCGCCCCCCCCCCCCCCCGGGCCCCCCCCCCCCCCCCGGCCCCCCCCCCCACGCCTCTTTTTCGCCTGCACCCACCTGAATCAGGGGCCGCAAACGACCGGCATAGGTGCAATGGGTCTGGGTAGACGCGCGCCCATGGCTCCACCACAGGGCAAGAACTCAGGAACCGACAAAAGAAGCGACGCACCAGGCATCCGACGCCGCTCGCTGCTCGCGGGGGTGGCGGCGCTCGGCGCGGTGGGAACGATGGGCGCCACGAGCGCGTGCAGCAGGGTGGCGACGGCGGACACCGGCGACGGCGGTCATCTGCTGGCACAGCTCCGGGCGAAAGGCGTGGTCCGGCTGGGGCTGGCGGGCGAGCAGCCCTACGGCTACATCGGCAAGGACGGAAAGATGACGGGCTCGGCGCCGGCCATCGCCGAGCGCATCTTCAAGCGGCTCGGGGTCGCCAGGGTCGAGCCGTTCGCGACCGAGTTCGGCTCGCTGATCACCGGCCTGAATTCCCTTCAGTTCGACTGTGTGGCGGCCGGCATGTACATCACTCCGGAGCGCTGCGATCAGGTCATCTTCGCCGACCCCGAGTACCAGATGCTCGATGCCTTCATCGTGCCGAAGGGAAATCCGAAGAAGCTCCGCACCTACAAGGACATCGCCAGGACGGGCGCCAGGATGGCCACCGGAGTCGGCTACGCGGAGATCGACTACGCCAAGGAGGCCGGGGTCAAGCACATCACGACCCTGCCCGACCAGCTGGCCGGCCTCCTCGCCGTCGAACAGGGCCGCGTCGACGTCTTCGTGGGCACCGCGGTCACCGTGCGCAATGTCGTGAAGGAGACCGGTTCCAAGAAGGTCGAGGGCACACCGGAAGTCACACCGTACGTGGACGGAAAGCCGGTCGTCGACGTCGGCGCCTTCGCCTTCCGCAGCCCCGAGACCAACCTCCGCGACGCGTTCAACCGCGAGCTGCACAAGATGAAGCGGAGCGGCGAACTCCTGGAGATCATGCGGCCCTTCGGATTCACGAAGGACCAGATGACGACCATCACCGCCAAGGAGAAGTGCAAGCCATGAGCGAAATCAGCTGGGGTTTGTGGAAACTCCTCCTGGGCGGCATATGGATCACCGTCCAGCTCACCGTCTACAGCGCCGCGCTCGCCGCCGTCGTGGCCTTCGTCATCGGTCTGGCGCGCACCCACCGCCTGTGGATCGTGCGCTTCCTCTCCGGCGCGTACTTCGAGATCTTCCGCGGCACCTCCGCGCTGATCCTGATGTTCTGGATCTTCTTCGTGCTGCCGATCGGCTTCGGCTGGCAGCTGGTCCCGATGTGGGCCGCCGTGCTGGCCCTGGGCCTGAGCTACGGCGCATACGGATCGGAGATCGTACGAGGCGCGGTCAAGGCGGTGGCGCCCGCCCAGCGCGAGGCGGGTGTGGCACTCAGCTTCACTCCCGCCCAGCAGCTGCGCAAGATCATCCTGCCGCAGGCCTGGCCGGGGATGGTCCCACCGTTCAACAACCTGCTCATCGAGATGCTCAAGGGCAGTGCGCTGGTCTCGATCATGGGCGTCGGCGACATCACCTTCGGCGCCTCCCTGGTGCGCAACGCCACCGGTCAGAGCGCTCCCGTCTACACGATCATCCTCGTCATGTACTTCGTGCTGGCGTTCGTCCTCACCCGCGGCATGCGGGTCGTGGAGCGGCACGCCAAGGCCGGTATCGGCCAGGCGCCGCAGAAGCGCGACGGCCTGCGGGCCCGGGCGACCGGCGCCCAGGTGAACGACTTCGCGCGCTCGGGCGCGACTCCCGGCGGAGGTGCTGTCCAGTGAAGTGGGACTGGAATGCGGTCGGCGACTTCATGCCGATGTTCTGGCACGGTCTGCTGGTCACCCTCGAGGCACTGGCGCTCGGCGCCGTGCTCGCCTTCGCCCTCGGCCTGGTGTGGGCCATGATGCAGCGCTCGGAGCAGGCCGCGGTGCGCTGGCCGGTGATGGCGGTCACCGAGTTCGTACGCAACACCCCGCTGCTGGTGCAGCTGTTCTTCCTCTTCTATGTGCTGCCCGAATGGGGGCTCACGCTCTCGGCGCTCGCCACCGGCGTGATCGGTCTGGGCCTGCACTACTCGACCTACACCGCCGAGGTGTACCGGGCCGGTATCGACGGCGTGCCCGCGGGCCAGTGGGAGGCGGCCACCGCGCTCAGCCTGCCCCGCGCCCGTACCTGGTTCGCGGTGATCCTGCCGCAGGCGATCAGGCGCGTCGTGCCGGCGCTGGGCAACTACGTCGTCGCGATGCTCAAGGACACACCGATGATCTTCGTGATCGGCGTGCTGGAGATGCTGGGCGAGGCCCGGCAGTACTCCGCCCAGACCTTCCACACGGTCGAGCCCATCACGATCGTCGGCATCGCCTTCATCGTCATCTCCTACCCGGCATCCCTTCTCCTGCGAGTCCTGGAGCGTCGTCTTGTCCGTTGACAGCAGCCCCTCGAAAGAAACGGCCAATCCCGCGGTGGACGGCAGCGAGCTGATCCGCTTCGACAAGGTCACCAAGCGCTTCGGCGCCAACACGGTCCTCGATTCCCTGGACTTCACCGTCTCGTCCGGCAAGCACGTCACGTTGATCGGGCCGTCGGGATCCGGGAAGACCACGATCCTGCGCCTGCTGATGACCCTGACGAGGCCCGACGAGGGCACCATCAAGGTCGGCGGCGAGTACCTCACCCACGAGGAACGGGGCGGCAGGCTCGTCCCGGCCGGCGAGAAGCACATCCGTGAGGTGCGCAAGCACATCGGCATGGTGTTCCAGCAGTTCAACCTGTTCCCCAACATGAAGGTCATGCGGAACATCACCGAGGCGCCGGTGCACGTCCTCGGCCTGTCCGCCGACGAGGCCGAGGAGCGGGCCCGCGAGCTGCTGGAGCTGGTCGATCTGACCGAGCACGCGGACAAGTACCCGACCCAGCTGTCCGGCGGCCAGCAGCAGCGCGTGGCCATCGCCCGCGCCCTCGCCATGCGCCCCCAGGTGCTCCTGCTCGACGAGGTCACCTCCGCGCTCGACCCCGAGCTGGTGGCCGGGGTGCTGGACGTGCTGCGCGACATCGCGCACACGACGGACATCACGATGCTCTGCGTCACCCATGAGATGAACTTCGCCCGGGACATTTCCGACGATGTCCTCATGTTCGACGCGGGCCGGGTAATCGAGTCCGGTTCGCCGGAGAAAATATTCTCCGAGCCGGACCACGAGCGCACGCGACAATTCCTGAGCGCGGTCCTGTAACCGGCCCGAGGCGGTCGCGTGAAGGGTGAATGACTTACCCTTCACACATTTTCCCAGCACGCGACTGCCCTTAAGGGCATTGCCCTTGTGGACACCTCCCCAAGTCCCAATGGCGACCGGGAACACGGCGTTGAAGAATTTCAGCCAAGTCACCGGTTCCGGTACCTGGAGGTATCCCCCATGGCATTGACCACCGCTCGCCGCACGTCCGTGGGCCGCGTCGCGGCCGCAGGCCTGGCGGCCACCGCCTCCCTCGTCCTGCTGGGAGCGGCGAGCCCCGCCGCCACCGCCGCACCGTCCGCCGGCGCCGCGCACTCCGGCGCGAGCGCCGTGGTCGGGAAGGACAAGTACGGCAAGTGGGTCGCGACCGGCCCGGCCCGCTACAAGTGCCGCGTCTACGTCGCGGTCAGCGCCGGCGGGACCGCCAACGGCGCGGCCTCGGGCGAGTGCAAGGTGCGGATGTCGCAGGTGGTGGTCGTCGGCATCAGCATCAACAACAACCGCATCAAGCACACCACCGCCCGCGGCACCGCCAAGAAGGTGTACACCAAGGCCCTGAAGGAGACGAACCCGAGGGGCAAGCAGAACATCTGCGCCTTCGCCTACGTCAACTCCCCCCTCGACGAGGCGAACCCGGTGCGCAGCGAGGCGAAGGTCTGCCTCAAGGCCTGAGCCCGCGCACCCCGCACCCTCGCCGATACGGCCCGCCCGCCAAGGCGGGCCGTATCGCATTGTCGGCATTCCGCAACCCCCGAGCGCCGACGGCAAATAATCCCGCCCCTTCCCCCTCCCCTCTCCGCAATTCGGCCTCACATCACCCCCGCCCCCTATCCCTTATCCATGGATCTCGCCAATGGATCGCGGATGCGAAGGCGCTGCCCTAGAGTGTTGGGCGAAGGTGAAGTAAAACGGGGAAGGTAACCATCACCGTGCTGACCAAGAATGCCGGGCAATACGACTGCCACAACACACCGCACGAGCCGGGAGATCCTCACTGCCCCTGTCGGCTCGCATTCCAGCCGGTCGAGACCGAACCGGCGGTGGACGAGCTGACGGACCGTGAGCGACAGGTCCTGGTGCTCCTCGGGGGCGGACTGCCCAATCGTCTCCTCGCACGCCAGCTCGGCATCGCGGAGCGGACGGTCAAGGCCCATGTCGCGCACATCATCGAGAAGCTGGGGCTGCGCACACGGCTCGAGGCGGCGGTCGTCGCCAACCTTCACCATGATCTGATCTGCCCGGGCAGAAGCTCCCACAGCAGGTAGACGTCTCGCTCCGGGTCCGGAAATTTCTCGTCGCGACGGCGCCGCGCAAGGGGTTGAACGTAGTTCAATCCCCGAGGTCCGGGCCCCGGGGCATGACATCGGCATATGCCAGAGTGCCTGCGCCCCTGCTGAGAGCGGTGCACCGGGGTCTTAATCTCGTCAACAACCGCTCACAACAAGCCGCTTGACCGTTATCGTGGAAGAGATTCACTGTCCGCAATACGGCCCAGTTGTAGAGCGAGCGCAGGGGGACCACCGTGGCGCTGAAGCACGAGCCGACCGCGCCGTACCACTCGGCCCAGGACGCCCTGCGCGTCCTGGAGACCGTGGCACGGCACACCACCGGAGTCACCGACACCGAGCTCGCCAGGCTGACCGGCCTCACCCCGGAGCGACTGACCACGCTCCTGAGGATGCTGCGCCGCGAGGGCTACGTCGAGCAGATCACCGACGGCGCCTACGTCACGGGCGACGCCCTCACCCGCCTCGGCTCCGCACAGGGCCGCGAGCAGGCACTGCGCGACAAGCTCCAGCGCACCCTGGACCGGCTGCGCGACTCGGTGGGCGCGGCCGTGTACCTGAGCCGGTACGTGGACGGCGAGGTCAAGATCGCCCAGTACGCCGACGGCCCGACCACCCCGGTGGTCAACGAGTGGGTCGACTTCCGCTACTCCGCCCACGCCACCGCGATCGGCAAGAGCCTTCTCGGCCAGCTCGACCACAACAGCCGGCGCGACCATCTCTCCCGGCACAAGCTGGCCCGCCTCACCTCGCGCACGATCACCAGCGACCGGCTCCTGCTCTCCCGCCTGGAGTCCCAGCCGCCCACCGTGCCCCACCTGGACCTCCAGGAGTACGCGGTCGGCACGGTCTGCGCGGCCGTCCCGATCAGCGCCGGCTCCTCGGTCGGCTGCCTGGCCCTCTCCCTCCCCGTCGAGGACGCCCACCGCCTGCGCCAGGCCGCGGACACCCTGAACCGGAACGCGGCGCCCGTACTGCTGTCCCTGGCGATCTAGACCGACCCCGACAGGTGGTCCGGAGCACCCCTCCGGACCAGGTACTATTTTCTTCGTCGCCACCCGCGAGACACAAAAGTGTGAAACGCGGACGGCGTGAGTCATGCGCCGCTAGCTCAGTTGGTTAGAGCAGCTGACTCTTAATCAGCGGGTCCGGGGTTCGAGTCCCTGGCGGCGCACGATGGCGATGGCGAGGCATGTTCGCGGAAAGCGCGAACCTGTCTCGCCATCGCCGTTTTTGCGCGGCTTCGCCGCGCGTGGTGGGGGCTTCGCCACCCACACCCCCGTTCCACCGGCAGCCGCCACAGCCGCACGGTGAAAGGCCGGCCCCCGGCTGGACGACCCCGCACGGCAGGGCCGCGCCACCCGCACGCCTCTTCCACCGGCAGCCGCCACGGCGGCACGGTGAAGAAGCCGGCCCCGGCTGGCTTGCCACGCACGGCGGGGGCGCGCCACCTCATCCACCGGCAGCCGCCGCGGCCGCACCGTAAGGAACTCAGCCGTCAGCCGGCTTGCCACGCGGGGCGGGGGCGCGCCACCCCCACCCTTTCCATCGGGCAGTTGCCACGGCAGCACCCTGCAGAAATCAGCCCCGGCCAGCCACGCGGGCCGGGACGCGCCATACACGCCTCCCCTCCACCGACAGCCGCCCCGGCCGCAGAGCGAAAAGCCGGCCCCCGGCTGCGCCACCCCGCACGGCAGGGCGCGCCACCCCGCCCCCGTCCACCGGCAGCAGCCGCAGCCGCAGCCGCACCGTGAAGAACCCACCCCCGGCCCGGAGGCCGTGCGTGGTGGGCGTTCGGTGGTTGCAGTGGATCAGACGAGGTCTCTCGTGGGAGGGAGAGGTCCTTCGGCGGTCTGCCGGTCTTTCTCGCTCAGTCTTCGGTACGGGGACGTCTGTTCGCCCGGAGGGCGCCACCACACCGGGTCGGGGCAGTGGAGGCCCTCCCTTCTCAGCTGTGCGCGGTGGATCTTGTTTGTGGTTGTGACCGGCATGCGCTTCACCACCCGCACGAAGCGGGGCGCCATCTTCGTGCCGAGGTCGGGCTGGGCGGCGAGGAAGTCGGCGAAACCCGCCGGGTCGAAGGTCCCGGCGATCGTCGCCATCACCTGGTCCCCGGTCACCGGATCGGGCACGGCGTACACGGCGACGGCGTCGGCGCCCTCGTACCGGGCGAGGATGTTCTCGATCATCGCGGCGGCCAGGTTCTCGCTGTCGACGCGGAGGCGGTCGTCGGTGCGGCCCGCGAAGTAGAGGTACCCGTCGGCGTCACGGTAGAAGAGGTCGCCGGTCCAGTACCAGCCGCCGTGCCGCCGCTCGGCCTCCGCCGCGGGGTTGCGCCAGTACCCCTCGAACGGGTTGGGCCCCTGGTTCACCAGCTCCCCTATGGCCTCGTCCCCGTTGAGCAGCCGCCCGGCCGCGTCGAACACCGCGGGCGGGCACTCCGCACGGGTCCGTGGATCGAGTACGACGAGACCGGGCGCCGCCTTCCCCACCGCCCCGGCCGGCGTCCCCGGCGACCACTGCACGGCCGCCCCGCCCTCGGACGACCCGTACCCCTCCACCAGCCGCACCCCGAACCGCCGCTCGAAAGCCGCCGCGTCCACCGCGCCCGCCTCCGTGCCGAAGCCGAGCCGCAGCGGATTGTCCCGGTCGTCCTCGCGCTCCTCGGTGGCCAGGATGTACTGCACAGCCCGCCCCACATACGTGAAGTACGTCGCCCCGTACTTCCGTACGTCCGCCAGGAACCCCGAGGCCGAGAAGCGCCGCCGCAGCGCCACACCCGCACCGGCCGCCAGCGCGGGCGCCCAGTCGGCGATCACCGCGTTGCCGTGGAACATCGGCATGCAGATGTAGTGCACGTCGTCGGGACGCACCCCGAACTGGCCGACCAGCGAGGCTCCCGCGGCGGCCAGCCGCCCCTGGCTGCAGATCGCGGCCTTCGGGGCACCGGTCGAGCCCGAGGTGAAGTAGAGGAGGAGGCGGTCCTCGGGAGCGGCCCGGGAGGCGTCCGGTGCGGCGTTCGTATACGAAGCGAGCAGATCGTCGTACTCCTCGCTGTCGGTCAACAGCAGGCGTACGCCGGGGAGTTCGAGGCCGTGGAGGAGTGGCAGACGGGTTCGCTCGGTGAGGACGATCCGGCACTCGGTGTGCAGGATGTCCCGGGCCAGCTCCGGGCCCCGTCGGGTGGGATTGATCCCGGCGACCGCCGCTCCCGCGAGTGCCGCCGCGCCCAGCCACAGTGGGTACTCAGGGGTGTTGTCGAGCAGCACACCCACATGCGGTTCGGCGCCGGGCGGCAGCAGATCGGCCAGCAGGGCCGCCCGGGCGGCGGAACCGGCGGCCACCTCGTGGTGGGTGAGCACCCGTTCCCCGCACCACAGCCCGGGCCGGTGGTCGCCCCACCGCTCGGCTACGAGTTCCGCGACCGTGCGCCTGTTGGACTGCATGGCCGAGCACGGTAGTTGATGGTCCGTCAGATGTGGAGGGTCACGGGGTCATCGTGACGCCGTCGACGACGACGGTGTTGGTGGTGTCGTCCACGCCGTCGCCGGAACTGAAGACGTCCGAGATCAGGCTGAACCCGACCATGAAGGCGATGCAGAAGGCGATGAACACACCGAAGAAGGCCAGCAGGCAGCCCTGCTCGGCCACGAGCCGACCGGGCTGGGGTGGCCTCGCCGTGGCCCACTCCGGGTGCTCGGCCGGATACCGCACCGTGACGATGTCGCCGGTGACGATCGTCCGCGGCCCGCTGCTCTCCTCGAACCGGACCGCGCGACCCTCGCGGGTGGTGAACTCGTAGACGTGGTGCAGCGTCGTGCTCACGGAGCTGTCGCCACCGCCGCCACTGGTCGTGGTGTACGTGTTCAGGCAGCGCGCCTCGGCGGTGAGTCCGCTGTTCCAGGCGCTGCGGATGCGCCGGGCGCGGCGCAGCAGGCCGATCAGGCCAGTGAGCGCGAGGGCGATCATGAGGCTGGGCACGACGTAGAACAGAGCATCCATAGCGTCCATGGGGTCCCCCGAGGTCAGTACGCCGCCTTCGTTCGGTCGGCGTGGGAGGAACCTACCCACGCCGACCGCGCCATTGGCTCAAGGAACCCTCAGAACGTGACGTCCGAGCAGGCGTAGAACGCGTTGCCCGTGTCCGCGATCGTCCATACGGCGACGATGACGTGGTGGCCGCTCAGTCCGGACGGCAGTGTGCCGCTGTGGGAGAGGGTGGCCGGGGGACGCTGACCGTTGTACGGCACCGTCAGGAACGGTGTCGTGTTGAGGTCGGAGCGGGCCAGGTTGTGGTTCTGGTTCCAGCCCTGCCGGGTGACGTAGTACTTGAAGTCGGTGGTGGCGTGCATGGCGGTGAACTGCCAGCGGAAGGTGTAGCTCTGCCCGCCCGTCACCCTGGTGGTGGGCCAGGCGCCGCCCGAGGGGGTCCGCGGGCTGTCGAGCTGGGAGAAGCGGGAGTTGCCGCCGGAGCAGATGGCGCCGTCGGCCGGCCCGGCGGCGGGGAAGCCCTTGGGGCCCTCGACGCTCTGCGGCTCGTACTGGATCTCGCCGCAGTTGGTCACGGTGCCGTTCTGGCAGAGCTTCTGCCTGCTGACGGGGAGGTCGGTGTAGCCGTGGCCGCTCGCGCCTCCGGCGGAGAGCACGAAGGCTCCTGCCGTGGTGAGTCCGAGCGCGGCGGCGTACCACTTGGTCTTTTTGCGCATGCTGCCGCTCCTGAAGAACGTGGGGGAAGTTCCATGAGGCGTGCAGGTCTAGACCAAGTCCCAGATTATTGCCGATTGTTTGGCGTGTCTATGCAGTCGTGTCCACGTAGTCGTGTCCATGCAGCCGGCTCGATGCGACAGACATGTCCACATCCATCACGGGCCCGGTTCCGTGCGCCCCGCGCAGAACGCCACCGTCAAGTCCTTGACCAGCGCCTTGCGTTCGTAGTCGTCCAGTTCCACCAGACCCCGCACGGTCAGCCGCGTCACGGTGTCCTCCACCGAGTCGACGACCGAGGTGAGCACGGTCGCGCGGTGCTCCGCGTCCAGGGCCGCGATCCGGCGGCGCTGCATCGCGGCGGCCACCTCGGGGGCGTACTCGACGCGGACCGGCTGCACCGAGAACACCTCGAGACCGACCGGTGCCGCGTCCGCCGCCGTCAGCCGGGTCAGCGCCTCCGCGACCACCTCCACCGAACCCCGCGACGCACCGGGCGCCTCCACCGCGACCCGCGCGAGGGCAGCCTCCACGCACTCGCGCAGATAGGTCTCGTGGTCCTCGATGCCGAGCACCGCCCGCGCGGTGTCCCGCACCCGCCACACCACCAGCACCACCACCCGCAGCGCGACCCCGTTGCCGTCGGCCGCGGGCATCTCCTCACTGCGCCAGTGCCGCAGCCGTACGTCGACCCGGCGGCGCAGGTGCAGCGGGTTGACCCACATCAGGCCGGTGCG
This sequence comes from Streptomyces sp. NPDC001137, assembly GCF_040298885.1. Classification (NCBI taxonomy): domain Bacteria; kingdom Bacillati; phylum Actinomycetota; class Actinomycetes; order Kitasatosporales; family Streptomycetaceae; genus Streptomyces; species Streptomyces sp. NPDC001137. The sequence continues at coordinate 10,042 of NZ_JBEPBA010000016.1, forward strand.
CCGGACGGTGCCCCGGTAGCGGCCGTACAGTCCCAGCACCCAGGCCCGTCCGGTCCGGCCGCGGGCGAGTCCGCCGAACCCGAAGAAGCCCAGCGCCGCGGCGCCCGCGTAGGCCGCCCACTGCGCGGGGCCGAGCCCGGCGCCCGGGTCGGCCGGCAGGCGCAGCGCCGTCACCGCGAGGGACGGCAGGACGCCGGCCCACCACGAGGTCGCCACGCACCCGGCCGCCCCGCAGGCCCCGGCGAGCACACCCGCCGTGGCGGGCAGCACCCTGGCGGGCCGCTCGGCCAGGTCGGGGTCGACCTCGGGCGCGGACCGCGGCTTCACCGGGGTGGGGCGCCGGAACCGGGGCTGTTCGCCCGTCCCCTGCCGTCGGCCGACCACCGTCGGGCTGAGCGGCACGGACACCGGGGCCGTCTCGTCGCGGAACAGCAGATGGACGGGGATCTCGGTGGTCGCCTCGTTCTGGATGAGGCGGCCGGGTCTGCCCGGGCCTTCGGACTCGGGTGTCTGTGAAGTGGTCGTCGTACTCATGCGTGCCTCCAGCCTCCGCGCCAGATGCGTCACAACAGATGGGTCAAACCAAACCGCTCAGAACCAGACAGAGCAGGCACTGCCGGAAGTGCTCAGGAGAAGAGCCGCCGCCAGGTCTCCGGGCCCGGGACGCCGTCCGCCGCGCCGCCCCGCCATCCCTGGGAGCGCTGGAAGTCCTCGACGTTGCGCCGGTCCTCCTCGTCCCAGTCCGGCCCCGGATCAGCCGTGTAGTACTTGTCGAACCCCTTCTTCACCAGCTGCTCCCCCAGCTGGGTGACGTACGGGTTGGAGGCACCGGGGCGGAACATCGCCCGTCCCGGATAGCCCGGGACCCCGTGGGAGGAAGGCACCTGCGGGTCCGCCGCGTCGGCCGGAGCGATGTCCTTGCCCTTGCCCGACACCAGCAGGTCCCAGGTCAGCGGCCCCGGCAGCCCGCGGGCGTCCGCGCCCTTCCAGCCCTGGGCCAGCTGGAAGGCCCCGGTGGCCCGGCGGTCGGCGTCCGACCAGCGAGGGCCGGGGCCCAAGGCGTAGTACTGCCCGGCACCGCGCGCGACGAGCATCTGCCCGAGCTGGGTCACGTACCTGTTGTTCGCGCCGGGGCCGAAATACGCCGCTCCCGGGTACGGCGCCGCGAGGCCCGGCGGCTTCGGCTTGTCCGGGCCCGCCGCCGGGTCCTCCTTGAGCCCCTTGTAGCGGTAGGGGACGTAGCGGTTCGACTGGTGCCAGTAGGCGTACGGGGTCTCCTTGCGGCGGGCCTGCGGGGGCCGCTGCTCGTAGGCGAGGTACGAGGCGTGCGTGTAGTCCTTCCAGCCGCCGAAAATGACGACGTGCGAGCCCCTCTCCGGGTTCTGCGGATTGTGGAACAGCAGAATGTCGCCGGGCTGCAGTTCCTCCTTGGAGACGCGCTCCCCGAACTGGTCCAGGGTGCCCGTCCATTCGTTCCCCGGCAGGCCCCAGGCCATCGAGACGTAGCCCGAGCAGTCCTGCCGGTAACCGTCGGACCAGTACGCCTCCATGCTGTACGGCACCTTCGCGTCGACCCATTTCTTGGCCCGGGTGATGATCTCCGCGCGGGTGGTCTGGGGCGCCTTGACGTCACTCGCGGGCTCGACGGGCGGGCCGCCCCTGCCGTGCAGCGGGGCCCGGTGCCCCTGCGGGGTGGCAACCTCGCTGCCTGCGGAAACGCCCGGTCCGGGCGGTACCTGCGGGGCGGCGAGCGCCGGCGCCACGTGCCCCGCGCCGAGCGCCGCGGACGCGGCGGCCGCCACGATCACGGCCCGGCGGGCCGCCGGATGCCGTACGGCCCGCGAATACGGCAGAACACTCCGCCAGTGCGCACATCCCGGACAGTCGCAGTCGCTTGCCGGATCGAATTCCTCGAATACCGGAGACGCCATGCGATTCCCCTCACACTTCAGATGAAAATGACCGGGCCTGTCCACGATGATCAGTTTCCCAACGCTCTTCCCGACGCGCATGTTGACGGTCCGAATGATGTACAAGGGCCGCCCGTGACCCGGGGGGCCACGGGGGCGGGTGGTCCGGAGCACCCCCGACCGTCGGGTAGAGTTACGACGTCAGCAGGCGCCGCTAGCTCAGTTGGTTAGAGCAGCTGACTCTTAATCAGCGGGTCCGGGGTTCGAGTCCCTGGCGGCGCACAGACAGCAAGGCCCTCCGCGAAAGCGGGGGGCCTTCGCCATTGCGGCAAGTCACCCCCGGCTCCCACAGGCACGGCTGGGGGTCTGGGGTCGCCCCCCAGGAAATGCAGCATCAGCGGGTCCAGGGTTCGAGTCCCCGGCGGCGCACAGACAGCAAGGCCCCTCACGGAAGGGGGGCCTTCGCCATGGGGGGGCGGACTCCTCTCGGCAGCCCGGAGGCGGCCGGGTGCGGTTCGGGCGCACCCCCGTGGGGCGCGGGGCTGTGTCGATGTGCGGCTCCGCCGCGTGGGCGCGGCCAGCCGCGACGGCGGCGCGGACGCCCCGCGGCCCGGTCCCGCACCCCGAGCGGAGCGCTACCCTCTCGCCATGGCAGCGCGCGACCTCCAGGAGCGGATCAAGAAGCTGATCATCGACCGCAGGCTGCCCTCCGGGGCCCCGCTGCCGACCGAGCCCGAGCTGATGGAGTTCCTCGGCGCGAGCCGGAACTCGGTGCGCGAGGCGCTGAAGGCACTGCAGGCGATGGGCATCGTCGAGATCCGGCACGGCTTCGGCACGTATGTCGGCCCGATGTCACTGGCCCCGATGATCGAGGGCCTCGCCTTCCGCACGGTCGCCGGGCACTACCGCGGCGAGGACTCCCTGCTCCAGCTCCTCGAGCTGCGCGAGGCGGTCGAGACGGGCCTCGTCTCCCGGCTCGCGGGACGGATCCCCGAGCCGGACCTCATTGAACTCGACGCCCTCGTGAACCGTATGGAACACCAGGCCGCGCAAGGAGGCGCCGGCCTCGCGGACACCGACCGAGCCTTTCACGCCACCCTCTACCGAGGGCTGGACAACGTGCTCCTCGGCGAGGTCCTGGAGGCGTTCTGGGACGCCTTCCACCGCGTACAGACGGACCTGGGTGGCGTGCCCCAGGACCCGAAGGTGACCTGCAGACAGCACCGGGACATCCTCGACGCGGTGCGGTCGGGCGACTCGGTACGGGCGGAGGAGGCGATAAGAGACCACTTCGGCAACATCCGCGCCCGGCTGTCCACAACTGGTCCACGGGACCCCCACAGGCGCCACAATGAACGCGTATGACCGGTAAACACCGCGTTTCGCATCTTGCGATCATGATGAACGCCGTAGAACCCTGTTTTCCAAGATGCTGCGGATACGCGGCAGTTGGGGGGCAAGTAAGCGGTTGCCGGGTTCGCGGGGATAGGGGGCCCCGTTCACGAGCGGATGCCGAGGGGGGCATCATGCAACCGGAAGGTCGCGGTTCCATGTCTTTGGGTGTGGAAAGTGTGGTGACTGCGGCCGGTCACTGATACGTCTGTGGAGAGTCGAGGGGGACTCGGCCGCGGGCGGAAGGAACCGACACAACACGCAGTGGCTTGCGTGTGGGGGGATGACTCATGACGTCGACGCCGACGGGCGCCCGGCAGAATTTCGACCCGTCAGAAACCACCCAGCTCAGGGTGCCGTCTCACCGGAACAGCACGACAGGCCAGTTCCGGCGCATCAAGAAGACCCTGCCGAGATACGACTACGAGCACTACAGCCGGCTGGCCGGTCCCCTCACCCAGCCCGACCCGAACAAGCCGTACAAGGTGCAGTACCGCTCGCTGCTCTCGCAGGAGCCGCACCGGCTGCGCGCCGCCCTGATGCTGGGCGCGGCGCCGCTGCTCTCACTGATCCTGCTCGGCTGGCTGCTGCAGCCGCAGCACTGGACCGAGCGCGACTACCCCGCCTTCAGCTTCCTGCCGACGCTGGACGTCGTCATGCTCGTCTCGATCGGCCTGATCGAGTTCTTCCGCTGCATGAACGTGCTCTCCAACGCGCACGCCACGCTGGTCGCCCGCGACCCCATCCCGGTGGTGCCGGAGACCGGCACCAGAGTCGCGTTCATCACGACGTACGTGCCCGGCAAGGAACCCCTGGAGATGGTGACGAAGACCCTGGAGGCGGCCGTGCGGCTGCGCCACCGGGGGCTTTTGCACATCTGGCTGCTCGACGAGGGCGACGACCCCGAGGTGAAGGCGGTCTGCGAGCGCCTCGGCGTGCACCACTTCTCCCGCAAGGGCGTCGAGAAGTGGAACCAGAAGAAGGGCCCGCACCGCGCCAAGACCAAGCACGGCAACTACAACGCCTGGCTCGAGGCGCACGGCGACGACTACGACTTCTTCGCCTCCGTCGACACCGACCACGTGCCGCTGCCCAACTACCTGGAGCGGATGCTCGGCTTCTTCCGCGACCCGGACGTCGGCTTCGTCATCGGCCCGCAGGTGTACGGCAACTACGACAACCCCATCACCAAGGCGGCCGAATCCCAGCAGTTCCTCTTCCACGCCCTCATCCAGCGGGCCGGAAACCGCTACGGCGCCCCGATGTTCGTCGGTACGTCGAACGCCGTACGCATCAAGGCGCTCAAGCAGATCGGCGGTCTGTACGACTCGATCACCGAGGACATGGCCACCGGCTTCGAGATCCACCGGCACAAGAACCCGGCCACGGGCAAGAAGTGGCGCTCGGTGTACACGCCGGACGTCCTCGCGGTGGGCGAGGGCCCGGGCGCCTGGACGGACTTCTTCACGCAGCAGCTGCGCTGGTCCCGCGGCACGTACGAGACGATCCTGAAGCAGTACTGGAAGGGCTGGTTCTCGCTGCCTCCGGGCAAGCTCTTCAACTACACGATGATGATCATCTTCTACCCGATGTCGGCCCTCAACTGGATCCTGGCGGCGCTGAGTTGTGCGCTGTTCCTGGGTCTGGGCGCCTCGGGTGTGAACATCGACCCGACGGTCTGGCTGATGCTGTACGGCAACGCGTCCGCGCTGCAGATCGGCCTGTACGTCTGGAACCGCCGGCACAACGTCTCCCCGCACGAGCCGGAGGGCTCCGGCGGTGTGGCGGGCATGGTGATGTCGGCCCTCTCGGCGCCGATCTACGCACGCTCCCTGTTGGACACCGTGCTGCGCCGCAAGAGCAAGTTCGTGGTGACGCCCAAGGGCGACTCGGCCAGCCCGGACACGCTGTTCGGGACCTTCCGGATCCACCTGTTCTTCATCCTGGTCTTCGGCGGCTCGATCGCCGCCGGTTTCACGCTCGGGCACTCGCACCCGGCGATGATCACCTGGGCCACGTTCGCCCTGCTGATCACCGCGTCGCCGATCTTCGCCTGGCGCTACGGCCTCAGGCAGGCGAAGAAGCAGCCACCCGCGCCGCTCTACGAGGAGCCGCAGGACTCGGCGGCGCCCGCGGCGGCGTACCAGCCGAAGCCGCTGCCCGGGCAGCACGCGCCGCACGGCTCGGGGCAGAAGCCCAGCTGGGCTGCCTCCGGCGGGGGTCCGAGCGCAGGCAATGACCAGACGATGCAGATCGCTCTCGGTGGATTTGGGGGACGTAAGGAATGAACGACCGTGCAGGCCGCCGCCGCGCCCGTCGACTCGCGATCGGCACGGCGGTGGTGCTCGCGCTGGCCGGGATGAACGGGCCGTGGCTCTACCGCGTCGGCTCCGAGAAATACCACCAGTACAAGATCAACAGACCCGAGTACAAGGCGGACAACGGGCACTGGGACATCATCGAGTTCCCGCCCGAGTACCGCCAGGACACCATTCACGCGGCGCTGCTGCGCACCGGCAAGGTGCTGCTGATCGCCGGCTCGGGCAACAACCAGGACAACTTCAACGCGAAGAAGTTCGACACCCGGATCTGGGACCCGCTCAAGGGCACGATCAAGAAGATCCCGACGCCCAAGGACCTGTTCTGCACCGGCCACACGCAGTTGGCGAACGGCAATCTGCTGATCGCGGGCGGTACGAAGCGGTACGAGAAGCTGAAGGGTGACGTCACCAAGGCCGGCGGCCTGATGGTGGTGCACAACGAGAACCCGGACAAGCCGATCACGCTGCCCGCGGGGACGAAGTTCACGGGCAAGGAGAACGGCAAGACCTTCGTGTCGAAGGACCCGGTGCTCGTGCCGCGCGCGAAGAAGGTCTTCGACCCGAAGACCGGCAGGTTCCTGCGCAACGACCCGGGTCTGGGACGTATTTACGTCGAGGCGAAGAAGAGCGGGACGAAGTACGAGACCGGTACCCAGGACAACTACCGGATCCAGGGCCTGACCGGCGCCGACGCCCGCAACACCTACGGCATCGCGCAGAAGCTCGCCCTCGACAAGAAGGACTTCCAGGGGATCCGGGACGCCTTCGAGTTCGACCCGGTGGCCGAGAAGTACATCAAGGTCGACCCGATGAACGAGGCGCGCTGGTATCCGACGCTGACGACACTGTCGGACGGCAAGATCCTCAGTGTGTCCGGGCTGGACGACATCGGGCAGCTGGTGCCGGGCAAGAACGAGGTCTTCGACCCGAAGACCAAGAAGTGGACGTACCTGCCGAAGATCCGGCAGCTCCCGACGTACCCGGCGCTGTTCCTGATGCAGAACGGCAAGATCTTCTACTCGGGTTCGAATGCCGGGTACGGGCCGGACAATGTCGGCCGCATTCCCGGTATTTGGGATATCGACACCAATAAGTTCACCAAGCTGCCCGGGCTGAGCGACGCCGACAAGATGGAGACGTCCGGCACGGTGCTGCTGCCTCCGGCGCAGAACGAGAAGTTCATGGTGATCGGCGGTGGCGGGGTCGGCGAGTCCAAGCTGTCCAGCAACAAGACGCGGCTGATCGACCTCAAGGACGACAACCCGAAGTTCGTGGACGGGCCGACGCTGGAGAAGGGGACGCGGTATCCGCAGTCCTCGGTGCTGCCCGACGACACGGTGCTGGTGTCCGGCGGGTCGGAGGACTATCGCGGGCGCAGCGACTCCAACATCCTGCAGGCCCGGCTCTATCACCCGGACACCAACACGTTCCAGCGGGTCGCCGATCCAGAGGTGGGGCGGAACTACCACTCGGGGTCGATTCTGCTGCCGGACGGGCGGGTGATGTTCTTCGGATCGGACTCGCTGTACGGCGACAAGGCGAACACGAAGCCGGGGAAATTCGAGCAGCGGATCGAGATCTACACCCCGCCCTATCTTTATCGGGATTCGCGGCCGTCGTTGTCCGGGGGGCCGCAGACCATTGCTCGGGGCGGGTCGGGGACGTTCACGTCTCCGCAGGCTTCGGCGATCAAGAAGGTGCGGTTGATCCGGCCCAGCGCCAGCACTCACGTCACGGACGTGGATCAGCGGTCCATTGCCTTGGACTACACGGTCTCCGGCGACAAGATCACGGTGACCGTGCCGAAGAATCGGAATCTCGTGACGTCCGGGTGGTACATGCTGTTTGTCGATGACGATCAGGGGACGCCGTCCAAGGCGCAGTGGGTGAAGGTGCCGTAGCGCTCCCGCGGGTTGGTTGGTCGGGTGCGGGAGCGCCGTGGCTTGTCGCGCCCACGCGGCGGAGCCGCAATGTCACAGCCCCGCGCCCCTAACTACCAGACCCCTCCGCCAGCTTCAGAGCGTAGGTCGGCCACCATTCGCCCGCCTTGGGGCCGCCCTTGCAGGTGCCGTCGGACTCGCCCGGGCGTTTGACCCACAGGTAGGCGTCGACCAGCGGATCCGCTGTTTTCGTCGTCGGGGTCTCGCCCAGTTTGCGGCCGGGCGGGTTGCACCAGTTCTCGTCGGCCTTGCCTGCCGTGTAGGGGCCGTTGCCGTTGCGGCTGGTGTCGATGACGAAGTGTTTGTTGTCCACCTTTGCGGACAGCTGCTTGCCGTACGCGATGGAGTCCTGGGTGGAGTAGAAGTTGGAGACGTTCACCGAGAAGCCGTCGGCCTGGGCGATGCCCGCGCGCTGGAGGGGCTGGAAGATCTGGTCGGGGTGGCCCCAGCCGGCATTGCCCGCGTCCAGATAGACCTTGGTGTTCTTCAGGGACTTGAGCTTGGTGATGGCGTAGTTGAGGAGGCTGTAGCGCTCCTCCTGGAACTGGGGCTGGGTGCAGCCGTCCACCAGGTGCAGTACGGCGTCCGGTTCGAGGATCACCATGGCGGCGCGGTCCCCGATGCCCGCGGCCACCCCGTCGATCCAGGCGCGGTAGGCGTTGCCGTCGGCCGCGCCGCCCTGGGAGTACTGGCCGCAGTCGCGGTGCGGGATGTTGTAGAGGACCAGCAGGGCCGTGCGGCCGGCCTTGTCGGCGGCCTCCGTGAAGCCCTGGGCCTCCTGCTCGGGGTTCTCCGGGCCGATCCACTCGCCCGTCGGCTGCTCGGCGATCTTGCGGATCTGCTCGGCCTCGGAGTCCTTGCCTGACTTGGCGTAGGCGGCGACCTGACGTGCCGCGTTGCCGTCCGGGTTGACCCAGAACGGGTCGCTGTCCTTGGGCTGTTGGGTGATCCTCGCGCCGGCGTCCTTGTCGTCGCCGCCTCCGGAGGAACATCCCGCGACCAGCAGCGCCGCCCCCAGCACCGCCGCGGAAGCCCTCATTCCGGCCCCCCTCATGCCGTACATCCAACTCCCCCTTGGGTGCACTGGTCCAAGTCTCAATCCTGACATACGGCCCGCCTCGCCCACGAGGTCGCCCGGACCTTGTCGGCGAGCTGTTACAGCCCCAAGGCCGGGGTGGCCACGGCAGTACCCGCCTGGCCCGGAGGGTCGCCGTAGAACCCTCACGCTACCGTCGGCCACCAGCGTGTATGACGCAGAGCCACCGCAACGGGACCTGGCGTCATTCAGCCTCTAGGCTCTGGCGCTCATCCGTTCTAGAGTCTTCTCAGACGGCCCCGGCCCCCGGCCCGTTCTTGCCACTGTGGCCCCCCATGACCTCCCGCGCCGGACGCCGGGTTACTCCCGCAGCCCGTGCGCGCGCGGTTGAGGACCAGCCCGGCCGGCGGCTTCGGGGGGAGCGGGCCGCCGGCCGGGCCAGGTGCGCCCCCGGCACCGGCACGCGGGACCACCTCACGATGCCCGCACCCTCGAGTACACCCTCGCCCTCGGCCGCAGCCTGTCACCCGGCGACCCGCCTTCCTGCCGGGGCCCGGGGGCCAGCCCCCGGAAACGGTGCAGCACCCCCGCAGCCCGTGCACGCGGTCGAGGACCAGCTCGGTCGGCCGCGCGGGCCGCCAGGCAAGCCAGGTGCGGACCCGGTGCCGGCACGCGGAATCGCGTCGCAATGTCCGCACCCCACACCCCGCCCACCCGCCTTCCTGCTGTCGGCCCGGGGGCCAGCCCCGTGCGCGGGTGGTTGAGGGCCAGCGCGGCCCGCGGCTCCGCCGCGCGGGCCGGGTCAGTGGTTGGTTCCTGTCAGGTAGGCCGAGACGATCACGTTCGCCGTGTAGCTGGCGCTGTCCCGGTCGAAGGTGCCGCCGCAGGTGATCAGCCGCAGCTCGGCGCGCCCCGGTCGGTGCTGTCCGTAGGCCTGTCGGGCGTCGAAGCTGTCGCGGTCCTGGACCTGGACGTCCTCGACGGTGAACTCGGCGACCTTGCCGTCGTCGCGGACCACGCGGACGGTCTGGCCGGGTCGTACGGAGTTCAGCCGGTAGAAGACGGCGGGCCGGGTGCGGGTGTCGAGGTGACCCACCATCAGCGCGGCCCCGGCGGCGCCCGGTCGGGTCCCGGCCGCGTACCACCCGACGGCGCCCGCCTGGCCGAAGGGCGGCGGTTCGATCGCTCCCTGCCGGTCCAGGCCGCGGGGCAGCACGGGTGCCTGGACGCCCAGGGCGGGAATGTCGATGCGCTGCGGCAGCGCGTCCCCCAACGGGCGGGCGGCGGGCGGGAGTTCGGTGTCCGGCGGCCGTCCGGCCGCCGCCATGTCACCGGTGGCGGGTGCGGAGGTGTTCTGCCGTACGTCGGTCACCTGCAACCCCCAGTGCCACAGCGCGAGCAGCAGCACCGCCCAGGTCACGCCCATCAGGAGACGGCCGGAGCCGGAGGAGTGTTCGTCGTCGGCCATGGGCTCAGTCCGTTCCGCGGCTCCGGCGCGAGCTCAGGACCGCGACGGCGCCCGCGGCCGCGCCCACGAGCACCAGCCCGGTGATCGCCTGCCCCGCACCGGGTCCGGCCTCGCGGACGTCCACGGTGGCGAAGTGCGAGGTGCCGCCACCGCCCGCGTGGACGGGGGCGACGGGGGACGCCGCGAGGTGCGAGTCCGGCTGGGACGGGGACTTCGACGGGGATACGACGGTGATCCGGCCCGTGGTCACGGCGCCCGCGCAGGTGACCTTCACGTCGTAGGAACCGGGCGCGGTCGAGGCGCGCACGCGGGCGTCCCCGGTGAGCGTGCCGTCGGCGCCCGTGAGTCGCACGTCCGCGACGAACGCCCCGGACGCGGCGCTCCCCGCCTTCGCGGAGCAGCCGGTCACCCGGAGCGCGACGTCCGCCCCCGGTGCGGGGGACGAGGGGCTCACCGAGATGCCGGCTCCGCTCGCGTCGGCGGCGTACGCCGGCGGGGTGAGGGCGCAGGCGGCCAGAAACCCCGTACAGAGAGTGAGACGTAGTGAACCCATCGTGAAACCTCCAGATATCTGGAGACTCCCCCGCGGGCCGGGGCCCCGCATCCTCAGCGGGGCCGCATTGCTCCGAATGGGTCAATCGGGGTTTCAGACCCGATCGACGAGGTCCGCGATCGAGTCGACGACCTTGGACGGCCGGTACGGGAAGTCCTCGACCTGCTCGGGCCGGGTCAGCCCGGTGAGCACCAGGAACGTCTGCATTCCGGCCTCCATGCCGGCCAGTACGTCGGTGTCCATGCGGTCACCGATCATCGCGCTGGTCTCGGAGTGCGCCCCGATGGCGTTGAGACCGGTCCGCATCATCAGCGGGTTGGGCTTGCCCGCGAAGTACGGCTTCTTGCCGGTCGCCTTGGTGATCAGCGCGGCGACCGCGCCGGTGGCGGGCAGCGGGCCCTCGGCGGAGGGGCCGGTCTCGTCCGGGTTGGTGCAGATGAAGCGGGCACCGTCGTTGATCAGCCGTACGGCCTTGGTCATGGCCTCGAAGGAGTACGTCCGGGTCTCGCCGAGGACGACGTAGTCCGGCTCGTGGTCGGTGAGGATGTACCCGATGTCGTGCAGGGCGGTGGTGAGACCCGCCTCGCCGATGACGTAGGCCGAGCCGCCGGGCCGCTGGTCGTCCAGGAACTGGGCGGTGGCCAGGGCCGAGGTCCAGATGGACTCGACCGGCACGTCCAGTCCCATGCGGCGCAGCCGGGCGTGCAGGTCGCGCGGGGTGTAGATCGAGTTGTTGGTGAGGACGAGGAAGGGCTTTCCGGACTCGCGCAGCTTCTTGAGGAAGGCATCGGCTCCGGGGATCGGTACGCCCTCGTGGATGAGCACACCGTCCATGTCGGTGAGCCACGACTCGATGGGCCTGCGTTCTGCCATGTGCGGGATCTCCTGCCGTACGCATGTGCGCGGTGCTGCGTGTGCGCCCCCCAGCGTAAACACTGGCCGGATCTTGCGGAATGGGCGTCTCAGCGGCGCCTGCGCTGTCTGCGGGCCAGCAGCAGCGCACCGCCGGTGACGAGGACCGCTGCGGCGGCGATGGCGACACCGGGGGTGGCCGGTCCGGTGCGGGCGAGTTCTTCGGCGAAGGGGAGGCGGGGGGCGCGGCTGGGCGGGGTGGTGCCGGTTCCCGTGGTGCTGGGGCCGGGCGTGGGGCTCGCGTCGTTGTCGATGCGGAAGACGTAGTCGTTGGACTGGCCGACCCAGTCGCCGTCGTCGCCCCGCCGCTGGACGACGGCGGCGTCGGCGGTGACCTGGTTGGGGGCGGTGTCGGAGGTGAGGGAGAGACGGAGCTTCACGGTGACGGTCCGTCCGGGGCGGACGGTGAAGCCGGGGAAGCCGTCGTCGAAGGGCCCGACGAGTTCGTCCTCGTCGGTGGTCTCGAAGCGGACGGGGTGCGGGTGGGTGCCGTCGTAGAACTCCAGGTGGGGCTGCGAGGGCGTCAGCTCGTGCCGCTCGTCGACGAGCACCACGACCGGGTGGATGTTTTCGCAGGTCCGTGTGGTGGTGTTGGTGAGGTCCAGATACCAGACGCCGTATCCGCCGCCCGCTTCATAGGTGTCGGGGCCGCCGTGGATGCGGGTGGTGACGGGGAAGCGGCGGTCGTCGGGGGCGGCGCAGTCGGGGGCGGCGGACGCATGCGCCGGGGGCGCCGCGGGGAACAGGGCGGCTGCCGCCAGGCAGAGGGAGACGGGCGTGCAGGGTCGCATGGACAGGTGAGTCTGCCGTTGGCCGGCCGGCGGGGAGCGGTGCCGCTCCGTGCGGGGGGTCAGGTCCGCTCGTTCAGCGCACGCGTGCGTGGGGCTGCCGCCGGGCATGCGTGCGTTTCGCCCCCTCCGCCCCTTCCCGTCCCGACCCTGGGGGCTGCCGCCCCCAGACCCCCGCTTTCGGCCTGAACGGCCTCGTCCTCAAACGCCGGACGGGCTGAGAGGTCAAGCCCCGGGCGGGTGAAAGATCAAGGCCCGGACGGGCTGAAAAGCCCTGCCAGTATCAGCTGTGCCGCTCCCTCGGCCACGCCGCCGGAGGCGAGTCGGACCGGTACCGGGGCCTCGCCGAGGCGGCCGGCGCGTTCGACGAGGACAGTGCGCACCCCGCGCAGGAAGGCGTCCGGGGCGGCGGTGACGGTGCGGCCGCCGAGGAGTACGAGGTCGATGTCGAGCAGTGCGACCAGGTTGCCGGCGCCGATGCCGAGAACGTGCGCCGCCTCGTCGACCGCGCCGCGTGCCATCGCGGCCAGGCACAGCGCCTCGATGCAGCCGCGGTTGCCGCAGCCGCACGGCGGTCCGTCCAGCTGGACGACCTGGTGCCCGAACTCCCCGGCCCCGGTACGGGCCCCCCGGTGCACGGCACCGCCGATGACGATCCCGGCGCCGAGCCCCGTAGCGAGATGCAGATAGGCGAAGGTCCCTCTCTCGCCCCCGACGGCGAGTGCCAGCGCAGCCGCGTTGGTGTCCTTGTCGACGACGACCGGCCCCCCGAGCCGCCGCGCGAGCGCGTCCCGCAGGGGGAAGCCGTTCCACTCGGGGAATCCCGTCACGCGGTGCAGGACACCCCGGTCGTGGTCGAGCGGACCGGGGAGCGCGACGCCGACGCCGAGGACGGAACCGGCGCCCGAGACCTCCATCATCAGCGCGCCCGCCTCCCCCGCCACCGCGGCGACGACGGCCTCGGCCCCCGCCCCCAGGTCCAGCGAGGCGCGCCGCTCCCCCAGCACGGTCCCCGTGAGGTCGACCAGTACCGCCCGCAGTTCGTCGCGGTCCAGGTGCAGCCCGACGGCGTGGCCCGCCTCGGGCACCAGCCGCAGCACCGTGGGGGGCTTGCCTCCCGTCGACGCCCTGCGACCGGCCTCCGTCACCAGCCCCTCGTCCCGCAACCGTCCGGTGATCTTGCTGACGGCCTGCGGGGTCAGCCCGGTCCGCTCCGCGAGCTCCAGCCGGCTGATGCCCTCCTCCCCTGCCGTGCGCAGCAGATCGAGCACGAGCGCCGAGTTGTGGCTGCGCAGCACCGGCAGATTGACGCCGACGGAGCCCGCCATCGCCGCCCGTCCGGCCCCTGCTCCTGTCGCCGCTTCACCGTTCGTCCTGTCCACGCCCCCATTCTCCCCCGCTTGCACTTTGGCAACAGCGTTGCGAAAGTAGGAGGCATGACTCGCACCCCTCTGCGCGTGGGCCTCGTCGGCTACGGCCTCGCGGGCTCCGTCTTCCACGCCCCGCTGATCACCGCCACCGAGGGTCTCGCCCTCGACACAGTGGTCACCTCGAACCCGGAGCGGCAGCAGCAGGCCCGCGCCGAGTTCCCGGACGTACGGATCGCGGCGACCCCCGACGAGCTGTTCGACCGCGCCGCCGAGCTGGACCTGATCGTCATCGCGTCCCCGAACAAGACGCATGTCCCGCTGGCGGCCACCGCCCTGAAGGCCGGACTCCCGGTGGTCGTGGACAAGCCCGTCGCGGGCATGGCGGCCGAGGCGCGCGAGCTGGCCGCCCTCGCCGAGGACCGCGGCCTGCTGCTCTCCGTCTACCAGAACCGCCGCTGGGACAACGACTTCCTGACCCTCCGCAAGCTGCTGGCCGAGGGCGAGTTGGGCGACGTATGGCGCTTCGAGTCCCGCTTCGAGCGCTGGCGTCCGCAGCCGAAGGGCGGCTGGCGCGAGTCCGGCGACCCCGCAGAGATCGGAGGTCTGCTCTACGACCTCGGCAGCCATGTCGTCGACCAGGCACTGGTGCTCTTCGGCCCGGCGGCACAGGTCTACGCCGAGTCGGACATCCGCCGCCCGGGCGCCGAGACGGACGACGACACGTTCATCGCCGTCACGCACACGAGCGGTGTCCGTTCCCACCTGTATGTCTCCGCGACGACCGCCCAACTCGGCCCCCGTTTCCGGGTGCTGGGCTCGAAGGCGGGTTACGTCAAGTACGGCCTCGACCCGCAGGAGGCGGCCCTGCGGGAGGGCAGGCGCCCGCACACGACCACCGACTGGGGCACGGAACCCGAGTCGCTGTGGGGCCGCGTCGGTTCCGGCGAGTCCCCGCTGACCGGAGGCGGCCGCGTCGAACCCACCCTCCCCGGCGACTATCCGGCCTACTATGCGGCCGTGACCAGGGCCCTCAACGACGACGGTCCCAACCCGGTGACCGCTCTGGAGGCGGCCGCCGCCCTCGACGTGCTCGAGGCGGCCCGCCGTTCGGCCCGCGACGGAGTGGCGGTGGCGCTGTGACGCACAACCAGGAGATCACCCCGAAGTTCCACCCGGAGCTCACCCCGCCCCTGGAGGAACTGGAGGCGCAGGAACGGCACCTGGTCTTCAGCCAGTTCACCTACGAGGACGCCTGGGCGCTGGGTTGCCTGCTCGTGGAGATGGCCCGCGAGCGCCAGGCCCCGGTCGCGATCGACATCCACCGCGCGGGCCAGCAGCTCTTCCACGCGGCCCTGCCCGGCTCAACCCCGGACAACGACGCCTGGATCGCCCGCAAGCGCCGCGTGGTCGAACGCTACGGCTCCGCCTCCTACCTGGTGGGCGCCCGCTTCCGCGCCAAGGGCACCACCTTCGAGGACTCCTCCCGCCTGGCCCCGGACGAGTACGCGGCCCACGGCGGCTCCTTCCCGATCAACGTCCTGGGCGTGGGAGTCGTCGGCGCGGTGACGGTATCGGGACTGCCCCAACTGGCGGACCACCGCTTCGTGGTGGAGGCCTTGGAGGAGTTCCTGCACAAGGGCTGACGCTTTCAGGGCGCCGGGCAACTGCACGTTTTCAGGGGCGCGGGGAACTGCGCGAGCAACCACGACGCATCCGCAGCCGCAGAACAAGCGCAGTCCCCCACCCCTTAGGCGTCTTTCAACTCCTGCCGCTGGCGGCCAAGCCCCGAAATCTCCAGCTCCACAACATCCCCGGCCCGCAGATACGGCTTCGGTTCAGGCTCGCCCATGGCAACCCCCGCCGGCGTCCCGGTATTGATCACATCCCCGGGATACAAGGTCATGAACTGGCTGACGTACCGAACAACCTCCGCCACGGAAAAGATCTGCTCAGCCGTGGTCCCGTCCTGCTTCAACTCCCCGTTGACCCACAGCTTCAAAGACAGATCCTGCGGATCACCCACCTCGTCCGCCGTCACCAGCCACGGCCCCAGCGGATTGAACGTCTCGCAGTTCTTCCCCTTGTCCCAGGTCCCGCCCCGCTCGATCTGGAACTCCCGCTCGGACACGTCGTGCGCCACCGCGTACCCGGCGACGTACGCCAGCGGATCCTCGTCGTCCGGCAGATACCGGGCCGTGCGCCCGATGACGACGGCGAGCTCGACCTCCCAGTCGGTCTTCACCGACCGCCGCGGCACGAGAACGGTGTCATAGGGTCCGACCACCGTGTCCGCGGCCTTGAAGAAGACCACCGGCTCGGCGGGCGGCTCGGCCCCGGTCTCGCGGGCGTGGTCGTGGTAGTTCAGCCCGATGCACACGATCTTGCCGATCCGCCCCACCGGCGGCCCGACCCGCAGCCCGGTGGCGTCCAGCGCGGGCAGCTCGCCGGCCTCGGCGGCGGCGCGGATCCGCCCGAGCGCCTCGTCGTCGGCGAGCACTGTCCCGTCGATGTCGGTCACGACACCGGACAGGTCCCGCAGAACCCCCTCGGCGTCGAGCAGCGCAGGCGTCTCCGCTCCCGCCGTACCGACTCGCAGCAGCTTCATGATCACTTTCTCCCTCGATCGCGGGGCGCCGACCGATGGGTGCAGCCATCGGAGGACTGGTCGATCCTCCAAGGTCACGGTCCAGTCCGCAATACCCGGTTCACGGACTGGACCGTAACCACGGGATCAGGAGTACAGGGCCGCCCGCTCCACAGCGCTCCACGCCGTGCTGGTGACCACGTACAGCGCGGCGGCCAGCGGCACCACCGCCACCGTGAACAAGGTGAAGAAGGACATGAACGGCATCACCTTGCTGACGGCACCGAGCCCCGGCACGGCCTCGCCGTCCTGCACGGGGAGGGGATTGCCGGCGGCCATCATCCGCTTCGTACGCCGGTAGTTGAAGACAGCGACAACAGTGACCACGGCGAACAGTCCCAGATAGACCAGCCCCGCGCCCCCGAACACCCCACCGCCCCCGAGGGCGTCCGCCCACCGACCGCCCAGCGGAGCGGCGAGCAGCTGGTGCGTGAGCAGTTCGTTCGCCTGTCCGCCGATGCTCGTGCTGGAGAACAGGTGGTACAGCAGGAAGAACGCCGGCAGCTGGAGCAGGGACGGCAGGCATCCGGAGACCGGTGACACCTTCTCCTCGGCGTGCAGCTCCAGCACCGCCTTCTGGAGCTTCTCGGGTTCCTTCTTGTGCTGCTTCCGCAGCTCGGCGATCTTCGGTTGCAGTGCGGTCCGGGCCTTCTGACCGCGGGCTGCGGCCCGGGACAGGGGATGCACGAGCAGTCGTACGAGAGCGGTGAACAGGACGATGGCGGCGGCCGCCGCCGAGGCGCCGAACAGCGGCTGGAGCAGGTCGGCGAAGCGTCCGACCAGGTCGGCGAAGACAGCGAAAACGGACATGGGTGAGCCCTCCGGGGGTCTCGTCGTGCCGGTACTGGGACAGGGCGGCATGACGACCCGCGCGGGGTCAGCTACATGTGATGAGTGAGCCCTGCGCGGCGGTCGCCGGAAGGGCTGATCCAGGGGCTCGGGGCCGGGTGCGCCCCTTGGCGTCGGGGTCGCGTTGCGGCAGGAATGCCGTACGGCGGGCACGGTCGCGGATGGCCGTACGCACCCGGGTGGGCGGCACCGCGGGTGCGCAGCGCGCGGTGAGCAGGGCGCAGGCGGCGAGCGCGGAGCCGGCCGCGGCGGTCGCGGCGAGCGCGACGGTGGCGGTGAGGCTGCCGGTGTCGAGCAGCGCGACCTGGAGGACGAGCAGCGGGAGCAGAAGAAGGGCGACGGGGCGCAGCGACATGCGGCTGCGGATCATGACGCCCCCCCTTCATACGCGTACGTACTGCTGCTCGTCTGTTGCTACTCGTCTGCTGCTGCTCGCCTGTTCGTCCTGCCTCGGTTATACCTCACTGCTCTCTACGGGCAGTTCCAGGGGCTGCAACAGCCTCCGCGGCCTGAGCAGCGCCCGGCTGACCGGATCCGCCGGGTCCTGATCGAGCCCGGGTCCCGGCACCATGAGGACGTCCTCGACGGGTACGACGATCCCGCAGGCCGGGCATTCGCCGTACGGCCCGAGTTCGGTGCCGCAGTCCGCGTGCCGGAAGTAGCGCAGCTGGGTCTCGGCGTACTGCTCGCGGCGCCAGAGGCCGAGGGAGCGGAGGGCCGGCCACAGGGCGATGCCGCGCTCGGTGATGACGTACTCGTCCCGCGGCGGCGACTCCTGGTAGCGCCGCTTCTCCAGGATCCCCTCCGCCGTCAGCGACTGGAGGCGGGCGGCGAGGACCGCGCGCGGGATGCCGAGGTGGACGAGGAAGTCGTTGTAGCGGCGCACACCGTAGAGCGCGTCGCGGATGACGAGCAGCGTCCAGCGCTCGCCGACGATCTCCAGCGCGCGGGCGATGGAGCACTCCTGTGTCGCGTAGTCCTTGCCGAGTGCCATGCCGTCCACTGTAACCATTTTTCGCGAGCTTGGTTCAGTGACCGAACCTACCGTGTTACGGTTCAGGACATGACTAGGTTCAATGAACGAACCCTCACTGAGGTCAACACTCCGAGTACGAGGACACCGCACCTTGCGGAGGCGCCCCCGCACCCCCGCGCCACGCTCGCCCTGACCAGCGCGGCAACGGCCGTGACCCTCATGACGTACACCGCCCCGGTGGTCACCCTCCGGGACACGGCGATCGCGCTGCACACCCCGCTCTCCGCGCAGGCGTGGCTGATCAACGGCACCCCGCTGGGCCTCGCCGCGCTCCTCCTGGTCGCCGGCAGCCTGGCCGACGACTACGGCCGGCGCCGGATCTTCCTCTTCGGCACCCTCGCCCTCGGCATCACCACGGCCCTCGGCGCCCTGGCCTCCTCCACCCTCCAGTTCACGCTGGCCCGTATAGCGCAGGGCGCGGCGAGCGCGGCGATCCTGGCCAGCAGCCTTGGCCTGCTGGTGCACGCCTTCCCGACCCCACGAGGCCGGCTGCACGCGACCGGTGTGTGGGGAGCCTTCGTGAGCGGCGGCATCGCGGCGGGGCCACTCCTCGCGGGCGCGATGCCGAACTGGCGAATGGCGTACGGCGTGCTGGGCGCGGCGGCGGTGATCGTGGCGGCCCTGGGAACACGTACGTTGACCGAATCGCGCTCCCCGAGGGGCGGCCGCCCGGACATCCTGGGCGCGCTCACCTTCGGCCTGGCCCTGGTCTCCTTGGTCGCCGCGCTCACCCTCGGCCGGGACGGCTGGCTGCGCGCCGAGGTGGGCCTGCTGTTCCTGGCGGCCGTGGTGCTGGTGGCCGTGTTCGCGCTGGTGGAGCACCGCACCGCGACCCCGATGATCGACCTGAGCCTGCTGCGCAGGCCCGGCTTCCTGGCCTCGTCCGCGGGCGGCCTGTTCACGGGCCTCGCGGTGATCGGCCTGTTCAGCTTCCTGCCGGTCCTCTTCCAGCAGGTGCTCGGACTGTCCCCCATGGACACGGCCTGGCTGTTCCTGCTCTGGTCCGGCCTGTCCTTCACGGTGGCGCTCCAGGCGAAGCGCCTCGCGGGCCGCGTGCCGCCCCGCCACCAGCTGGCCGTCGGCTTCACCCTGCACGCGGCGGGCGTCCTGGCGATGCTCGGTGCGATCGACTCGGGTTCCTGGCAGCGCCTCCTGCCCGGCCTGATCCTGGGCGGCATCGGCAGCGGCCTGCTGAACGCCGCCCTGCCCCTGCTGTCGGTGGAGTCGGTGCCGGCGGCCCGCGCGGCCATGGGCTCCGGTGCCCAGCAGACCTTCCGCTACATCGGCTCCTGCGCGGGCGTCGCCCTGACGATCGCGATCGTGACGTCGTCGGGCGGGGGCCTGGGCCACGGAGCGAACATCGCACTGCTGGTGTCGGCGGGGCTGGCGCTGTCGGCAGCGGTGGCCGTGCTGGTGCTGCGCGAGCGGGGCCGAGCGTAGAGCCCGCCCAAGTCACCCTGAGAACTATCAGGTTCCCGTTCCACGGCCTGCGTTCCACGATGCGGCGGAGCCGGTCGGCCCGGCACCTTTCGACGGTCTTCGAAGTCTTTGCGGCTGCCTCTGGGCCGCATCTACGTTGAGGTGCCGCGGAATCGACGATCGGGGGAACCACGATGAAGAGTCATGTACGCCAGGCGGGACCCGTACGGCGTCGCGCCGCCGCGCTGGCCGGCACGCTGGCGCTGGCCGCGGTCGCGGTGGGCACGGCCGCCTCGCCGGCCTCGGCCGCGGGCTGGGCCTGTGACCACGACGGGCACACCGTGTGGTGCGCGTCGGTGACCGGCATATCGGCCGGCTCCTACCTGGCCTCCCACAACGGGCCGTCCTACGCCTCGGGCACGACCGGTCACCGCTACTACAACGGCCAGACCATGATGCTGGCCTGCTGGACCACGGGCGACGGCGACGCGGACGGTCACGGCGACCGCTACTGGTTCGCGCTCGACTTCGACAGCGACGGCGGATTCATCAACGACTGGTACGTGACGACCGGTTCGCCGTCGCAATGGAAGCCGCACGTACCGGAGTGCCGGTGACGACAGCCCGGCAAGCCCCCCACCCGCCCAGGCAGGGTCCGTCAGCATGCCGGCGGACCCTTCCGCTGTCCGGCGGCCCCTTCGCCGTCTAGGACCGGGGCCGCATCGACACCAGCTTCCCCCACACCACCAGCCGGTACCTCGAGGTGTACTCGGGGGTGCAGGTCGTCAGCGTGATGTAGTAGCCGGGCTCGGAGTACCCATAGCGGGGCTCGACGATCGAGCGTGGAACCGGGCGCACGACACCCGAGTCACGGGCCGAGGTCTGCGGGAGCGTCCGGTCGACGGCGTAGGTGTAGGTCGCGGTCCTCGTCTCGACCTCCACGAGGTCCTTCGCCCGCAGCCGGTTGATGTACCGGAACGGCTCGCCGTGCGTGTTCCGGTGCCCCGCGAGCGCGAAGTTGCCAGCCTGGCCGGGCTGCCCGGTGCCGCGGTAGTGGCCGACGTACCCCTTGTTGAGGACGTCCTGCTTGCTGACGCCCTCGGCGACGGGGACGCGCAGCCCCAGGCGGGGGATGATGAGGACGGCGTAGGCCTGGGACCAGGAGGGGCGGGGCTGCCCGGCGGTGGCCGTCCGGTGGCTGTCACGGGTGCCGGTGCGCGGCTGGGGCGTCGCGGCCGGGTCGGACGTACCGGAGTCGCCGGACTCGCCGCCTTTGCCAGTGGCCCCGCCGCCCCACTCCCGCTCCAGGGCCTCCACCTTGCGCTCGGCGCCGCGCCTGGCCTCCCGGTTGGTCCACCACAACTGGTGGACGACGAGCAGCAGGAGCACGAGGCCCGCGGTGACGAGGAGTTCGCCGCCGGTCCACAGCGCACGCCGGCGGCGCGCGCGCTGCCGCCGGGTGGTGTGCTGCACGACCGGAACGCGCATCCGTACGCCTCCTTCACCGAGCCGCCCGCACGATAGGGGCCGGACGTCGAAGTCACCAGACCCGCACGGCGGCAGCCGTGGGACAGACCCTGTCCGGACTTCGTACATAGGTTTTAGAAAGGGCTGGCGCAACCCTCGACAACCCCACCCGTCACACCCGATGCTTCCCTCCAGTGACCTGACGGGCCAGGTCCCAGCGAAGGCGGAGAAGCCATGATCCGACGCAGAACCCTGCTGACCGCAGCGGGCGGCACCCTCCTCGGCAGCGCTCTCGCGACCGGTACCGCACGCGCGGACGCCACGATCGCCGTCAACCCCGGGACTAT
The DNA here is from genome assembly GCF_040298885.1 of Streptomyces sp. NPDC001137. Classification (NCBI taxonomy): domain Bacteria; kingdom Bacillati; phylum Actinomycetota; class Actinomycetes; order Kitasatosporales; family Streptomycetaceae; genus Streptomyces; species Streptomyces sp. NPDC001137. The sequence goes on from NZ_JBEPBA010000016.1 coordinate 31,494, forward strand.
GTACGGCACTTGGGAGGGCTGGGGCACTTCCCTCGCCTGGTGGGCCAATGTGTTCGGCGCGCGGGACGACTTCGCCGACATCTTCTTCACCACCAAGTCGACTACGTACAACGGCACTTCGCTTCCGGGACTGGGCCTGAACATCGCGCGCTACAACCTGGGCGCGTGCAGCTGGAACACCGTGAGCGGCGAGAGCATGGTCGCCTCCCCCAACATCCCCGCGTTCAAGCAGATCGAGGGCTACTGGCAGGACTGGAACAGCGAGGACCCGACGTCCTCGGCCTGGAAGTGGACGGCGGACGCCACCCAGCGCGCGATGCTGACGAAGGCCGTGGCCCGCGGGGCGACCACCGAGCTGTTCGCCAACTCCCCCATGTGGTGGATGTGCCTGAACCACAACCCGTCCGGCGCCTCCGACGGCGGCAACAACCTCCAGTCCTGGAACTACCGCCAGCACGCCTCCCACCTGGCGGCGGTGGCCCTCTACGCGAAGAACAACTGGGGCGTGAACTTCGCGACGGTCGAGGCCTTCAACGAGCCGAGCTCCAGCTGGTGGACGGCGACGGGTACCCAGGAGGGCTGCCACATCGACTCGACCGTCCAGTCCGCCGTACTGCCGTACGTCCGCAGCGAGTTGGACAAGCGAGGTCTGACGTCGACGAAGATCTCGGCCTCGGACGAGACGAGCTACGACCTGGCCCGCACGACGTGGAACTCCTTCTCCTCGACGACGAAAGGCTATGTGAACCGGGTCAACGTCCACGGCTACCAGGGCTCGGGCGGCCGCAGGGACCTGCTCTACACGGATGTCGTGACAACGGCCGGCAAGGCCCTGTGGAACTCCGAGACCGGCGACAACGACGGCACCGGCTACACCCTCGCCTTCAACCTCCTCTACGACTTCCGCTGGCTGCACCCCACCGCCTGGGTCTACTGGCAGGTCATGGACCCCTCGACGAACTGGGCGATGATCGCGTACGACGCGAACACGCTGCAGGCGGGCGCGGTGCAGACGAAGTACTACACGATGGCGCAGTTCAGCCGGCACATCCGCCCCGGCATGAAGATCCTCGACACAGGTGTGAGCAACGCGGTCGCGGCCTACGACTCGAGCGCGAAGCGCCTGGTGATCGTGGCGCTGAACACCTCGACGTCGGCCCAGACCTTCACCTTCAACCTCTCCAACTTCACCACGGTGACCGGCGGTTCGGGCGGCCTCGTCCCCCGCTGGAACACGGTGACGACGGGCGGGGACCTGTACAGGTCGTACTCGGACACGTTCCTGAGCGGGAAGTCGGTCTCGGTGTCGCTGGCGGGGAAGGCGGTGCAGACCTTGCAGATAGACGGGGTGACGATCTGACCTCCTCACCGTCCGTTCCCTCTGGCGGCATGCCGGCCGGGCTGGTCGCGCTCGCGCTCGGCGGTTTCGGTATCGGCCTGACGGAGTTCGTGATCGCGGGGCTCCTGCCACAGGTGGCCCGGAGCCTCGCCGTGTCGGAGGCCGCGGCGGGGTGGCTGATATCCGGTTACGCCCTGACCGTCGCGGTGGGCGCGATAGCGCTGACGGCCGCGACGGCGGGGCTGCCCCGCAAGCCGGTCCTGATCGGCCTGGTGGTGCTGTTCGTCCTCGGCAACCTCGTCTCGGCCCTCGCGCCGAACTATCCCATGATGATGCTGGGACGGGTGATCGCCGCCCTGTGCCACGGCTCGTTCTTCGGCATCGGCTCCCTCGTCGCCCGCCGCCTGGTCCCACCGGAGCGCGCGTCGCGGGCGGTGGCGGTGATGTTCGCGGGCCTGACGGTCGCGAACGTGCTCGGAGTCCCCTTCGGCGCGCTGGTCGGCGACCGCTGGGGCTGGCGGGCGACGTTCTGGGCGATCACGGCGATCGGGGTGGCGGCGGCGGTCGCGATTGCGGTGCTGGTGCCGGGCTGGGCGGGGAAGGCCGCCGGGTCGGGGAGCGCCCTGAGAGGACAGCTACGGGCGATGCGCTCCCGCCAGGTCCGGCTGACCCTCACCGCGACCGCCCTCGGCTACGGCGGCATGTTCGGCGCCTTCAGCTACCTCGCCTACACCTTCACCGAGGTCACCGGCTTCTCGGACACGGACGTGGCCTGGCTCCTTGTCGTCTACGGCAGCGGGCTGGTCCTCGGCAACCTGGCGGGCGGCCGCGCCGCGGACCACAACCGCGACCTCACGTTGATCATCTCCCTGGCGGCGCTGGCGGCCACCCTCGCGCTGTTCGGCCTGCTGGCGCAGAGCCCGGCCGCCTCCGTGGTCCTGGTCTTCCTCATGGGGGTGTTCGGCTTCGCGCCCGTCCCCGGCATGATCACCCGCGTCACGGACCACGCCCAGGGCGTCCCGCTGGCGGCGAGCGCGAACGTCTCGGCATCCAATGTGGGCAACGCTCTGGGGGCGTGGCTGGGCGGGATCGCGATCAGCGCGGGCCTCGGCTATACGGCTCCGCTGTACGTGGGGGCGGGCATCGTGGCGGCGGCGCTGGCGACGATGGTGCGGGCGGCGAGCGGGCGCCCCGGGCCGCTCACGTGATCCCCACCCTTTGACCAGCACATACCTCTTCTTCGCCACGGATGGGCAGTACGGTTTCCCTCATGCGCCCCGACACGCCTGCCGAGAACGTCGACCACACCGCCGAAGCGGCCCGCCTGGAGCGAACCGCCGGCCTGTACCCGGAGGACGCCGAGGCCCTGCTCCTCCAGGCCGCGGCCCACCTGGAACTGGCCGGCGACCGCCCCGCCGCGACCACGCTCTACGACCGCCTGCTGTCGTCCCAGGCGGGCCTGGAGAACCCGTACCTGGTACGCGCCCTCAAGGCCTCCAACCTGTGGGAGTACGGCCACGAGGCCGAGGCCCGAGCGATCATCGACGGCGTCCGGGCAGCAGCCCCGCGCGACCCGGCCCCCTGGGTCATCGTGGCGGAGTCCCTGGAGGCCCACGACGAGCTGGAAGCGGCTGAGGAGACCTTCACGGAGGGGGCGCGTGTGCTCCTGACGGATGTGGAGGAGCCTCCGTACTCGACGCATCCGCTGCTGTTCGGCCGCCACCGCGTGCGCAGGATGCTGGGCGTCGCCCACGACGAGTGGGACACCATTGCGGACCTGCTCCACTCGTCCCCGGTCCCGCTGGACGAGCTCCACGACCCGAAACGGGTGTGGTCGCTGGGCTCGGACAACCCGGCGGAACTGGCAGCGGAGATCTCGCGCCTGCGGGCGGAGTTGGGGACGTACCGCGAGGCGCTGTCCCGTCCGTTCCCGGTGGCGGTACTGCACTGGCCGGCGGGGGAACTGTCGGAACTGGTGGAGGCATACCCGAGTCTGGCCGCGGAGTACCCCTCCCATGAGGAGCACCTGGCGACGATAGAGGGGTCGCTGCGCGAGCTTGCGGCGAGCGGAACTCCGAACCTTGGGATCGTCACGGGGACGGTCCCTTCTTACGAGGCCTTCGCGGCTTCGGAGATGACTTCGCCGGGGGAGGCGGAGCTGTTGCCGCAGTATGCGACGACGCTGGCGGCCCGGGGGCGGGCTGTGGAGTGGCCGCCGCAGCGGGGGGCTGGGTGTTGGTGTGGGTCGGGGCGGGTTTATGAAGGGTGCCACGGGGCGTAAGACACCCGTCACGCATCAGCGGCTGGCGGTGGATGAGACCCGCCCGCCAGTCGCCAATCCAACCCTGATCCGCCTCACCTGCCACGAAGCCGGCCAGGCACGAGCATCTCGGCCGCTGCGGCACAATGCTCATGTGCCAGATGCTGTTCCGTCCTCCGCTGCCGTCTCCGCTCGTATGAGCCGACAGGGCTCGCGCGATACGGCCCCTGAGGTTGCCGTTAGACGGCTCTTGCACGCGGCGGGTCTGCGTTATCGGGTGAACGTGCCCGTGCCCGGTGCACCGCGTCGCACGATCGACATCGTCTTCGGCAAGGTCAAGATCGCGATCTTCTTGGACGGCTGTTTCTGGCACGGCTGTCCGCAGCACGCGACCCACCCCAAGGCGAACGCGGAGTGGTGGCGTGCCAAGCTCGACAAGAACATGGCTCGTGACCGCGAGACGACAGATCATCTACGTGCTGCGGGCTGGACGGTCCTGAGATTCTGGGAGCACGAGTCCGCCGAGGATGTCGCGCGCCAAATCGCAGTCGCTGTCGCGTCTCGGCGGGCACTCCGCGAGGGCCCATAAAGCAGGACAAGGCGACCCATTCCGACTGCTCGGGACCTTGCCGCAGGCGCCTGGATCGGCCACTGCACCGACGAGCTTCGACATCTCCTCGGCGCGACAGACAATCACTGCAGCCGTTTCCTGTATGCGTGACTATCCCACCCAATAGTGTGTAGAAGTCATATGACAGTGGCGGGCCGACGCTCGCCCACACCCCTGTGCCGTTCACGGAGTCATCCACAGAGTCGGGCAGGACCTGTGGGTGGCCGGCCCCGGCGAGCAGGAACGGGGAACGGTCGACCCTCATGTCCGACGAATTCGACGGTATGTATGAAACGTTCAAGGCTCTCTTGGACTTGTTCACCCCTTCGGAAGCGGTCAAGCGGCTGGAGCAGCTTGGCGTCAGTCCGGAGAACGTCGAACGGATTCGTGAGCGACATGAGCAGGGGACCATACGCATTCGAGAGATGGATGAACCGCACGCGGTGGTCATGGACAACCGCGACACCTGGTACACGGGCCCTCAGCCGAAGGACAAGTGCTGGCCGGCAGTCGTCGATCTCCTTCGCAAGGACGGCTGGCCTCAGGACCCTGCGATCAGCAGTCTCGACGACTCCTCCACTCGCGTCGTCTCGCTGCTGAACCATCCGAAGGAGAAGGAATTCTCCACCCGAGGCCTCGTCGTCGGCTATGTGCAGTCCGGAAAGACGACCAACTTCACCTCGGTCATGGCCAAGGCCGCCGACCGCGGGTACAAGCTGTTCATCGTCCTTGCGGGCATCCACAATGGTCTTCGCCGCCAGACCCAGGCGCGCCTCGTGCAGCAACTCGTCGAGCCGAACCCCTCGATGTGGTCCCAACTCACGGGATTGGACAAGGACTTCACGCCGCAGGAGAACCCGGCCTCCTACTTCGGAAAGAGCAACAAGACCCGCGTGCTTTGCGTGGTGAAGAAGAACGCGACGGTACTGCGCAAACTCGCTCGCTGGCTCGAGAAGGCGTCCGACTACCTCGAGGACTGCCCTGCACTGATCATCGACGACGAGGCCGACCAGGCCACCGTGGCAACGAAATCGATCAATCCGCTCATCCTCGACATCATGAGTTCGCTGCCCAAGTGTGCGTACGTCGGCTACACGGCCTCGCCCTTCGCGAACCTGCTGATCGATCCCAGCGCCAAAGACCTGTATCCCGAGCACTTCGTGGTCAATCTGCCCAAGCCGCAAGGACACTTCGGCACCGAGGTTCTCTTCGGGCGTTACGCCCTCGACGGCGAGGACCCGGAGCAGGTCGACGACGGTTACGACATGATCAGGTCGGTCCCCGACGAGGACATACCCTGCGTGCGCCCTGGGACGAGAGCCGACGTGGAAGGCTTCGAACCTGTCATCACCGACACGCTACGCAGGGCGATCGAGTACTTCTGGCTGGTCACTGCCGCCAGGCACGTACGCGGCACCGGCAACCCGCACAGCACGATGCTGATTCACACGAGCGTCAACACATCCGTGCACAACAGCTTCGGAAGGCCGCTGAAGCATCTGCGTGACCGGTCGGCGCGTTCCCTGGCAGATCCCAAGTTCCTCTCCCGCCTGCGTGACCTCTGGGAGGAGGAGACCGCCCGTGTCCCGGCCGAGGACTTCGGCGAGACAAAGGTGCCGTTCGAGCATCTGATACCGGAACTACCGCGAGTTCTCGACAACTGCCGCGTCATCATGGACAACTCCAGCAGTGAGGACCGTCTCGACTACGAGAACGGGCCCGTCGTGGCGATAGCCGTGGGTGGCAACACCCTCTCGCGAGGTCTGACGCTCGAGGGCCTGTCGGTCAGCTACTTCGTCCGCGCCGTTTCCGCGTACGACACTCTGCTGCAGATGGGGCGCTGGTTCGGCTTCCGGGGTGGCTACGCCGACTTGCCCCGTATCTGGATGACCGACGAGTTGGCCGAGTGGTTCCGTCATCTGGCAACTGTCGAGACAGAGATGCGTCGCGACATCGACATCTACATGACCGAGGACGAGACGCCTCTCACCTTCGCAGTGCGTCTGCGTACGCACCCTGCGCTGCGTGTGACTGCAGCCGCCAAGATGCGCGGTGCCGTCAAAGCGGCTGCGTCCTACGGCGGTAAGCGCGTCCAGACTCACTACTTCCACACCAACGCGGAGTGGCTGCGGGGGAACATCGACGCCGCCCGCAAACTGGTGGCTTCCTCTGTTGCGAACGCCGTCAAGCTGGAGGACCGCGCGTCAGAGGGCCGATATGTCTTCCGTGATGTGCCGCACGACGTGGTGATCGACTTTCTGGAGACCTACAAGTTCCACGAGAAGTCCCCGGAGAACGACGCCGACCTGATCGTCGGCTACATCCGGAAGCGAGTCTCGGCTGCCGGCTCGCTGAGGCGGTGGAACGTCGCGATCGTCGGAAATCCCAGGGGCAAGGGAGACGACTTCACCTTCGCCCCCAACGTGGCTGTCGGGCGTAATTCTCGTGCCCGTCTCGCCGTCACCAACCCCGATCCGGACTTCGCGGACATCAAGACGCTCATGAGCCGTCGCGATGCCGCAGTGGATCTGGACGGCGACACCGGAAAGCTGACCGAAAAAGGCATCATGGACGTGCGTCGCAAGAAACTTCCAGACACGGGCCTGCTGGTTCTGTACCCGATCGACAAGGTGTCCGAGCCAAGCCCGTCGAAGAAGCTGCGTGCGCCTCTGAATGCAGAAGATCACGTGATCGGCGTCGGCTTGGTCTTCCCCGAGCCCTGGGACACAGACAGCACTGTGGAGAACTACATCTCCGCCGACCTGTCCAATGTACGGATCGAGGACGAGGACTACAGCGCTCTCGACAGCGAGGACGCATGAACGAGGATGCGCTTCGCAAGCTCATAGACGATCGGTGGACCGCGCTCAACGCCGAGCCGACCACAGGCGAACGAAGCCTGAGGGTCTCGCAATTGCCCGTGGCCGGCGCCGGCGGGCCACTCGCAGTGGCCGTCGACCACAGTGGTCATCGCCACTTCCTGGTTCCTATTCATGCCCACCGCAAAGTGCGACCAGGTCTGGACGGACCCGTACTCCGCTTGATCAAGCGGGCTCTGGAGGACGAAGAGACCTACCAAACCTACGCCGATCTCGCCTGTCTGCGCACCGACCTCAATGATCTGTTCACGGAGCTGTGCGTCGACGTCCTGGGCGAAGTCGAAGAACTGCAGGAGAACCCGGTCAAGGCTCTCTACCGTGTTCTCGACCGATGGAAGGCCCTTTTCCAGGCACAAGGTGCGCCGCTCGGACCTGAACAAATTGCGGGACTCTTCGGTGAATTGGTAGTGCTCGGTCGGCTCCTTGAGAAAGACCCGAGCGCTCACCGGCTCTGGCACGGCCCAGAAGGGTATCGGCACGACTTCACAACGGGCGCCACCGCCGTCGAAGTGAAGGCCACCACTGCCGGCGAAGGGCGGAGGCCGCGGATCCACGGGCTGGACCAACTTGAACCACCGACGGACGGGACCCTCTGCCTCGCCTGGTTCCGCCTGCAACGCGCGTCTCGGAACGGTGCAGGCATCGCGTTCACAGATTTGGTCGACCAGGCGCTTCGGCTCTGTGACGACGAAGCAGCACTCCTCGATCTACTCGCAGCCGTCGGCTATCGACCCACGGACTCCGGTCGCTATCACGACATGCGTTTCGTGATCAGCGAAGAGCGGTGGTACCAGGTTGACCCAAACTTTCCCGGCCTGACATCACAGGAACTCGTCAAGGCCGGAATACCTGTTTCGATCCTGGACGTCGAGTACACCATCGACGTGTCCGGCGAGACCCCTGCTCCCATCCCATCCGCCCAGATACCTCAACTGATCGCGAGCATGATCCAGGAGTCTGCATGACGGAGCCCCGCTGGTTCTCACAGCCTTACCCCCCGGAAGGCGCAAGCGCCGCCGAGGGAATCCGCAACCAGCTCGGGCGTCCGGAACTCGACCTGCTCACCATCCTCGTGCGGGAATCCGCCCAGAACAGCTGGGACGCCCGCATCACGCAGTCCTCGTCACCTGTGGACTACCGCATCGACATGTGGACGGTCGGTCCGGCTCACACCGGCGCATGGAGAGAGCTGCTGCTCAACGGCGCGCCTGCGCGTTCGGGCGCCTTTCCTTTGAGTGACGCTCTGAAGCGCGGGCCGGTCCAAGTCCTGGCTGTCTCCGACCGCGGCACCCGAGGGCTTGGAGGACCCACTCGCGCAGACGACGCAGTGGGCCCCGACCGAGACTTCGTCTCTTTCATCCGCAACATCGGTGAACCACGCGACACCGAACTCGGCGGTGGCACCTACGGCTTCGGCAAGGGCATCTTCTATCTGCTGTCCAAGTCCGGAACGGTGCTTGTGCACTCCCGCTGTCGCACAGCACAGGGAGGCCACGAGACACGGCTCATCGGCTGCACGCTCTGGAAGAGCTACGTGGCCGACGAGGCCGGAGCGGATCGCCGCTACACCGGTCGCCATTGGTGGGGCGACGCATCGGGAGAGGTAGTCGAACCCCTCGTCGGGCGAGAAGCTGAGACAACGGCTCAGCGGCTGGGGCTCAGGCCTTTCGGTCCCGAGGAGACGGGAACCACCGTCGTCGTCATCGACCCGGACCTGGACGAACTCTCGCCGCCGGAAGCAGCCGCCTATTTGGCGGAGACGATCACCTGGCATCTGTGGCCAAAGATGATCTCCGTCGGCGGCAACTCGCCCGCCATGAGGTTCGCCGTGGCCTGTGACGGGGTCGAATACCCCGTACCGGACCCGCGGGAGACTCGCCCTCTCAACATGTTCGTCGACGCATACGAGGTGATGACCGGCCCGGACGGCAGTGCCCTGCACTGCTTGAAGCCCAAGCAGTATCTCGGGCGTCTCGGACTCGTGAAACGGATCATGCCGCCGTTGGAGCCGACGCGGGCCTCACTCATGCTCGACATCGAGGACATCGTCCATCACGTGTGTCTGATGCGACCGGCGGAGCTCGTCGTCACTTACCAGCCCGGGCCGAAGCCTCCGAGCGTGAATCAGGGATATGCCGGAGTCTTTCGAGCTGACGAGGCGATGGACGAGGTCTACGCCAAGGCGGAACCGCCCACACACGACGCCTGGAATCCGCAGTCGCTGGTAAGGCCCGAGAGCACATTCGTGCACACCACGTTCCGGCGCATCAACGAAGCTCTGGATGCCCTGCTGTCCCTCGGTGGCGTCGCCCGCACCGGAGCCAGCAACATCGCCCTGGGCGCTGCAAGTTCCCTTTTTTCCGGGTTGGTGGGGGGAGCCTGGGGCATTGGTGGAGCGACGGCCTACGCCAAGCCCGGCAGCACCACCACACGTGGGTCGAAGTCAGACGTCGTGGAGGAGAGGACGCCACGTTCAACGCCGGGCCGCCCCCTCCCAACCCCGTCCATGGATGATCGACACACGGACGACGGGCCGGCCGGCCCGAACGGATTCGGCATGGGCACCGAGTCGCTCCCCGACGTACCCGGCACCGCCGGAACAATCACGCCACGGCGACGTCCGCGAGTGCAGTACGTCGGCGAGCCCTACTACGACGACCACGGCGACGACTCCGTACTGGTCCAGGAGTTTCGCCTGCCCGTTTCCGGGCCCCAGCAAGTCCGGATCGACCTGGCAGTGACTCTTCCCGGTACCGGCGGACGTGAGACGGACCCACCCATCGGGGCGAGCATGCCTGAGCTCATCGGTTGGGAGGACGACAGCGGTCGCCTGTACGCGTCCGAGCCACACGTGATCGAGGGCGGCGAAGCCGTCTGGCGGGCTCTTGTAAGGCCGGCCCCCGACACCATGACCGAAATCGGCATCAAGGTCGAGGCGGTGAAGACCTCGTGACCCGTCGCGTCCTTCCATATCGCGTCCCGTCTGAGGACGTTGTCACCTCAGAGGCATGGTTGCTGGTGACCCCGGACGGCGAGATTGCACTGCCCGAGGCCCTTCCTGACTGGGACTACCAGATGGACCTGCATCTCCGCAGGACCGTACGTGTCGACCTGGACCGGGCACGGGCGCAATCCGGTCTCCCAACCGATGCGGCACTCACGCTCGCGGCCGTATGGACAGCCACCGGATCCAACCTGAGTGGACCAGCTCAGCACATACGTCTGACGGACGGCGGCACGAGCGCCGTCGAGCTCGAGTTCCGGCTGCGGGGCGCAGACCTGGGCGGTCTGCTCATGCTCGACACCGCGCTTGTACTGGCCGAGCGCCGGAATGATGCCCGCCCCTCGTCGCCTCGCCGAGCAGGCTCCGTATTGTGGAGTGACCGCAATTTCCTACGTCTGCAGGGGGACGCTCCACAGTTCCCCATGGCCGTGATCGACTTCGCCCGGACCTCCTTTCCCGACCACGCAGCCTGGCACCTGCAGATCAGTGGAAGCCTGGAGAGCGCAACGATGGGCTCCCTGCTCCTTCTCGTCAACGAGAGGAACACGGTCACAGCCACCGCATTCGAGAATGCGGGAAAACCACGCCCGGTGGATCGGATCGTGCTCTCCGCCGTATACGCGGACGCTGCCCGGATCATGGTTGAACACGCGTTGAGCAACGACGACTTCGCCGAGGACTCCGACTTTCCTGAGGGCTCGTTGGGCGCCACCATGTTGAGCCTGTTCGACCAGCTCTTTCCCGGTCAGCCAATCAACGACATCCGTCTGCGCCAACGGCAGTCACCGGCTCTGTTCGCCTCAGATCTGCAGGCGGCGGTCAAGATCTTCGAGGTGTCGTGATGAGCTTCCTGTACCCGCGCTTGCTGTCCGAACAGGCGAAGCCGCTCTTCGAGGAGTACAGGCATCTGTCTGTCGCGGAACTGACAGGCCGGATGGCCGTCTCGCACGATTCGGCGGTCTACGTGGCCACAGGTGGTGATCGCGTCTCTGCGGCTCAGCTCAAAGAACTGCGTGCAGGCGTCGTCGACCTCGCCAAGGATGCAGGGTTCCCCGACGACTCCGATCGCGCCGGAAATGCCGACTTCGACCTCCGGCTCGCTGCTCTGCTCCACGCTGAGATGGGCATGGTGCCCGCCGAAGCCGCCTCACGGGATGTCTGGGCCTTTCTGGCACTCGTCCTGCTCCCGGATGTCGCCTTCTGGCGCTACCCCCTGCCGCCCAAGGACCGTGTTCTGGGCACAGACCTCACCCGGCATGTCTTCGGCCGGCTGTGGTGGCGAGCCCAACTCGTGCGGTCGTCGGACGACCTGGAACCGTACGGCGCCCTCAAGATTCTCGGCGAAGCCGCATTCGATCAGATCTACGCCCGCCGGGCAGCGCTCGGCGGAAGTCCTCACATGGTCCGCGCCATCCTCCGCGTGTGGCAGGACCTTGATCTGACCGGCCTGAACGAACGCGATACCTTGCGTGACTTTCTCAAGAGGCTGTTGCGGCTCGCGCCGTTCGTGCTCTTCGACGGGATCGAGGAGCAGGCCTTGGACCAAGAATTGCGCGCCGTCGCGGCGGAGTCCGTCGACGCTCAGCGCCAGTCGTCCACGTTGGCGTCCGCCGAAGAAGGGGCATCAACGCTCAAGGCTGCTCCGGTGAAAACGGCCCAGCCTCGTCGATTCCGCTCGGTCGAGATCTGCGCCGGGGCAGGAGCGCAGGCCCTCGGGCTGGAACGAGCCGGGTTCGATCCCGTCCTGCTCATCGACAGCAAAGCGGATGCCTGCTTCACGATCGACCTGAATCGGCCGGAGTGGGACGTTATCTGCATGGACGTCGCCCAATTCCATCCGAGTGAGCGTCCGGAGACTCTGGGTGTCGACTTGGTCAGCGGTGGGCTCCCCCGCGTGAAGTCTCCCGCCAGTGTCGGCCGAGCCGAAGACATGGAAGAGCGCGGAGTTCTCAGAGCTGCGATAGGTCTGGTACGCGCAATCAACCCGAAAGCAGTGCTGTTGGAGAACGTTCCGGACCTCGTCGAGAGCCCAGACTTCGCCTCCGACCGTACGTGGATCGAAGTCGAACTCAGGACTGCCGGTTACAAGTGGAGTTGGCGAGTTCTAAATGCGTCAGACTTCGGTGTACCGCAGAACCGCAGCAGCGGCTTCCTCGTCGCCCTGCAGGATCCCTACTTCTCCCGGTTCTCCTGGCCAGAGCCGGACAAGTCGCCACCACCGTCCGTCGGCCAGGTCCTGGGCCCCTCCATGTCCGCTCACGGATGGCTCGGCGCCGAACGCTGGATCAAGGGGGCCGACCGCATCGCACCCGCCCTTGTCGGCGGCTCCGATCGTCGAGGAGGCGCCGACCTCGGTCCCACGGGCACCAAGAAGGCATGGGCCGCCCTCGGCGTGAACGGCAACAGCCTCGGTGATGAACCTCCAGGGACGGACTTCCCTGCGGACGGCCAACCCAAGTTGACCGTCGAACAGGCTGCGCTGATCCAGTCGATCCCAGAGGAATGGAGCTTCTTCGGTGGCAAGACATCCAAGTATCGACAGATCGGACACGCCATGCCACCGCCCCTTGCAACCGCCGTCGGACGGGCCATCTCGGCCGCCCTGCGCGGCTAAGATCGCCTCATGAGCACGCCCCGCCCACTCGCACCCGAGCCCATCACCGTCCTTGATCTTTTTTCTGGATGCGGGGGCTTCACCCAGGGGTTTCATGAGTTTCGCCCGAAGGGGGACGAGGAGAGCGGGCCCGTCTTCCGCAGCGTCGCGGCAGTCGAACACGACCTCGCTGCCGCGGCGACCTATGCGGTGAACTTCGGAAGTCACAATTCAGGCAACGGACTTCCTGCTGCGCGGGTACATCTCGAGGACATCGAGGACTGGAAGCCTACAGAGGAAGCCCTCCACTCGGACGTCGTAGTGGGAGGGCCTCCCTGCCAAGGCTTCTCGGCCCTCAACCGTCACAAGAAGGGCGCTGAACGGAACCGCCTTTGGGAGGAATACGTTCGCATTGTTGGCAGAATTCGCCCGAAGGTCTTCGTAATTGAAAATGTCGACCGTTTCCTCAAATCGGACGAGTTCCGCAACCTTCTCAGCGAAGTGGAAGAGGGCGGCCGGCTGTCCGAATACCGGCTGATCGATCCCCCCGGTCATGAGCCAGGGGAAACAGAGGAGAACAGGCACAAGCGCTACCTCCTCAATGCGGCCGACTACGGTGCGGTTCAAGCACGCCGCCGGGCCATCGTGATCGGCGTCCGCAAGGACATCGAAAATGGCCGAACGTTGAATTACCCCACTACAACTCATTTTCGACGGCCAAAGCGCAGCATCGGCATCCCGAGTCAGCCCCTCGCCGGCGTCGACGTGGAGCCTTCGTACTGGAAGGCAGTCGATGGCGTATTCGACGAATCGGAATTGCTCGAACTCCGAGGCACCGAGCTTCCGGACGGCAAGGAATACATCGTTGACGTGGATTCCGTCCTCCCGGGAGTGTTCGCAACCACCGACCTGCACTTCGGCCGGAATCCGGAGCTGCTCTCAATGGCCCGCTATCGAGCCATCCCCAAGGGTGGTAACCGCAAAGACCTGAGCGGCAAGTGGTACACGGTGGACGGGGACGGAGAGATTCGAATCTTCGACACTTCGAAGCCCGCAGGTGTGAAGACACAGGTGACCTACCTCTCGACCGAGAGTTGGGACAACCACAACACCGGTACCGGCGATGTCATGGGTCGACTTCGCCTGGGCGAGCCCTCGGTGACGATCCGGACCGAGTTCTTCAAGCCGGAGAAGGGCCGCTACCTCCACCCCACCGCGCCTCGTCCGATCACCCACTACGAGGCTGCCCGCATTCAGGGCTTCCCGCTCGACTTCCGCTGGTGCGGTTCGAAGACCGACATCGCCCGACAGATCGGCAATGCCGTGCCCATCCCTCTTGGCACCGCCATTGCTTCAGCGGTGTACGCCTACTTGCGCGGCTGACCGGGCCGTACTGCACCGTGCGTGCGCGCCTGGAGCTCCAGTTCAGGCGATGGAGCTTCCAACGGTGGCGCTTGCCAAGCCAACTAGCCATTGCCTCTTGGCTACTTGACGTACCTGAACCGGTGACAGGCCACCGATCGGGCCGGACCACCCATGCCAGGGCACCGTCTTGCCAGAGATCCGCACGCCGGGTTGGGAGCTTCTGGGCTGGACGGTCTCGTCAGCGCCCGCTCAGCAAGGTCCTTGACTGCAAAGGCGGGTATGCGCAGCGGTCACCGGAACGGATGCGTCGAGGTGCTGCCCGCGACCCGGCATGTCAGTCTCACGATCAGGCGACCTTTACTGCCAGCCGAGGGAAGGGCCGAGGCGTATGCCGACATTGCAGGTCAAAAACTATTCGGTCTCCTGCACGCAGTTCAGAGGGGTGGGAGGACAGAACGGATTTCTGACGATCGCCTTGGACCACCCCAAGATCTCCGCGGTTGTCTACTTCTTTCGCGACCTCTGGAGCCCGAACGACATCGGCGAATTCTACGACAGTCGGATCGTGTCGTGTTATGCCACGGATGCTGACTTCGATCGTTACTACGAGATGCTAAAAACCGAAAAACCTCTGCACTTCAGCTGGGAGGTGGTGGACTCGAGTACCAAGCTCCAATGGTTCGCATTGGGCTCATCCACGGAACCCATCGGAGAAGGTTTGCGAGACCTCTCGCCGTGACCGCCCCTTGTTTGCAGATCGCTGGGCGCAGACGAGCGTTTGGGCTTGCTCGATCCGCAGTTCAACGCCTCGATGTGCTGGCGGTCGCCGATCAGTCGGCCATGCAGTTCGGTCTCATCCAGCCCCGCGCCGGAGCACCAACGCGTCGTACAACGGCGAATCAGGGAAGGGCTGTACTTCCCCGAACCACTCGTAGCCCCACGACTCGTAGAGCGCGCGGACCTTGGGGCGGTCCCGCTCGACAAGGAGTGTGACCCGTTCCTCAGGGCGGCCACTGAGCAAAGCATCGTGGATTTGTTGCGCAATACCAGTACCACGCACTTTCTCGACAACCATGAGCTCTGAAAGCGCCAAGGTGCGTGAACCGTTCTCCATGGTGGCCCCGTCGGGCACTGGGGTTTGAAGCCCGTTCCACCATCGCGTCGTTTCCTGCAACGTGCATCCGTACGCGTAACCGATGGGGGTGTCATCGACGTAGCCGACAACCGCGGCGAATCCGGGAACCTCAGCGTTCCAGCCGAGCCGTTCGTCGAATCGCTCGACGCTGTGGAATTCTTCGCCCAGCCGCTCCTTGTAGATCTCGGCATACACGTCGAGGAGCTGCTGTCGGATGTCGCGGAGGCCTACCGCGTCCCTGCGTTCCAGTCGCAACCCTTCCATTTCACGCTCCCGTCTCTCGAGTCCGTTCCAGGAAATCCGCGGCGGCCGGGACCCGAGCATGGCGCTGGAGGTGCCGCCGCAGATCACCGAGCTTGCCCTGGACCCGCTCGCTTTGAACGCGTCCCGCAAGAGCGACCGCTTCGCCGGCCTGTGCAGCTGCGTGCTCGACATTCCCGTCGTCGAGGAGCGCCTGGGCGTGTTGGACGGTGTAGTAGACCCGGTTGCGTTCGAAGCGCGGTTCGAGCATTTGGAGTGCCGAGCAGGTGAGTTCCTCCGCTCGCCGGTACTGCCCGAGGGCGTGGTGGGCGGCACCCGCAAGGCCCATCAACTCCGCGGGGGTGAGGAACGAGAGCCAGGCAACGGGTTGGCCCTGCGTTCGCTCATATGCCGTCTCAGCTCGGGCGAGCGAGCGCTGGGCACGCGTACGGTCGCCGGTTCGAGCATGACCGACAGCCTGGCGGCAGTGAAGCAACGCCATCAGCCATGCATCGTTCTTCGCCTGCCGAGTTTCGACGGCCGCACGCCCAATGCGCAGGGCCTCCCTGTCTCGGTTGAGGAGCCGAGCCTGCATCGCAAGGTTGGACCAGACCCGAGCCTGAAGCATCCCGTCTCCAGAGAGCATGCCTGCTTGCAGTGCCTCGTTGTACAGATTGGCCGCGTCCGCCTGCCGACCGGCGTCATAGGCGAACCATCCGGCGGAGGCAGCCAGATCTCCCATGGCCGAGTACAACAGTCGCTCCACCCGTTCTCCGTAAGTGCAGCGGTTGACGGCATCTTGAACACGACGCAGGGCTTCCGAGGCGACATCGTGCAGGGCGCCGCCGCCCAAGGCATGGTCGTACTTGTACAGCGTAGGAACGATGTCGCGGATGCGATCGACATCGCTGGTACCGAGCCGACCGACCGTCGGGATGAGATCCAGGCCGAGGGTTGCTGCCAGGCCAATCGCGATGAACTCCCTTCGCCCCAAGGCCTGTTGTGCCACCCCATGCCGCGGCCGCGTCGGCTGCGACGGGATGCGTGAGGACTTGCGCGGAATGAAGCCCATCTCGTGCGGGCTTCGGCCGAAGACCTGCTGGAGGGGTGCCAGGTAGCGCGACCACGGCCACTGCACGTCCCCGGCGATCCACCTGCGCACATGACGATCAGTGCAGTTCACGGGGCTGCCGAAGAGATCTTCCGCTGCGCTGTTCACCGCCTCAGCGAGTCCCTCGTGGGTGTAGCCGAACTCGGCCAACAGGGCTTCGAGCCTGGTGTTCCTCTTGGCGGCCACAGGTGCTCCCTCGCCTGGCTGGTCCCTCGACGGTAGTCCTACCGGCAACCGCCGCTCGGTAAAACTGTCCGGTCGTCGGCGGGTAACTCCCCAAAATCTGTCCTCATGGCCGACGGGTCACTTCGGGTTTCCTCATGAGCGTGAACAACGCACTCAACCGAGGGAGCGATGGTGCTGGCGCCGACAGACATGGACAGACTGATCTCTGAGTGGCTCGCCCGAGCGCATCCGGTACCACAGCGGGCTCGTACGGAGTGGTCGAACCAAGGGGTGGCGTTACTCCCGCTCGGCGACCTGTTCGCCGCGGTTCGTCTGCCGGGTGAACTGGTGAACGCGGCCGTCGGCAGCGAAGACGCCGGCCAGGTGGCCTCCGCCCTGGGCTCATTGCTGCAAGGTCCCGTCATTCACGATCACCGGTCCACAGGAGCCACGTACTACGCCCTGATCAATTGGGGTGCGGGCGTGATCCAGCAGATGGAACAGAACGAGGATGCGCCCTGCCTGGGTACGGGCACCTACCTCGGTGTCCCGCGCATCGACCGTCGAGAACCGCCCGGAACCTACTGGGCAGTGCCGCCGCGATACGACGGTGATCTCTGCCGCCCCGGAGCTGTGCGGTCCCTTGTCGCCAATGGCCGACGAAAGCTGGCGCTGCACGCCACTGCCTGACCGCGGCTCTTATGGAATTTCGCTGCCGTACCGGAAGCGGTCACACGCGCACTCGTTCGGCCGCGAGCGCAAAATCCCTCTCCCCGAGCTTCGACAGGCATTCGGCACTCAGGGAGAGGGTTACCCGAAGGTCCACCCACTGTGAGGTGAATTCGTGCTCTACACAACCCTGCCGTGCCCGAATCAGTGCGCGAAGGGGGGCGACTCGATGACCACCACCGTCGCCACCGCAACCCGCACCGGCCGGTCCCTCGTCACCGACCTCGACTTCGACATGCTCGCCGTCTGCGCCGACGAGTACAACCTCGAACGCAGCGTCGCCGACCGCGTCATGGACCAGGCCCTCGCCCTGGTCCACGTCATGGGCTCCACCGGCCAGGGCGCCACCATGGCCCCCTCCCAGCAGGTCGACCCCGGCTGGCACACGCTCATCCTGCACACCGACTGGTACGCCAA
Source organism: Streptomyces sp. NPDC001137 (assembly GCF_040298885.1). Taxonomy (NCBI): domain Bacteria; kingdom Bacillati; phylum Actinomycetota; class Actinomycetes; order Kitasatosporales; family Streptomycetaceae; genus Streptomyces; species Streptomyces sp. NPDC001137. The sequence continues at coordinate 49,341 of NZ_JBEPBA010000016.1, forward strand.
CTGGTGCCAGGAACAGTTCGGTTACTTCCTGCACCACCAGCCGAACAGCAAGACCCGCACCCGCGGCCTGATGACGGACGTCGTCGGGAAGATCCGCGCGGCCGGCTTCGAGGTCGACGAACGGCTGTGGGGTACGGCGGCCGACTGCAACCCTCCCGCCTGCTGCGGCGACGGCCCCTGCTGCTGAGCGCGCTCCCCTGACCACTCCTCGACAGGGCTGGCCGGCCTTCCCCAGGTCGGCCCGCCCGCTGCCCCTGCGCCAGATCGGAGCCTGCCCGTGCCCCTGACCGAGCTGACCGCGACCAGTCGCGTGACAGTCTTCCCGCTCGAAAAGCTCACCGTCGCCTACACGACCCAGTCCAGTGACGAGCGCGGCCTGGGCGACATCGGACTCGTCACCGTCGTCCGCGAAGACGGCGACGAACTCGGTCACGACGGCGACGAGTTGTGGCAGCTCGCGCGAGACCTCGGCGGGCGTACTACCGACGGGGACCAGGCCCGGTGGATCCTCACCCAGGCCGGCCGCGCCCGGATGATCAGCGCCTTCGACGATCTGCCGGACGCGACCTGGACGGCGTACATCCGCCGACGCTTCGCCCTCGACGCGCTGTTCGCCAACCACGACGTCCTGATGACCGGCCGGATCGAGCTGACGCCCCGCGCCGACTGCACGCATTCACTCTGAGGAGGCTGCACATGCCCGAGACCGGCTCCGAGCCCGTTTACCTGGACGGCGACGATTGGAAGACGTACTTCCGCGATTTCAAGCGGTCCGCGTTCCGGCTCGAAGTGCACCAGACGTACACGATGCCCGGCGAGGCCGAGACGTTCCGCGCCTTCCGCTCCGGGGAACCGATGCCGACGGACTTCAACAAGACGTGGCACCAGACCATCCGGGTCAACGTCTCGTCGGGGCGGACGATGACCCGCGCAAAGGTCGTTCGGCGCCCGCTCACGCCGTACAGCCGCTATCTGTTCGCGTGGGGCATCCCCGGAAATGTCGAGGCCGGGGAGGACTACCGAATCCTCGATGTGACCGAGCGGCCGAATCCCGGGTTGCCGGAACAGGACTTCTGGATGTTCGACGAGACGACCGTCGTACACCTCAACTATCGCCAGGACGGAACACAGATCAATCGAGAGCTGATCCGGGATCCGGACATCGGCAAGTACCTCGCGTGGCGCGAACTTGCTCTGGAGAACGCCGTGCCGTTCCGGGCGTATCAGGGGTGAATCGCAGAAACGGGCCCGGCGTGCGCTTGTGTCTGCCTACGCAACTACACGCGCAGCCCGCCTCCGGACAGATGTCCTGTTTGACGTCGACGGTACGTTGATCGACGCGCTGAACAGCCGCATTGATCGCTTGACGCCGGCTCCCGGTCGTCGAGGCTCGCGGCGGCACACCCACCCGCGAACCCTGCCCCCCCGCCTCAGCGGCGCACCAGCACCGCATGCGTGACGGTCGGCGAGCCGACCAGTTCGGACACCCGGTAGCCGTCGATCCCGTCGCCCAGATTGTCGAGCAGGCGCTCCCCGCGTCCGATGAGCATCGGCGCGATCGCGAGGTGGAGTTCGTCGATCAGCCTGGCGCGCAGATACTGCTGGATGACCGCCGCGCCGCCGCCGATCCGGACGTCTTTGCCGCCCGCGGCGTCGAACGCGCGCTGGAGCACCGTCTCCAGCGGCTCGTCGGTGAAGTGGAAGGTCGTTCCGCCGGCCATCTCCAGCGACGGGCGCAGATGGTGGGTGTGTACGAAAACGTCGTGGTGGTAGGGCGGGTTGTCGCCCCACCAGCCCTTCCAGGACTCGTCCTGCCAGGGTCCGCGCTGCGGCCCGAACATGTTCCGTCCCATGATCGTGGCGCCGATGTTCTGATCGCCGCGGGTGAAGTAGTCGACATCGATTCCGGTCTTGCCCGCGGCGGCATCTTCCATCGCGGAGACGAACCAGCCATGCAGTTCGTCACCCCAGCCGACGCCGTCACCGAAGGGGGCGTCCAGTCGCTGGTTCGCGCCGGCCGCGAAGCCGTCGAGGGAGATCGTCACGTTGTGTACGCGGACCTTGGGCATGGCCTTCACCTCTCGTGTTGATGGCCTTCTCTCACCCGTGCGTCGAACAGAGCCTGCCTGGATCGACATCCCCGCGCAGATTCAGCAAGGCGCTTACCAGGGTCGCGCCGGCACCATGAAGCAGGAGGTACAGGGCCGGTGAGCGGGATCGGCCGTGACAGGTGTCGGGTCGGCGGTCAACCCCGCACATGCAGCCCGAACCCTGTTCGGCCCGCGGGCTCCAGTCCCTCCTTCAGTTGCAGCGAGGGGATCTCGTAGTCACCGAAGTTCTGCCGCCGGAAGGGGATCGGTTCGGTCGACTCCAGGGTGAGCAGGCGCTGCTCCCATGCCTTGGCGACGTCCGGGTAGTCCTCGCCCGTCATGCGGTCGGCGCCGTACAGCACGAACGGCGGCAGCACCTCGATGCCCGGGTAGTAGAGGATGCCGTGGTGGATCGGGAAGAGGAGGTCGTCGATGGGGCCGTTGATGCCGCGGGCGGAGTAGTGCGACTCCGGGCCGCCGGCGGTCACCGACAGCAGGGCCTTCCTGCCGGCGAGGGTGCCTTCGCCGAAGCGCTCGCCGTACCTGGTGCCGCTGTGCTCGCCGACGCCGTACGCGAAGTGGTAGGTGAACACCCGGTCCACCCAGCCCTTGAGGATCGCGGGCATCGTGTACCACCACAGCGGGAACTGGAAGATGATCGTGTCGGCCCACAGCAGCTTCTCCTGCTCGGCGCGTGCGTCCGGGGTGAGCGTTCCCGCGTCGAAGGCCCGGCCCGAGTCGAGCGCGACCTTCAGCGGACTTGAGGCGTGGGGGCCGTAGTCCGCGGCGTCCACTACCGCCTTCCAGTTCATCGCGTACAGATCGCTCACCCGTACCTCGTGCCCGGCGGTCTCCAATGTGGACACCGCGAGGTTCTTCAGCGAGCTGTTGAGCGACTTCGGCTCCGGGTGGGCGTAGACGATCAGCGTCTTCATGGGAACTCCTTCGGATCGGGTGCCTTCGATCCTGGGCGCCGCGGCGCCCGGCGTTCAGGGGCTCCTCTTCCGTCGGACTGGACTTCCTGGTATCGGCAGGACCACCCTCACGGGCAACTCCGAGGCCATACTGGGGGCATGGACGATCTTGCGGGCTTCCTGCGGACCCGGCGTTCCCGGGTCGACCCGGCCGCCGCCGGTATCCCCACCGACAGCCGCCGCCGGGTCGAAGGGCTGCGCCGCGAGGAGGTCGCGCACCTGTCCGGAGTCAGCGTCGACTACTACGTACGCCTGGAGCAGGGCCGCGCGACCCAGCCCTCCGAGCAGGTTCTCGACGCGCTCGCCCGCGTACTCGGCCTCGACGAGACCGAACGCGGGCATCTGTACCGGCTCGCCCGCCAGCGCCGCCGCCGCGCCAAGGCGCCGGGCGGGCGGATCCGGCCGGAGCTGCTACGGGTCCTCGACCTGGTCGCCGACGCACCCGCACTGATCATGAACCACCGCCTGGACGTGCTCGCGGGGAACCGCCTCGCCGGGCTCCTCTACGGCCGGCCGATGCCGGGCCTGAACACCGCGCGGCACATCTTCCTCGAGGAGGCCGAGCGCGGCCTGTACGCGGACTGGGAGCAGTGCACCCTCGACGTGGTCGGGCATCTGCGCCTGGCCGCCGGCAAATATCCGGAGGACTCCCGACTGGCCTCGCTCATCGGCGAGTTGGCGATGGGCAGCGAGCGCTTCCGCCGCCTGTGGGCCCGCGCGGACGTGCGCGCCCGCACCCATGGACGCAAGGCGTACCGGCACCCGCTGGTCGGAGTGCTGGAACTGCACCAGGAGAACTTCGCACTGCCGGACGAGTCGGGTTTGGAGCTGCTGGTGCTGTCCGCGGAACCCGGCAGCCCCGCCGCGGACGGGCTGCGCCTGCTCGCGGGCCTGGGCGCGGACAGCGGTGACGCGCACAGCGTTGACGCGCATCTACAGGTGACCGACTGACGCGCGAGGCGTCCGCTTCCTTGGGCCCGTCGCCACCTCGCGAGGTCCGGCTCCAGGGAGCCGACATCCCCTCGGTGGACCCAGCAACACCCCCACATGCACCCCCTGGCCCCACTGTCCATTCACCCCGTCTCCGCCATCGTCGTGGGGGTCGGCGGACGCAGCCGACGGGTTCACTGGCAGGAGGGGGAAACAGCATGTCCGAAGGGGCAGTTGGGGCACGACGTGGGATAGGGCGACGCGGCTTACTCGCCGGGGCCGGCGCCGTGGCGGGTACGGTTCTGGCGGGCACGGCGGTCGCCGGCACGGCACGGGCGGCCCGGGCGAGGGACGGAAACGGTGCCGGTACCGGCCCGTTGGCGTTCACCCACGCCACCGTGATCGACGGATCGGGAGCACCTCCGGCCTCCGACATGACGGTCGTCGTCGAGGGCGGCCGTATCACCGGACTCGCCCCGAGTGCACGGACCCGGCTCCGCCCGGGCACCCGAACGGTCGACCTGACCGGCAAGTATCTGATCCCGGGACTGATCGAGGCACACACCCACAGCGACGGCCCGGAGACGGTGATCCCGGCGCTGTACGCCCTCACCGGCGTCACCACGGTCCGGGAGATGCGGGGCCAGCCGGTCCACCACGAGTGGCGCGAGAAGATCCGCAGCGGTGCACTGCTCGGCCCCCGCTGGGTCATCGGCAGCCCCATCGTCGACGGCGCGCCCTCGCTGTGGGCGGCCGACGTGGGCCCGACCATCGAGGTGCACGACGCCGCCGACGCCCGGCGCGCCGTACGGCAGGTCAAGCGCGAGGGCGCGGACTTCGTCAAGGCGTACTCCCGCCTGTCCCGCGAGGCCTACTTCGCCCTCGCGGACGAGGCCCGGCGCCAGGGCATCCCCCACCTGGGGCACTGCCCCGACACCGTACGGATCGCGGAGGCGAGCGCCGCCGGCCACCGCACCATCGAGCACCTGCACGCCCTGCTCCTCGCGACCTCACGGCACGAGAAGGAGTTACGGCGCCTACTGGCCGCCGTACGGATCGACCCGCGCGACCCCAGCAGCCTGTCCCGCTACCACAGCTGGTTCCAGCAGGTGCATCCCCTCGAATGGCGCGCGGTGCAGGGTTACGACCGGGGCCGGGCGGACGCCCTCTTCCGGAGCCTGGCGGCGCACGGGACCGCGGTCGTCCCCACGCTGAGCGTGCACCGCACGCTGGAGCTGCCCGACGACGTTCCGTCCCGGGCCGAGGAGTGGAAGTACCTGCCCGCCTGGCAGGTGGAGAGCTGGCCGGACCAGCTGACGGCCCTGACGGGTGGGCGCACCCCCGAGCAGGCTCGGCAGATCCGGCGGATCTTCGCGCACCGGCTCCGGCTGGTGAGCGAGCTGCACGGCGCGGGCGTACGGCTGGCGGCGGGCACCGACACCGGCACGGGATACCTCGTCCCGGGCTTCGCCCTCCACGACGAGCTGGCGCTGCTCGTGGCGGCCGGGCTCACTCCGGCTGAGGCGCTGCGCTCGGCCACGCGGGACGCGGCCCGCACCCTCGGCCTGCCCGACGTCGGCACCCTGGCGCGCGGACAGGCCGCCGATCTGCTCGTCCTCGACGCCGACCCGATGCGCGACATCCGCAACACCCGCCGTATCCACGGCGTGGTCGTCGACGGCAGGTGGATCCCGCCCGAGGAACGCCGCCGGCTGCTCGCGGCGGTGGAAGAGGCCGCCGCGCAGACCCCGCCGCCCCAGGAGGGGGCGACCATGACGGGCTGCGGCTGCGGCGGCCACCCCTGACAGCGCTGACAGCCCGCCGGCAGCGGCCTCCTGGCGGAACCGGGGCGGCTTCGAGGAGCCGCCCCCTCCTGTCCGAGCCCGGCGCTGGGCGCTTTGGGGCGACTGGCGCGTCACCCTGGACACGACTGAGCCGGGGGGGTGGTCCACCGCCGGGCTCGATCGTGTCTAGGCGTGCCGCCCCCACTGCCCCCGGTGCACGACGTCGTCCGCGCCCCGTCGTCGTTCCTTGACGCGACCGCTCTGCGGGGGCACGTCGTCGGCGCGGTGGCCGACCGTGATCCCGCCGATGGGGGCGTACTCCTCAGGGATCCCGAACTCCTCGCGGAACGGCTGCAGATGTTCGGGCATGATGCCGAAGAAGCAGGCGCCGAGGCCTTCGTCGACCGCGGTCAGCAGCATGAGGAGGGCCGCCATGCCCGTGTCGATGTGCCAGTACGGGGCGGGCCAGCGGGCCTCGGCGCGGTCCTCCCAGCCCTTGTCGGGTTCGGCGTAACGCTCCAGGTAGGCGGCTTTGTGGGCGAGGGGTAGGACGATCAGCGGGGCGTCCTGCATGGTCGGCGTCTTCTCGACGCGGGTCGGCACGAACGGCCAGAAGCGGGCGCGGTCGGCGGGGTCGGTCAGGGCGAGGAAAGCCCAGCCCTGGGAGAAGCCGGCCGAGGGTGCTCGGAGTGCGGAGGCGAGGATGCGCTCGATCACCTCGGGCGCCAGGGGTTTGTCGGAGTAGTGCCGGATCATACGGCGACGACGGACCACCTCGGAGAATTCCATGGGGGCGGATCCTGCCATGAACTCCCCGCAGGCCAAGGGAGGTTGAGCGGATCTTGGCGCCTCCTTCACCTCCTGCATGGGACGACCTGGTCCCTCGGCGTCATGCCGTCCCTCGGCGTCATGCCGTCCCTCGGCGTCATGCCGTCCCTCGGCGTCATGACGCCGTCCGCCGGAGATGCTCGTCGATGAGGCCGAGCGTGGCCTCCGGCTGCTCGATGTGCGGCAGGTGCCCGGCCTTGGGGACGACCTCGAGCCGGCCGTTGCCGAAGGCGGCGGCATAGGCGGCCCCGTAGGCGGGGGTCACGATGCGGTCGCTCTCGCCCCATACGAGAAGTGCGGGCGTCCGTACACGCCCCAGCCGGTGCAGCAGCTTCGGGTCGTGCATGTACGGGTCGCCTGCGAGGGTGCGCATGGTGGCCATGTTGGCCTGGCGTACGGCGAGTTGGTCGGCGGGCAGCGAGGCCGGGTCGATGTAGTAGCGGTCCGGGTCGTGCCAGGAGAGTTCCGCCGCGGTGCGGGGGTCGAGGGCGAAGTAGTCGGCGATCGGCTCGGACTCGATTTGCACACCGACGGCGTCGATCAGCACCAGGTCGCTGATGCGCCCGGCGGTGTCCCGTACGGCCATCTCGGCCGCGACCCAGCCGCCGAGGGAGGAGCCGACGACCAGGACGTCGTGCAGGTCGCGGTCCTGGAGGAGGTGGAGGTAGGAGAGGGCGAGGTCGTCGACGCCGGTGCACCAGTCGGGGCGCGGGGTGCCGTCCCAGCCGGGGTGGACGGGGGCGAGGACGCGGGCGGCAGGGGACAGGTGCCGGGCTATCCCGGCGACGGTGGCGGGGCCTCCGCCACCGTGGAGGACGAGGACGGGACGGTCGGAGCTGTGATCTGCGGGCGCGGAGCTGTGATGTGTAGGCATGACCGGGAGTCTAACTAAAGATGTTTATATAAGCTAGCTTAGTTTTCGGGTAGACTCCCTTCATGCATGCTGACCTGCAACTTCTCGGCCGGGCGGTCAAACAGGCCCAGTACCGCCAGCACCGCGCCCTGGACAGCGCCCTGGCGGCGGTCGGCTCGACGCTCGCCCAGTGGGACGCGCTCCGCGCGATCAGCCGTACGCCCGGCGCTTCGGCACGCGAACTGGCCGCGGCCACCTTCCAGACCGAGCAGGCCTTCGGCACGCTGGTGGGCCGGCTGACCGCACAGGACCTGGTCGAGCGCCGCCCCGGTCGCGGCCGCCGCATGGAGCACCACCTCACACCGGCGGGCGAACGGGTCCTGAAGGCCGGCCACAAGGTGGCGGAGAAGGTGCTGGCCGAGTGCTTCGCACCGCTGTCCGACCCGGACCGGGTGACGCTGCTGGAACTGCTGGAGCGCCTGAACGCAGCGGCCGAAAGCCCCTGACCGAGCGGCCGCCCCGCCCGTTCGACCGAATGCGTTATCGTGCCTGTTCGATCTCCCTCATTCGCGAACGGAAAGCGCGGAAGGAGTTCGGACGGGGATCAGAAGGAGACACGGTGTCGGATCTTGGGCGGCTCGTCGCCGGCCGGTATCTGCTGGTCGAGCGGGTGGGCAGCGGCGGCATGGGCACCGTGTGGCGTGCCGAGGACAAGGTGCTCGGCCGCCATGTCGCCGTGAAGAAGCTGCACGTCCCGCCGCACCTGCACGAGGACGAGGTCCGCACGCTCCACGAGCGCACCCGGCGCGAGGCCCGCAGTGCCGCCCGGATCACCCATCCCAATGTGATCGTGGTGCACGACGTCGTCGACGACGAGGGCCTGCCGTGCATCGTCATGGAGTACATCCCCTCCGCCACGCTGAGCGACGTCCTCAAGCGCCGGGGTGCGCTGCCGCCCCACGAGGCCGCCCGGATCGGCCGTGCCATGGCCGCCGCGCTGCGCGCCGCCCACAACGCCGGGGTCCTGCACCGGGACGTCAAGCCCGCCAACGTCCTGCTCGCCGAGGACGGCCGGATCGTCCTCACCGACTTCGGGATCGCCATGGAGTCGGGCACCTCCTCGCTCACCAAGTCCGGCGAGCTGATCGGCTCCATCCGCTACCTGGCCCCCGAGCGGCTCAGGGCCTCGGGCACCGGGCCCGGACCCGCCGCCGACCTGTGGGCCCTGGGGGCGACGCTGTACCAGGCGGTCGAGGGCCGGCACCCGTTCCAGCGCGCCACCCCCATCGAGACCGCGTACGCCATTGCAACCGATCCCTACGAGCCCCTGCGCAACGCCGGCGACCTGGCCCCGGTGATCGAGGGCCTGCTCCTCAAGGAGCCGGAACGGCGCATGGACGTGCACGAGGTCGAACGCCGCCTCGACGATGTGACGGCCACCCGAACCGCACCCCTCGACCCGCCCACGCGCCCGGAACCCGTCGGCACGGTCGGGACTCCCGCCCGGAAGGGAGGCGGCAACCGCCGTCGTACGGCGCTGCTGACGGTCTCCGCGGTCGCGCTCGCCGCCTGTGGAGCGGGCGGCGCGCTGTGGTGGTTCAAGGGCGGCGCGGACGCACAGGGCAGCCACACCTCGCGGGCGACCGCCTCGACGCCGTCTCCTTCTCCGAGCACGGGCCCCACGGTCCCCGCCGTGCCCACCGGCTACCACCTGGTGAAGGCGGACACCGGTATCTCCGTTCCCGTGCGGGACGGCTGGACCCGTAAGACGCTGCCCGGCGGCGAGGTCGGCTACATAGACCAGTCCGGCCTGGTGGGCCTGCGGGTCAACGTGGTCCAGTTCGCGGGCAGCGATCCCGTGCGGCACTGGCGCGACACGGAAGAGGACCAGACCCGGCGGGACAACCCCGGCTACGAACGCGTCCGGATGACCGAGACCACCTTCCGCGGCCGGCCCGCCGGCTACTGGGAGTTCACCTTCGACGGCAGGGCCCGCACGTACCGCGCGGCCGAACTGGCCTTCGCCGGCACCGACGGCACGCAGTACGTGATCTACCTCTCCGCTCCCAATGCCCAGTGGGGCGAGTACCGGCCGGTGTTCGACGCGGCCGTCAACGGGGCCCGCCCGAGTCCGGCTTCGTAGTCCCGCGGCGCGGGCTCCACGACGACCGCCCCGGTCACTTTTCGTTATCGGGCGCCGTCCCGGCCGTCTCCGTGGCATGCATGTGACACGACAGATCAGCCGACGGACCGTGCTCAAGGCCACTGGCGCCGCAGCCGGAGCCGTCGGCCTCACCACTGTCACCGCCCCCGCGGTGGCCGCGACCGGGGCCTTCGCGCATCCCGGACTCCTCCACACCGGCGCCGACCTCGCCCGTATGGCCGCCAAAGTGAAGGCCGGTGCCTCCCCCTACACCGCCGGGTACGCGAAGCTGACCGCCAACCGGCATTCACAGAGCGACTGGACGCCCAATCCGCAGGCCATCGTGTACCGGGGCGTGGAACTGCGCCCCCGCAGCACATGGCCGCAGAACTACGGGATCCTCTACATCGACATCCACGCCGCGTACCAGAACGCCCTGCGCTACCACGTCGGCGGCGACAGCGCCCACGCCGACACCGCCGTGGCGATCCTCAACGCCTGGTCGGCGAAGCTGACGAAGGTCTCCGGCAGCGCCGACCGGTTCCTGCTCGCCGGGCTACAGGGGTACCAGGCGGCCAACGCAGCAGAACTCGTCCGCGACCACCCCGACTTCGAGCTCGGCCGGTTCCAGAAGATGCTGGTCGACGTCTTCTACTCGGTGAGTGAGGGCTTCCTCCTCCGCCACAACGGCACTCCCGCCCCCCACTACTGGCCCAACTGGGACCTGTCCAACATGGCCTGCGCGCTCGCCACGGGCATCTTCTGCGACGACCGGGCCAAGGTCGAGCAGGCCGCCGAGTACTTCAAGCACGGAGTCGGCATGGGCTCGATCAAGCACGCCATCCCGATCGTGCACGACGACGGGCTCGCCGAGTGGATGGAGGCCGGGCGCGACCAGGGACACTCGCTGCTCGGCGTCGGACTGATGGGCATCGTCTGCGAGATGGCCTGGAACCAGGGCATCGACCTGTACGGCTACGACGACAACCGCTTCCTCAAGGGCGCCCAGTACGTGGCCAAGTGGAGCCTGGGCGGAAATGTGCCGTACACCCCCTACGCCCAGGTGGACCGCAGGCCGGGGATCCAGACCCCCACCCGGGTCGCCCCCGCCGACCCGGCGCAGATGCGCCCGGTCTGGGCGATGATCGCCAACCACTACACCAAGCGGCGCGGGCTGTCCGCCACGTACCTCACGCAGATCGCCGCCAAGTCCGCGCCCGAGGGCGGCGGGGACTACGGGCCCAACAGCGGCGGGTACGACCAACTGGGCTTCGGAACGCTGGCGTTCACCCGGGACAAGGGCGTGACCACCGCCGCCACGCCCACGCCGTCGGCCTCGGCCTCCGACGCCGGATCCGGCGCCCGGCCCCGGACGGCGGCCTCCGCGTCCGCATCCCCGGCCGGCGGCGGCCTCGCCGCCACCGGTTCCGGGGACGTCGTCGGATGGGCGGCCGCCGCGGGGGTCGCCGCCGTCGCCGGCGGGGTGTTGTTCCTGCGGCGCCGTGACCGGGCCCGGCAGGGCGGCGCCCAGTGACACGTCCTACTAGGCCGTGGCCGGTCGCGACCTGCTCTGCCCCTCCTTCGCCGACCGGGCCTTCCCGGTCACCGTCGATGCCACCGCCGTGAGCGGCTTCGCGATGTCCTCCAGGGAGCGGCGTTCCGCCCGTACCGCCAGGAACGCCGCGACCAGGCCCGCCGCGCACATCAGGGCCGCGCCGATCTGGAAGGCGAGGACCGTGTCGCCGACCTTGCCCGTGCCGGTGAGGTCGGCGAACAGCAGCGGGCCGCTGATGCCGCCGGCCGCGGTGCCGAGGGCGTAGAAGAAGGCGATGGACATCGCGCGGGTCTCCATCGGGAAGACCTCGGAGACCGTCAGATAGGCGCTGGACGCGCCGGCCGACGCGAAGAACAGGACCGCGCACCAGCAGGCCGTCAGCGTGCCCGCGCTCAGCGAGCCCCGGTCGAACAGCCATGCCGTGCCGAACAGCAGCAGACCCGAGATCAGATACGTCGAGGAGATCATCACCCGGCGGCCGACCGTGTCGAAGAGCTTGCCGAGCAGCAGCGGACCGCAGAAGTTGCCGATCGCGATCACCGCGAAGTAGTAGCCGGTGTCGCCGGTCGGGACGTCGAAGAACTTCGTCAGGATCGCCCCGAAGCCGAAGGTGATCGCGTTGTAGAGGAAGGCCTGGCCGATGAAGAGCGAGAAGCCGAGGATCGAGCGGCGCCGGTAGTCGGAGAACAGCGTGCGGGCGATCTCCACGAAGGTCACGCTGCGGCGCTGGTGGATCGTGATCTCCCCCTCGGGGCGCTCCAGCGGCCGGCCCTGCTCCGCCTGCACCCTTTCCTCGATCGACGTCACGATCTCTTCCGCCTCACGGTCCCTGCCGTGAATCAGCAGCCACCGTGGACTCTCCGGGACGTGTCGCCGTACGAGAAGGATCACGAACGCCAGGAGCGCGCCGAGGGCGAACGTCAGTCGCCAGCCCACGTCCTTCGGAAAGATGTCGGTGTTCAGCGCGACGATCGACAGCAGCGAGCCGCCCACCGCGCCGAGCCAGAAGCTGCCGTTGATGATCAGGTCGACGCGGCCGCGGTAGAAGGCCGGGATGAGCTCGTCGATCGCCGAGTTGATCGCCGCGTACTCGCCGCCGATACCGAAGCCGGTCAGGAAGCGGAAGGCGAAGAACCACCAGCTCGAGAACGAGACGGCGGTCAGGGCGGTGGCCGCGAGATACACGGCCAGAGTGATCATGAAGAGCTTCTTCCGGCCCCATATGTCGGTCAGCCGGCCCCAGAACAGGGCACCGGCACACGCTCCCGCCACATACAGGGCGGCCGCGATGCCGGTGACCTGGCCCGAGGAGATCGGCAGGCCGCTGCCGGACTCGGAGAGCCGGCTGGCGATGTTGCCGACGACCGTGACCTCCAGACCGTCGAGGATCCAGACGGTGCCGAGGCCGATCACGATCGTCCAGTGCCAGCGCGACCATGGCAGACGGTCGAGACGGGCAGGGATGTCGGTGGTCACGGTGTGACCGGTTGCGGCGGCGGCGCTGCCGCCGGGCTGAGCGCTGGGCATGGGCTCCCTCCTCCTTGAGCGGAACCCCGCCCGGGTGCCCTGGCGCTGCCGCTCTACGCCCCCAGCGCCCGCGACACCGTATAGATCAACAACCCGGCCAGCGAGCCGACCACCGTGCCGTTGATCCGGATGAACTGCAGGTCGCGGCCGATGTGGGCCTCGATCTTGCGGGTGGTGTGCTCGGCGTCCCAGCCGGCCACCGTGTCGGTGATCAGGGAGGTGATCTCCTTGCGGTAGGTGGTGACCACGTAGACCGCCGCGCCCTCCACCCAGCGGTCGACCTTCGCCTGCACCTTGGGTTCCACCGCCATCCGCGCTCCCAGCGACAGCAGCGAGGCCCGCACGCGCAGCCGCAGCTCACTGCGCTCGTCCTCCGCCGCCGACACGATCATCGACCGTACGGCGGTCCAGGCGGACGCGATCAGGTCCTGCACCTCGCCGCGGCCCAGCACCTCGCCCTTGAGGCGTTCCACCCGCGTGCGGGTGTCCGTGTCGGACTGCAGGTCGGAGGCGAAGTCGGCGAGGAAGCGGTCGAGGGCGCCGCGGGCCGGGTGGGTGGGCATGTCCCGCATCTCGGTGACGAAGCGCAGGAGTTCCTTGTAGACGCGCTCGCCGACCCTCTTGTCGACAAATCGGGGCGTCCAGCCGGGGGCGCCGCCCTGGACGGCCTCCATGATCTCGGTGTCGTGCCAGACCAGCCAGTCGTGCGCGCGCGTGACGATCAGGTCGACGACCCGTTTGTGGCCGCCGTCCGCGACGATCTTCTCCAGCATCTTTCCGATCCCGGGTGCGATCTCCTGGGCGTCCGCGCGCCGCGTGATCGCCTCGCCGACGACCGCCTGGACGTCCGAGTCGCGCAGCACGGTCAGCGCGCCCCTGAGCGCCGCCGACAGCTCGGCCGTCACGCGGTCCGCGTGCTCGGGGTCGGCGAGCCAGGCGCCGAGCCGGCTGCCGATGCCGACGGCGCGCAGACGCTGTCGTACGACGTCCTCGGAGAGGAAGTTCTCGCCGACGAACTCGCCCAGGGAGACCCCGAGCTGGTCCTTCTTGGTCGGGATGATCGCCGTGTGCGGGATCGGCAGGCCCAGCGGGTGCCGGAAGAGGGCGGTGACCGCGAACCAGTCGGCGAGCGCACCCACCATGCCCGCCTCGGAGGCCGCGGCGACATAGCCCGCCCAGGGGCCCGCCCCGGAGTTCTCCGCCCACTTGGCGAGGGCGTACACCAGCGCCACGAAGAGCAGCAGCCCGGCCGCCGTGAGCTTCATACGGCGCACCCCGCGCTGCTTCTCCTCGTCGGCGGCGCTGAACGTCGTCATCGTGCGGGCGGTGACACCCTTCTCCACCGGATTCGTGCGCTCCATACACTCCACCCGTTCGTGATCCCCTGCACACATTGTCCCTTCCTGACCGACTACTGGAACGGAACGAGAGTTCCCTGCGTCTGTCAGGAGGGGGAGGCTCTTCGTGAACTCCGGTGGCCCAAAGGGGGGTCCTGTTCGGCCACCCCTCACCCCATGCCGCATCATGGGGTGATCACTTCGGAGCCTCGGGCTCCACTTTCCCGAGGAGACCCGCACCGCATGACCAAGCGTCACGGTTATGCCCTGCTTTCTGCGATCATCGCTGTGATCGTGGGCCTTTCCACTGCCATATACGTCGGGGTCGCAGCCGACGACGGCAGCACCGGCACGACCGCCCTCGGCAGGGGAGGCGCCCCGCGCAACCCCGCCGCTCCCGCCTCCACCGGCATCTGGGTCGGCTCCTGGTCGGCCTCCCCGGCCGCCGCCGAGCCCGGCACCGAGACGTTCGGCATGGCGGGCCGCTCGGTGCGCAACGTCGTGCACACCAGCGTGGGGGGTACGAGTGCCCGTATCACCCTCTCCAATCTCTACGGCCAGACGGCGCTGACCATCACGCACGCCTCGATCGCCGTGGCCGTCGCCTCCGACACCGCGGCGGCCTCCGCTGACACCATGCGGCGGCTGACCTTCGGCGGCAGCACCACGGTCGTCGTCCCGGCCGGAGGGCAGGTCCTCAGCGACGCCGTCCGCATCGTGATCCCGGAGGGCGGCGACGTCCTGGTCACCACGTACTCCCCGACCCCCTCCGGCCCGGTCACCTACCATCCGCACGCACGCCAGATCTCCTACGTCGCCGAGGGCGACCTCACCGAGGACGTGACCGGCACCGGCTACACCGAGCAGACGCCGTTCTGGCGCTACCTCACCGCGCTGGACGTGCTGAGCAACGACTCGGACGGCACCGTCGTCGCGTTCGGCGACTCCCTCACCGACGGCATAACGTCCACGCAGAACGCCAATCACCGCTGGACGGACGTCCTTTCGGAGCGGCTGCGCACGGCGATCCGCTCCGGCGAGGACCTGCCCCGCTACAGCGTCGTCAACGAGGGCATCAGCGGCAACCAGGTCCTCGCGAGCGGCCTGGGTCGTCCCGCCGACAACCAGAGCGGCCTCAGCCGCTTCTCCCGTGACGCCCTCGCCCGTACGAACGTCAAGGTCGTCGTCATCGACCTCGGCGTCAACGACATCCTGCGCAATCCCCGCCTCGCCGACCCGGACAGGGTCCTCGACGGCCTGCGCACCCTGGTCCGCGGGGCCCACTCCCACGGCATCAAGGTCATCGGCGCCACCCTGATGCCCTTCCAGGGCCACCGGGGCTACACCGCGGCCCGCGAGGCGGTCCGGCAAGAGATCAACGCCGAAATCCGCTCGGGCCGCATCTACGACGCGGTGGTCGACTTCGACAAGGCCCTACGGGACCCGTACAACCCCCGCCGCCTCCGCTCCGACTACGACTCGGGCGACCACCTCCACCCCACGGACAAGGGCTTCGCGAGGATGGCCCAGACCTTCGACCTGAACGAGTTCAAGGGTTCGGCACCAGCAGAGCTCTAACAGACCGCCGTAGCCCGCGGGCACGCACCGCGCTGGCCTGCGGGCAGCCGCACCGCCCCCGCCTGCCCAGCCTGCCCAGCCTGCGGGCAATCGTGCCGCCTAAGGGCGGCACGGGTGGGCGCAGGCGGCACCCGGCAAGCGCCGGCAAGCGAACCGCCGTCACCTCAGCGCAACCGCCGGTTCAGTACTCCCCGCCCCTCCGCCGATCCCGATGCCGCTCCCGCCGCTCCTCATGCCGCTCACGGCGCTCCTCATGCAGGTCCCGCCGCCACTCCCGATGCTCCTCCAGCATCCGGCGATGATCCGCGAACCCCTCCCCCAGCTGATGCGCACCCCCACGCTCCAGCTTCCCCTGCCGCCGCTCCTCCTTGAGCCGCCGCCGCTCCTGACGAGTCAGCTTCCGCTCGATCCCGACCCCACCCCAGAAGGCGAACCCGTTCACGATCACCCGCGGCGCCCCGGGCTCCCCCGGCACGCCCTCCTCGCTGTGGTCGAACCCGCCCATGATCCCGATGCCACGCACCACGACCTCGACACCGGGCGGCACGATGATGTTCATCCCGCCCATGATGGCAACGCAGTTGATCTCGACCTCGCGGTCCGCGAAGTTCGCCTCGCGCAGATCGATCTCCCCGCCGCCCCAGAAGGCGAAGCAGTTGAACACCTTCGGCACGGTCCAGCGCCCCTTGCGCTGAAACCCCGACATCACGGCGACCGCCCACGAGGAGGACCCCTCACCGCCGACGACCCGTCCGGCCCAACTCCCGCTCTGCACGGGCTCCTTGGCCAGCGACACCGGAGGCGGCGGGGTCACCCCGGCGACCGGCAGATCACGGGTGATCGGCGTGAGTTCGCCGTAGGTCCGCGCCTTGTAGGTGGCCTCCAGCCGCTCCTCGAACTCCTCCATGTCGAGACGCCCCTCCGCGAGGGCGTCCCGCAGGACCTCGGCGACTCGTTCACGATCGGCGTCGGATGCGCGAAGCTCCGGGACTGCGGCGTCGTCGGTCATACAAGGCAGCCTACGAGTTCGCCCGCCGCGCGGCTACGAGACCGCTTTCTCGGCCTGTCCCGGGGCCGAACCCGCATACATCTTGGCGATCACGTCCTCGATGTCCGGCTCCCGCACCGAGAGATCCGCCAGGGGATACTCCGCCGCGATCCGCGCCACCAGCGCCGCCGCCGACTCCCCCGCCGGGAACGCCAGCCACTGCCGCGGCCCCTCCACCTTCACCACCCGGGCGGGTGCCGCGTCGATCGGCGCCGTCTCCCGCTCCAGGTCCACCACCAGGGTGCGTTCGCTCTCCCCCACCTCGTGCAGCCCGGCGAGCGCTCCGTCGTACATGAGCCGCCCGTGGTCGATGACCATCACCCGCGAGCACAGCTGCTCGATGTCCTGGAGGTCGTGCGTCGTCAGCAGCACGGTGGTGCCCCGCTCGGCGTTCAACTCCCGCAGGAACCCCCGCACCTTGGCCTTGGAGATGACGTCAAGGCCGATCGTCGGCTCGTCCAGGTACAGCACCTCCGGGTCGTGCAGCAGCGCCGCCGCGATGTCCCCGCGCATCCGCTGGCCCAGCGACAGCTGCCGTACCGGGACGTCCAACAGGTCGGCGAGTTCCAGGAGTTCGACACAGCGGTCGAGGTTCTCGCGGTAGCGGGCGTCCGCGATCCGGTACATGCGGTGCATCAGCTTGTACGAGTCGATCAGCGGCAGGTCCCACCACAGCGTCGTACGCTGCCCGAACACCACCCCGATACGGTGCGCGAGGCGCGTGCGCTCGCGCGAGGGGTCGATGCCCGCGACCCGCAGCCGGCCGCCGGACGGGGTGAGGATCCCCGTCAGCATCTTGATCGTCGTCGACTTCCCCGCGCCGTTCGGGCCGATGTAGCCGACCATCTCGCCGCGCGCCACCGTGAAGGAGATGCCGTCGACGGCCCGCACCTGCCGTCGCTCGCGCTTGAGGAAGCCGGTCTTCTTGCGTACGTCGAAGACCTTCTCCACACGGTCCAGTTCAATGAAGGCGTCCATCGTCACCCCGCTAACTCCCCGTACTCCGATACGTCCTGAGCCCCGCCCGCCACGCCAGACCGGACAGCGCAAGGCACGCCGCCGCCACCAGGGGCGGCGCGAAGGTCACCCATCGCGGCAGCCCGAGCGGCATCGGCCGCCCCAGCACATAGGCCGCGGGCAGCCAGGTGACGAAGGCCAGCGGCAGCAGGAACGTCACCCCGCGCACCAGCTCCCGGCCGAACACCGTCGGCGGATACTGCAGCAGCGTCGCACCGCCGTACGTGAACGCGTTCTGCACCTCGGACGCGTCCTGCGCCACGAACTGGAAGGCCGCGCCCGCCACGAACACCGCGCAGAAGATCCCCGCGCCGCTCAGCACCATCACCGGCATCAACAGCACCCGCAGCGGCGTCCAGTCGATGTCGACGGCGGCCAGCGCGTACCCGAGCACCAGCGCACCCTGCATGATCCGCCCCAGCCGCCGCAGCGCGAACCGGTCGGCCGCGACCTGCGCCAGCACCGGTGCCGGACGTACGAGGAGCGTGTCCAGCGTGCCGTCGCGCACCCGCTGCCCCAGCCGCTCCATCGAGCCGATCGCCAGGTCCGCGAACCCGAAGGCGACGCTCGACAGGCCGTACAGGAAGGCGACTTCGGGCAGCGGCCAGCCGCCCAGCACCTTCACCCGCGAGAACATCAGCAGGATCCCCACGAAGTCCAGCGCGGTCACCGCGAAGTTGGCGAACGTGGTCATCGCGAAGGACGCCCGGTACGCCATCGTGGAGCGGACCCACATCCCGCCGATCAGACGGTAGGCCCGCAGCCCGTCCACCACCCGGCTCACCTCAGCCACCCTGAACGACCACCCTCCGCGTCGCCACCGACTGCAGCAGCCGCCCGGCCCCCAACAGCACCACCGCCCACGCCCCCTGGAAGGCGAACGTCCCCCACGGATCGGCCTCCCCGAGCAGCACGTCCGCCGGCTTCTGCAGCAGCGCCGACCACGGCAACTCCCGTACGACATCGCCGAGCGCGCCCGGGAACACATTGAGCGGCAGCATCATCCCCGAGCAGAAAAAGCCCGCGAGCATGGTCAGGTGCGTCACTCCGCTGCCGTCCATCAGCCAGAACGTCAACAGGGCGATCAGGTAACGGATACCGAAACCGACCACCATGGCCAGCACCAGGGTGACCAGGAACGCGCCCCAGGTCGCCAGATCCCCCGGCAGCGCCACCGGAAAGACCAGCGCACCGAAGCCGAACGGGATGATGCCCCGGCCGAGCAGTTGGAACAGCGCGCGCCCCACGTCGGCCGCCAGCCACCACAGTTGAAGATCGGCCGGCCGGTACAGGTCGATCGCGACGTCCCCCGTCCGGATCCGTTCCATCAACTCGCCCTCGACCCCGCTGCCCCCGATCGCCAGCGCCGCGAAGATCGCCTGACCCAGCCACACATAGGTGACGGCCTGCGCCTGGTCGTACCCGCCGAGGTGCGGCTTCTCGTCCCACAGCGCCAGATACGTGTAGACGAGGATCAGCCCGAAGACGGTGTTGGTGAACACCCCGGCCGCAGTGGCCGCCCGATACGTCGCGTAACGTCTGAAACCGCCCGCTACGACGGCCGCGTACAACCGTCCCGAGCCCACGTCAGTCAACCTCCCGGACCGCCCGACACCGAAGCGCAGGAGCCTAGTCCGCCGGTAGTGACGTACGCCACGCATTTTCCCGAGGGGACGCGTGCCGTGATCCGGGAACGGAACGCATGGTGCGAGAGTCTTCAAGAGGGGGCGCAGATGGCGTACGAGGGCGTACGGGAACGTACGACGCGAAACAGGAGTCCGTGCACGAGATGAGCGACCAGCCGCAGCCGCAGCAGCCGAACCAGGGCTGGGCACCGAGACAGGCGCAAGGCGCTGCCGAGCCGGGCGCTCCCCTGCCGGGCGGCGAGAAGCCGAAGCGGCCCAGGCGCACCGGCTGGCGCCGGCTCATCCCGACCTGGCGGATGGTGCTCGGCACCTTCGTCATCGGCATACTGCTGCTGATCGGCCTGTTCTTCCTCGGCTACTCACTGGTCAAGATCCCGCCCGCCAACGCCCTCGCCACCAAGCAGGCCAACGTCTACCTCTACGCGGACGGCTCCCAGATCGCCCGCGACGGTGACATCAACCGGGAGAACGTGACGCTCGCCCAGGTCTCCAAGGACGCCCAGCACGCCGTCCTGGCCGCCGAGGACCGCGACTTCTACTCCGAGTCCGCCATCGACCCCAAGGCGATGCTGCGCGCCGCCTGGAACACCGCCACCGGCAAGGGCAAGCAGTCCGGCTCGACGATCACCCAGCAGTACGTGAAGAACTACTACCTCGCGCAGGAGCAGACGCTCACCCGCAAGGCCAGGGAGTTCTTCATCTCGATCAAGCTGGACCGCGAGCAGCCCAAGGACAAGATCCTCGAGGGCTACCTCAACACCAGCTACTTCGGCCGCAACGCCTACGGCATCCAGGCCGCCGCCCAGGCCTACTACGGCCAGAACGCCACCAACCTCGACCCGGCCCACGCCGCCTACCTCGCCGCGCTCGTCAACGCCCCCAGCGAGTACGACGTGATCGCGCACCCCGAGAACAAGGCGGCCGCCGTCGCCCGCTGGAACTACGTCCTGGACGGCATGGTCAAGAAGGGCTGGCTGAGCGAGGGCGAGCGGTCCGGCCTGAAGTTCCCCATGCCGAAGGAACAGACCGTCTCCACCGGCATGTCCGGGCAGCGCGGCTACATCGTCACCGCGATCAGGGACTACCTCACCAAGAACAAGATCGTCACCGCGGACGACCTCGAGGCCGGCGGCTACCGCATCACCACCACCTTGCAGAAGAGCAAGCAGAACGCCTTCGTGAAGGCCGTCAACGACAAGGTGATGTCCAAGCTGAACAAGAAGCACAACAAGGTCGACAACTACGTCCGCGCGGGCGGCGCCTCCGTCGACCCGAAGACCGGCAAGGTCGTCGCGATGTACGGCGGCATCGACTACGTCAAGCAGTACACCAACGGCGCGACCCGCGGCGACTTCCAGGTCGGCTCCACCTTCAAGCCCTTCGTCTTCACCTCGGCCGTCCAGAACCACTCCACGACGCAGGACGGCGAGACCATCACCCCGAACACCTACTACGACGGCACCGACAAGCGCCCCGTACAGGGCTGGTCCGGCGGCAGCTACTCCCCCGCGAACGAGGACGACGTCTCCTACGGCGACATCACCGTGCGCACCGCCACCGACAAGTCCGTCAACTCGGTGTACGCGCAGATGGCCGTGGACGTGGGCCCCGACAAGGTGAAGGACACGGCGGTCGCACTCGGCATCCCGTCCGACACCCCCGACCTCACCGGCACCCCGTCCATCGCGCTCGGAGTGAACACCGCCAGCGTCCTCGACATGGCGGAGGCCTACGCGACACTCGCCAACCACGGCGAGCACTCCACGTACACGATGATCGACTCGATCACCAAGGACGGCAAGGACGTCGTCGAGCTGCCAAAGGACACGACCTCGAAGGCCGTCAGCCGTGAGGCCGCCGACACCACCACGTCCATCCTGCAGAGCGTCGTCGAGAACGGCACCGCCACCGCCGCCCAGGGCGCGGACCGCCCCGCCGCCGGCAAGACGGGCACCGCGGAGGAGGACACCGCCGCCTGGTTCGCCGGCTACACGCCCGACCTCGCCACCGTCGTCTCCGTGATGGGCCAGGACCCGGTCACGGCCGCCCACAAGTCGCTGTACGGCGCGATGGGCCTGGCGCGCGTCAACGGCGGCGGCCCGCCCGCCGAGATCTGGGCGCAGTACACGAAGGACGCCCTGAAGGGGAAGCCGGCGACGGACTTCGACCTCCAGCTCCAGCCGGGCGCCGAGGAGACGGAGCCGCCCGCCACCGACGAGCCCTCGCAGCAGCCGGGCACGGGCGGCACCACCGGCCCCACGCCCACCACGAACGGCCAGAACAACCAGGGCCAGACCCAGGGCCAGAACAACGGCGGCGCCACCAACGGGGGGGCGAACACCACGGGCAACACCACGAACGGCGGCACGACCGGCGGAAACACGACCGGTGGCACCACGGACGGCGGAAACACCACGACGGGCGGGACGACCGGCGACACGACCGACGGCGGGACGACGGACGGCACGGACACCGGAGGCACCGGCGACGGCGGCACCACGGCCGGCACGGACGTGGGCACCTCGGCGGGCACGGGGGGCCCGCCGACCTGAAGCGACGAAGAGGGCTGGTGACGATGGTCACCAGCCCTCTTCGCCGCCGTCCAACAGACACGGCGTCCTACAGGTACGGGGTCCTACCGGTGCAGGGCCCTACAGCTACAGGGCCCTACAGGTACAGACCCGTGGTGTCCTCGGACCCCTCGAAGCGGTCCGCGGCCACGGCATGCAGGTCACGCTCACGCATGAGCACGTAGGCGACGCCCCGGACCTCCACCTCGGCCCGGTCCTCCGGGTCGTACAGGACCCGGTCGCCCGGCTCCACGGTCCGTACGTTCTGGCCCACCGCTACGACCTCGGCCCAGGCCAGCCGACGCCCGACCGCCGCCGTGGCGGGGATCAGGATGCCCCCGCCCGACCGCCGCTCACCCTCACCGGTCTCCTGCCGCACGAGGACTCGGTCGTGCAGCATCCGGATGGGCAGCTTGTCGTGCTGGGTGCTGTGCTCGTTTCTCTTGGCGCTCACGCCTTGAACCTACCTGCCTTTACCCAGTCCGTACGCCGCCGGGTCGGCGCTTGGTCAGCCCCTGCGCCGCCGGGTCCCGAGCGCGAGCAGGCCCACCAGTCCCACGGCGACGACCGCGACCGGCACGATCCGCTCAAGCCGGGGCGCGCCCTCCTCGTCCACGAACTGCGCCTTCACATCGCTCACGACCTTGTTGACCCCGACGTAGGCCCGTCCCAGGGTCTGATCGATGTTCGACACGACCTTGGCCTTGGCATCGCCGACGATCGTCTTCGGATGCACCCGCACCCCGATCTCGTCGAGCGTCTCGGCCAGCACTTCGCGGCGGCGCCTGATGTCCGCCTCGATCTGCGCCGGGGTTCTGATGTCCGACGTGTCCGCCACCGTGGGGCCTCCGAAGTCGCCTGATGCCTGCCTGCTGCTACTTGTTCTGGACAGTCTGTCAGTTCCGCCCGCCCCTGCACCGTCAGGACCCCCGGTTACGCTGGTTCGATGAGCGAGCGACTCCAGCCGGGGGACGTGGCCCCCGACTTCACCCTCCCCGACGCCGACGGCAACGACGTGTCCCTCTCGGCCCACAAGGGCCGCAAGGTCATCGTCTACTTCTACCCGGCGGCCCTGACGCCCGGCTGCACCAAGCAGGCCTGCGACTTCACCGACAACCTGGAACTGCTGGCCGGCGCCGGCTACGACGTCATCGGCATCTCCCCGGACAAGCCGGAGAAGCTGGCGAAGTTCCGCGAGAAGGAGTCCCTGAAGATCACGCTGGCGGCCGACCCGGAGAAGACGGTCACCGAGGCCTACGGCGCGTACGGCGAGAAGAAGAACTACGGCAAGACGTACATGGGCGTCATCCGCTCCACGGTGATCGTGGACGAGGAGGGCAAGGTCGAGCGGGCGCTGTACAACGTGCGGGCGACGGGTCACGTGGCCAAGATCATCAAGGACCTGGGGATCTGAGGGTCCGTCTCCGCTGCTTCAGCGGCCCGCACCGGGATGCCCCGGTGCGGGCCGCTTTACATTTCGGGCGTGACTGTCGGATGAGCTGTTCGTTACTCCGTACGGGCTGCGAACGTGCGGCCGGAACGGAGGGGGCTCATGGGGGCCAGTGCATACACCAAGGAGCGGCTGGAGGAGGCGGCTCGGGGGGCGCGGACGTTGTCGGAGGCGTTGGTGAGGCTGGGGGTGGATCCGGGGGGTTCTACCCGGCGGTATGTCTTGGGACGGATGAAGAAGCTGGGGGTGGACACGTCGCACTTCGAGCGGGAGGGGGTGAAGTGGACACGAGAGATCCTGCAAGTGGCGGTCTCCGCGTCGACGAACATGTGCGAGGTGCTACGGCACCTGGGGCTCGAGGTCGTCGGCGGGCACCACACTCACATCAGCCGACGGATCAAGGCGTACGACATCGACACCTCGCACTTTCAGGTGCCGACCAGACGCGGCAAGGCATGGCGTCCCCGGACACCTGAGGGACTGCTCGTCGAGCAGCCCGTCGGCCAGGCCCGGCGCATCCCCAGCGATCGACTCAAGTGGGCGTTGACGGCCCTGGGCATGCAAGAGCGATGCGCCCGATGCGGGACGGAAGCGGTGTGGCGAGGGCATCCGCTCCCTCTGGAGGTCGATCACATCGACGGCAACTGGCGCGACAACCGCATCGAGAACCTGCGGTTCCTGTGCCCCAACTGCCACTCGACAACGGACAGTTACCGGGGACGCGGCAAGGGCAGGGCTTCATGAGCAGCGGCGTGCAGTACACCCGGGAACGACTGGCAGAAGCCGCCGCGCAGTGTTCGGACATCGACGAGGTCATCGCGTTCTTCGGCACCCGGCCATACGGCCAACTGCGCCGTCATCTCTTCCGGCGCTTCGACCACTTCGGAATCGACGTCTCGCACATGCCCCGCCAGAGGCGAGCGAGCGGAGTGCCCGCCCGACCAGCCGCCGACGAGTTGCGCCGAGCGGTCGCAGGAGCAACCTCCATCGCCGATACGCTGCGCGCTCTCGGGATGGAGCCCTACAACAGCAGGTTGCGCGCTCACCTCCGACGCTGGGTGACCGAGGACGGTCTCGACACCTCCCATTTCCTTGGGCAGGCCCATCAACGCGGCGGGCCAGGCACCACACCGCTCAGG
Organism: Streptomyces sp. NPDC001137; assembly: GCF_040298885.1. NCBI lineage: Bacteria > Bacillati > Actinomycetota > Actinomycetes > Kitasatosporales > Streptomycetaceae > Streptomyces > Streptomyces sp. NPDC001137. The sequence continues at coordinate 73,810 of NZ_JBEPBA010000016.1, forward strand.
CGCGCCGAGGACATCCTGATCCAGCACGACGGCCGGCGCCGGACCAGGACCCATCTGCTCCGCCGGGCGCTTTTGGAGGTGGGCGTCCCCCAGGAGTGCGCCGAGTGCGGAACAGGTCCCGAGTGGCTCGGGAAGCCCATGACGCTGGAGGTCGATCACATCAACGGGGACTGGAGCGACGACAGGCGGGAGAACCTGCGGTTGCTGTGCCCCAATTGCCATGCGATCACCAACACGTGGTGCCGAGGTGGCCGTAGAGCCGCCTAGGCCCTCGACTACGAAGCCGCCACGCCGGGTAGCATGAGCGCGCAAGCGGCCGTGGCGGAATTGGCCTACGCGCAACACTTAGGATGTTGTGGGAGAAATCCCTTGAGGGTTCGAGTCCCTCCGGCCGCACACCTTTGATTCGAAGGTCCACCTGAACGCAGGTGGACCTTCACCGTTGTCAGCCCAGCAGTTCCCGCACCACCGGCACAAGCGCCCGAAACGCCCTCCCCCGATGGCTGATCGCGTTCTTCTCCTCCGCGCTCAGCTCCGCGCACGTCCGCGTCTCCCCCTCCGGCTGGAGGATCGGGTCGTAGCCGAAGCCGTTCATGCCCACCGGGGTGTGCCGCAGCACGCCCCGCAGTTGCCCCTCGACCACGCGTTCCCGGCCGTCCGGCAGTGCCAGTGCCGCCGCGCACGCGAAGTGCGCGCCCCGGTGTTCGTCCGCGATGTCCGACAGCTGGGCCAGCAGCAGCTCCAGGTTGGCCCGGTCGTCGCCGTGCTTGCCGGCCCAGCGGGCGGAGAAGATGCCCGGCGCGCCGTGCAGCACGTCCACGCACAGACCCGAGTCGTCGGCGATCGCCGGCAGGCCCGTCGCCTGCGCCAGGGCGTGGGCCTTCAGGAGCGCGTTCTCGGCGAACGTCACACCTGTTTCCTTGACGTCGGGGACATCCGGATACTCCTCCGCCCCGACCAGCTCATGGGCGAGTCCTGCTTCGGCGAGGATCGCCCTGAGCTCGGTGATCTTTCCGGCGTTGCGGGTGGCGAGGATCAAGCGCGTCGTCATGGGGCAACAGTACGGCGCGGCCCGTAGGGGGTCCTTACGAGGTGCAGACCTTCGTGAGTTCGCCCGCCGCGTCCGTGACGGGGCTGACGTCCGGGGTCTTGTCGCCGTTCTTGATCGCCGTACGGACGTTGCTCACGGCCTTGTTCAGGTCGTCGACTGCCTTGTTGACGTCGGCGTTGTCGGTCTTGTCGCCGATCTTGTCGAGGTTCTTGTCGATGGAGGCGAGTGACTCGTCGAGCTGGGTCGGGTCGTTCGAGGCGTTTTCCACGGCCTGCTGGAGGTCGGTGACGCTGTCGGCGATGGTGTCGGCGGTCTGGACGCAGTCCAGGGCCTTGTCGACGGCGTCGCAGCCGGTGGTGAGGCCCGCGGTCAGCCCTATGGCTGCCAGTGCTGCGATGGTGACGGTGATGCGGCGGCCTCGGCTCGCGGCCATGACTGTGGTCCCTCCGTGTCCAGGCCCGTGGGCCCCCCGTACTGGTCGGGCGCACGGTGGTGTGCCGTGCGCCCGCATTCGTAGGGACGCTGGGAGGGGCGTCCGGGTTGCCTCGGGCCGCCGTTCCGCTTGGTGCGTCCTTTACTTTTCGAGGACCGTATCAAGCGCCTTGCGCTGAAGGACAGCGAGTTCCGAGCAGCCGGAAACCGCCAGGTCGAGAAGGGAGTTGAGCTCCTCGCGGGCGAACGGCTCGGCCTCCGCGGTGCCCTGGACCTCGACGAAGCGGCCGTCGCCGGTGCAGACGACGTTCATGTCGGTGTCGGCCCGCACGTCTTCCTCGTAGCAGAGGTCGAGGAGGGGGACGCCACCGACGATGCCGACCGAGACCGCCGAGACGGTGCCGGTGAGCGGCTGGCGGCCGGCCTTGATCAGCTTCTTGCCCTGGGCCCAGGCGACGGCGTCGGCCAGGGCCACGTATGCGCCGGTGATCGCGGCCGTGCGGGTGCCGCCGTCGGCCTGGAGGACGTCGCAGTCGAGGACGATGGTGTTCTCGCCGAGCGCCTTGTAGTCGATGACCGCGCGCAGGGAGCGGCCGATGAGGCGGCTGATCTCGTGGGTGCGGCCGCCGATCTTGCCGCGGACGGACTCGCGGTCGCCGCGGGTGTTGGTGGCGCGGGGGAGCATGGAGTACTCGGCGGTGACCCAGCCCTCGCCGCTGCCCTTGCGCCAGCGGGGGACGCCTTCGGTGACGGAGGCGGTGCAGAAGACCTTGGTGTCGCCGAAGGCGATGAGGACGGAGCCCTCGGCGTGCTTGCTCCAGCCGCGTTCGATGGTGATCGGGCGGAGTTGTTCGGGGGTGCGGCCGTCGATTCGAGACATGGCGCTGAGCCTAGCCGTACAAGCGGAAAGGGCCCCTCCCGTGGTGGGAAGGGGCCCCAACGAGTGAGTGCGGGCCGGGGTGGCCGTGGCTCATCTCACGTCGGTTCACATCATGTCTTCGATCTCCGCGGCGATGGGGTCGGCGTCGGTGCCGATGACGACCTGGATCGCGGTGCCCATCTTGACGACGCCGTGGGCGCCGGCGGCCTTCAGGGCGGTCTCGTCGACCAGCGAGGCGTCGCTGACCTCGGTGCGCAGCCGAGTGATGCAGCCCTCGATCTCCTCGATGTTGTCGATGCCGCCGAGCCCGGCAACGATCTTCTCAGCCTTGCTGGCCATGTCAGTCTCCTCACGCGCGGTGTGCTCCGCAACTGGTCTACACCAGCAGACAGACGCTCGCCAACCTTACGGGGCATCACCGGAAAACAGTGGGTTCCTTATCCGGCCTTCACCGTGCTACAACAGGTCTACACCACAGGTCTAAACCACTGAGTGTTCGACAATGGTTCAGACCAGCAATGCCGCCGCCCTCTTCCCTGTCCCCGGGCGGCGCTCTGCCCCCTGGAGGAAGTTGTGACCACGGCCAGCGCCGCTCCCGCGGCCGAGAAGAAGAAGGGCCCCGGCGCGATGGCTGTGCTGCAGCGTATCGGCCGCAGCCTGATGCTCCCGGTGGCCGTCCTGCCCGCCGCCGCCCTTCTGGTGCGGCTGGGCAACACGGACATGCTCGGACGCCCGTCCTTCCCCACGTTCCTCACGAAGATCGCGGGGTTCATGGCGGCGGGCGGCAACGCGATCCTCGACAACATGGCGCTGCTGTTCGCGGTGGGCATCGCGATCGGCTTCGCCAAGAAGTCGGACGGCTCGACGGCGCTGGCCGCGGTCGTCGGCTACCTGGTCTTCAAGAACGTGCTGGCCACGTTCACGGACAAGAACCTGCCGAAGGTGGCGACGGCCGTCGACGGCAAGGTCGTCATGGTGAACGCGCCGGTCGACGCCAAGGTGCTCGGCGGTGTGGTGATGGGTCTCGTGGTCGCGCTGCTGTACCAGCGCTTCTACCGCACCAAGCTGCCGGACTGGGCGGGCTTCTTCGGCGGCCGCCGGCTCGTACCGATCCTGTCGGCCTTCGCGGGCCTGGTCATCGGCATCGTCTTCGGCTACATCTGGCCGGTCCTCGGCACGGGTCTGCACAACTTCGGCGAGTGGCTGGTGGGGTCGGGCGCGGTCGGCGCGGGCATCTTCGGTGTGGCCAACCGTGCGCTGATCCCGATCGGCATGCACCACCTGCTGAACTCGTTCCCGTGGTTCCAGGCGGGCGACTACCACGGCAAGAGCGGTGACATCGCGCGCTTCCTGGCGGGCGACCCGACGGCCGGCCAGTTCATGACCGGCTTCTTCCCGATCATGATGTTCGGTCTGCCGGCGGCCTGTCTGGCGATCGTGCACTGCGCCCGCCCGGAGCGCCGCAAGGTGGTCGGCGGCATGATGTTCTCGATCGCGCTGACGTCCTTCGTGACGGGCGTGACCGAGCCGATCGAGTTCACGTTCATGTTCATCGCCCCGGTCCTGTACGCCATCCACGCGGTCCTCACCGGTGTCTCGCTGGCGCTGACCTGGGCGCTGGGCATGAAGGACGGCTTCGGCTTCTCGGCGGGCGTGGTGGACTTCGGGCTGAACCTGGGCATCGCGACCAACCCGTGGGGTCTGATGCTCGTGGGCCTGTGCTTCGGTGTCCTCTACTACGTGATCTTCCGCTTCGCGATCATCAGGTTCAACCTGCCGACGCCGGGCCGCGAGTCCGACGAGGAACTGGCGGAGCTGCAGAAGGCGGAGGCCAAGTAGGCCGGCCCCGGACTGCACGAAGGCTCCCGGAACCCCTCGGTTCCGGGAGCCTTCCGCATGTTCGTCGCGCTAGATCTCGTACGACTGCCTCGGCGCCGCCAGTTCCACCGGGCCGTCGAACACCGCGCGGGCGTCCGCCAGGTTGACCTGTGGGTCGGTCCACGGCGGGATGTGCGTCAGGACCAGGCGCCGGGCGCCCGCCCGGGCCGCCGTCTCGCCTGCCTCGCGGCCGTTGAGGTGCAGGTCGGGGATGCTCTCCTTGCCGTGCGTGAAGGCGGCCTCGCACAGGAACAGGTCGGTGTCGCGGGCGAGTTCGTCCAGGACGGGGGTCGTGCCCGTGTCGCCGGAGTAGGTCAGGGACGTCCCGCCGTGCTCGATGCGGATGCCGTACGCCTCCACGGGATGGGCCACGCGTTCCGTGTGCACCGTGAACGGGCCGATCTCGAACGTGGACGGCTTGACCGTGTGGAAGTCGAAGACCTCGCTCATGGAAGAGGCGGTGGGGGTGTCGGCGTAGGCGGTGGTCAGCCGGTGTTCCGTTCCCTCGGGTCCGTAGACGGGGATCGGGTCGCAGCGGCCGCCGTCGTGCCGGTAGTAGCGCGCCACGAAGTAGGCGCACATGTCGATGCAGTGGTCGGCGTGCAGATGGCTGAGGAAGATCGCGTCGAGGTCGTAGAGACCGCAGTGGCGCTGCAGCTCGCCAAGGGCACCGTTGCCCATGTCGAGAAGCAGCCGGAAGCCGTCGGCCTCTACGAGGTAGCTCGAGCAGGCCGATTCCGCGGACGGGAACGACCCCGAGCAACCGACGACGGTGAGCTTCATGAAGCAGAAACCTCCGCTGGCGGGAACTTTTCTGGGAAGGGGAACGGGGGTCGTGCGGTCCGTCGAGCGTAAGGCGCAAAACGTCCGGTCGCTCCTCAGGCAGGGGCTGTTGTGGGCGAACTCACCTGTGGTGTCACCGGTTCGGCTGGAAGCGGGGCGGGTGAGGCGCGAGAGGGCGAGCGCGGGTTGCGCAGAGGGCGCGCGGCGCTGATCGTGCGCCGGTAACGTCTTCGTATGGACACGTCATGGTGGCTCGCGCTCGCGGCGGTGATACTGCTCGCGCTGGTCGCCACGCTCGTCGACGGCTGGGGGCGGGGGCGGCGGCCGGCGGGGCGCCGGACGCGGCCGCCGGGCCGGCCGGGCGTGCGGGGTGGCGGGCGGCCCAAGCCCGCGGAGATCTGGTGGGCGAACGTTCCGTACGAGGACCGGCCGGGCAACAAGGACCGGCCCTGTCTGGTGCTGGTGGTGCACGGGGAGCGGGCGGTGGTCGCGAAGATCACCAGCAAGTACCACGACGAGCGGGCCGGGGTGATCCCGTTGCCGCCGGGGGCCGTGGGCGATGCGCAGGGGCGCGCGAGCTTCCTGGAGACGGACGAGCTGCGCGAGGTTCCGGTGTGGGAGTTCCGGCGGAGGGTGGGTGTGGTGGACCCGGTCCTGTGGGACCAGGTCCGTCACCTGGCGACGTAGCGCTCCGCTGGTGGGGCCGGTTACTTGTCTGCGGGCCAGTGGGGGCTGGTCGCGCCCACGCGGCGGAGCCGCATGTTCAACACAGCCCCGCGCCCCTGGGGTGGCTGATCACGCCCAGAGCTGCCCCTGCAACGTTTCGATGGCTTCCTCCGTCGTGGCCGCCGTGTAGACGCCCGTCGACAGGTACTTCCAGCCGCCGTCGGCCACGACGAACACGATGTCCGCGCTCTCGCCGGCCTTGAGGGCCTTGGTGCCGACGCCGATCGCCGCGTGCAGGGCCGCTCCGGTGGAGACGCCCGCGAAGATGCCCTCCTGCTGGAGGAGTTCACGGGTGCGGGTGACGGCGTCCGCCGAGCCGACGGAGAAGCGGGTCGTCAGCACGGAGGCGTCGTACAGCTCCGGTACGAAGCCCTCGTCGAGGTTCCTGAGCCCGTACACCAGGTCGTCGTAGCGCGGTTCGGCGGCGACGATCTTCACATCGGGCTTGTTCTCGCGCAGGAAGCGGCCGACGCCCATCAGCGTCCCCGTGGTCCCGAGGCCCGCCACGAAGTGGGTGACCGAGGGGAGGTCGGCGAGGATCTCGGGGCCGGTGGTCGCGTAGTGGGCGCCCGCGTTGTCCGGGTTGCCGTACTGGTAGAGCATCACCCAGTCCGGGTGCTCGGCCGAGAGTTCCTTGGCGACCCGGACCGCGGTGTTGGAGCCGCCCGCCGCCGGGGAGGAGATGATCTCCGCGCCCCACATGCCGAGCAGGTCGCGGCGCTCCTGCGAGGTGTTCTCGGGCATCACGCACACCATGCGGTAGCCCTTGAGCTTCGCGGCCATGGCGAGGGAGATGCCGGTGTTGCCGCTCGTCGGCTCCAGGATGGTGCAGCCCGGGGTCAGACGGCCGTCCTTCTCCGCCTGTTCGATCATGTGCAGGGCCGGGCGGTCCTTGACCGAGCCGGTGGGGTTGCGGTCCTCCAGCTTGGCCCAGATGCGGACGTCCTCGGACGGCGACAACCGCGGCAGGCGCACCAGGGGGGTGTTGCCCACCGCGGCCAGCGGGGAGTCGTAGCGCATGCGGATCAGGCCATGCCGCCGGCCACGGCCGGCAGGATCGTGACGTTGTCGCCGTCGGCGACCTTGGTGTTGATGCCCTCGAGGAAGCGGACGTCCTCGTCGTTCAGATAGACGTTGACGAAGCGGCGCAGCTCGCCGTTGTCCACGATGCGGGCCTGGATGCCCGCATGCCGGGTCTCGAGGTCGGCGAAGAGCTCGGCGAGGGTGTCCCCGTTGCCCTCCACCGCCTTCTCGCCGTCGGTGTAGGTGCGAAGGATGGTGGGGATGCGGACCTCGATGGCCATGGCTCAGGGCTCCTGTCGGGAGTAGTCAGTCGGTGGGCGCGCGGCAGCGCAGTACAGCGTGTGGTGCACAAGGCGCCGCGGCTCACGGCCGTACGGCGGCAGGGGTCAGCGCGTACAGATGGCGCTCTGCAGCCTGCACAGGTCGACGTGCAGCCGCGCCACGAGCAGCATGCCCGGCGTCTTGTCGCTCACGTCGTGGAAAACCATGGGGTCATCGTATCGATTCCCGGCCCCGGTCCCGGAGTGTGATCTCGAATACTGGACGAATTCTGACCGAACCGCGAGATCAGTAGGCCTCCACGACCGTGACCTCCTCCTCCGTGACCTCGCCCTCCACGATCCGGTACGAGCGGAACTGGAAGTCGCCGAGGCCGTCGGTGTCCGCGGTGGAGACCAGCACGTAGTGGGCACCGGGCTCGTTGGCGTAGGAGATGTCGGTGCGGGACGGGTAGGCCTCGGTCGCGGTGTGGGAGTGGTAGATGACCACCGGCTCCTCGTCGCGGTCGTCCATCTCGCGGTAGAGCCCCAACAGGTCGCCGGAGTCGAACTCGTAGAACGTGGGCGACATGGCCGCGTTCAGCATCGGGATGAACCGCTCGGGGCGGTCCGAACCGGCCGGGCCCGCGACGACGCCGCACGCCTCGTCGGGGTGGTCCTTGCGCGCGTGCGCGACGATCTGGTCGACGAGGGCCTGGGTGATGGTCAGCATGCTCGTCAGGATAAGCAGGGGGACTACCAGGACGATCAGATGGGCCGTCCCGTACCGAGGGGTGGTACGGGACGGCCCGGATGCCGAACAGAGAGCTGCGGTCAGCCGACCTTCTCCAGCTCGGGCTCGCGCCGCCGGGTGACCTCCGGGTTGCTCGCCTTCAGGATCGCCCAGCCGATGCCGAGGACGACCGCCCAGCCGGCCATCACGTAGAGGCAGACGCGGGAGTCGGCGTCGTAGGCGATCAGGCCGGTGACGAAGAGCAGGAACACGATGGCGATGTACGAGCACACCGCGCCGCCCGGTGCCGGGAAGGACGAGGCGGGCAGCCGGCCCGCGACGACCGCACGGCGGTAGAGGACATGGCTGATCAGGATCATCAGCCAGGTCCAGATGCCGGCCGCGGTGGCCACCGAGGTGACGTAGCCGAACGCCTTCTCCGGGACGATGTAGTTGAGGACCACACCGATGCCCATGAAGGCGACGGAGACGGTGATGCCGAGGGCCGGGGTCTTGGAGGCCGACAGCTTGGCGAAGGCGCGCGGGGCCTCGCCGTTGTCCGCCAGCGTGCGCAGCATGCGGCCCGTGGAGTACATGCCCGAGTTGCAGGAGGACAGGGCCGCGGTCAGGACGACGAAGTTGACGATGCCCGCACCGGCCGGGATGCCGATCAGCGCGAACGCCTTCACGAAGGGGCTGACGCCGTCCGCGAACTCGGTCCACTTGACCACGCAGAGGATGACGGTGAGCGCGCCGACGTAGAACAGCGCGATGCGCCAGGGCAGGGTGTTGATCGCCTTGGGGAGGGTCTTCTCCGGGTTCTCGGACTCGCCGGCCGTGACACCGACCAGCTCGACGGCGAGGTAGGCGAACATGACGCCCTGCAGGGTCATCAGGGACGAGCCGACGCCCTTGGGGAAGAAGCCGTCGAACTGCCAGAGGTTGGCGACGGAGGCGGTGTCACCGGCGGCGCTGAAGCCGAAGGTGAGGACGCCGAGGCCGATCACGATCATGCCGATCAGCGCGGTGACCTTGACCATCGAGAACCAGAACTCCAGCTCGCCGAAGAGCTTCACGGAGATCAGGTTGACCCCGAAGAGGATCACCAGGAAGACCAGGGCGGTGGTCCATTGCGGGACGTGCGGGAACCAGTAGTGGACGTAGATCGCGGCGGCCGTCAGCTCGGCCATGCCCGTGACGACCCACATCAGCCAGTAGGTCCAGGCGGTGAAGTAGCCGAAGAACGGGCCGAGGAACTCGCGGGAGTACTCCGCGAAGGAGCCCGAGACCGGGCGGTAGAGGAGCAGCTCGCCGAGTGCCCGCATGATGAAGAAGATGATCACGCCCGCGAGGGCGTACATGAAGATGAGGCTGGGGCCGGCCTTGGCGATGTTCGCCCCGGCACCCAGGAAGAGGCCGACGCCGATGGCGCCGCCGATCGCGATCATCTGGACCTGACGGCTGCCGAGCCCGCGCTCGTACCCCTCTTCGGCCCCCTCGGGGGCGTTGTCCGTACCGACCTGAGCGGAGGTCATGTGGTGGTGCGCCTTTCTCCATTCCGACCCCGGGCCTCTCGTCGGCCCCGGATCGGGTCTCGATCCCCCCGGATTGATGGAGCTGGGCGGGTTTTGCGGACCCGTCCGTGCCTGGCCGGCGATCCGCCGGCTCGGTGGCGCACCCGGCTGAACATGGGTGGTGTTCGCCGGGCGGTCGTGAAGATTTATCACGGCCGCAATCTTGATCGCCCGAGGGAAATGTGGCGCACGCCACAGGGAGAACCGGACAAAGGCCACCCCACGGGCGCATAGAAGGCGACCCTGGTGACCTCATCGTTATCCGGATTTGAGCGTCCTCTGAGCGAACGCCGAACGCCTCGGATCAGGGCATAAGGGTCGAGACGAGCGTCTCCTGGAGGCCGCCGAGCCACAGGTACGCCATCACCATCGGCTTGCGCGGGTCCTCGTCCGGGAGGCGGTAGAGGAGGTCGGTGTCGTCCTCGTCGGTGATCTCCAGCCGGGAGCCGATCGCCAGGCGCAGGTCGTTGAGGGTGCCGAGCCACTGCCGGGACTCCTCGACGGACAGCTTGAGGATCGCCCCGCCGTCGCCCGCCGGTGTGAGCGCGTCCAGGGAACGGATCACGGCGAGGGCGCTCTCACGCTTGGCGGCGCGCAGGTCGTTCTCCGTGAAACGGCGGAACTCGGCGGAGTACGCCTGCTGTTCCTCGGCCTCCTCGGTGCCGGGGGTGCCCTCCGGGTCGCTGTAGGCGTCCGGGAAGAGCCGCTTGAGCACGGGATCCTTAGGGGGCTCACTGGGGCCCTCGGCGAACAGCTCGGCCAGCGGGTCGTCGGGGGCGTCCTCGCCGGGGCCGGGTCCGACGAGCTCCAGGAGCTGGACGGCCAGCGACCGGATGATGGAGATCTCGACGTCGTCGAGCGCGACGGCCGCGCCGCCGCCGGGGAGCGGTTCGAAGGTTCCTGGCATCAGGTTGAGTCGCTACTTCCGGTCCTGCTGGAGGGTGGCCCACAGTCCGTAGCCGTGCATGGCCTGCACGTCGCGTTCCATCTCCTCGCGAGTGCCGCTGGAGACGACCGCCCGGCCCTTGTGGTGGACATCGAGCATGAGCTTGGTGGCCTTGTCCTTGGTGTAGCCGAAGTACGTCTGGAAGACGTACGTCACATAGCTCATGAGGTTGACCGGGTCGTTGTGGACGATCGTGACCCAGGGGACGTCCGGCTCGGGTACGGCGAAGACCTCTTCCGCAGATTCGGTCCGTTCGATCTCAAGGGGAGCGGGTGACGTCACACAGCCCATGCTGCCACGGGCCCCACAAATCGTCACACTGACGCGAAGGGGTGTAGCATTCCTTGCCATGAACACAGCGGACCTTGGGCTGCCGGTGGACGTTCCCTCGACGGCGCTCTTCACGGACCAGTACGAGCTCACGATGCTGCAGGCCGCCCTCAAGGCCGGTACGGCCGAACGGCGAAGCGTCTTCGAGGTCTTCACCCGGCGGCTGCCGGAGGGGCGGCGCTACGGCGTGGTGGCCGGCACCGGGCGGGTCCTGGACGCCGTGGAGAACTTCCGCTTCGACGCAGACGTCCTCGGCTTCCTGCGCGAGCGGAACATCGTCGACGAGGCGACCCTCGAGTGGCTCGACTCCTACCGCTTCTCCGGTGACGTGTGGGGCTACCCGGAGGGCGAGGTGTACTTCCCGGGCTCGCCGATCATGCGGGTCGAGGGCTCGTTCGCCGAGTGCGTGCTGCTGGAGACGGTGATCCTCTCCATCCTCAACCACGACTCCGCGATCGCCGCGGCCGCCTCCCGGATGTCCTCGGCCGCCGGACAGCGCCCGCTGATCGAGATGGGCGCCCGGCGCACCCACGAGCTCGCGGCCGTCGCCGCCTCACGTGCCGCGTACGTCGGCGGTTTCGCCTCCACCTCGGACCTCGCGGCCGGGTTCCGCTACAACATCCCGACCGTCGGGACCTCCGCCCACGCCTTCACCCTCCTGCACGACCGCGAGCGGGACGCCTTCCGGGCCCAGGTGGACTCGCTCGGCCGGAACACCACCCTGCTCGTGGACACCTACGACGTCGCCGAGGCCGTCCGGGCGGCCGTCGAGATCGCCGGGCCCGAGCTGGGCGCCGTGCGCATCGACTCCGGCGACCTGCTGCTGGTCGCGCACCGGGTGCGGCAGCAGCTGGACGAGCTGGGCGCGACGGCCACGAAGATCATCGTGACCTCGGACCTCGACGAGTACGCCATCGCCTCGCTGGCGGCTGCGCCCGTGGACGCGTACGGCGTCGGTACCCAGCTGGTGACCGGGTCGGGGCACCCGACCTGTTCGATGGTGTACAAGCTGGTCGCCCGCGCCGAATCCGCGGACCCGAGGGCGCCGCTGGTGCCGGTGGCGAAGAAGTCCAGCGGCGGCAAGACGTCCATCGGCGGCCGCAAGTGGGCCGCGCGGCGCCTCGACGCGGACGGCGTCGCGGAGGCCGAGGTCGTCGGCACCGGCACCGTCCCGGCCGAGCTGGCGGACCGGCAGCTGCTGGTCGAGCTGGTCAAGGGCGGCGACGTGGTGGCGCGCGAGCCGCTGGACGTCGTACGCGACCGGCACACGGCCGCGCGCGCCAATCTGCCGCTGTCCGCGACCCAGCTCTCGCGCGGGGAACCGGTCATTCCGACGGAGTACGTACACGGGCGCTCGGGTAGCTAAAGCAGGTGCCGCCGGATACGCCCCGTGACGCCCCCTCCCCTACCGGACGGGAACTCAATACGCTCGGAAGTTCCATGGCCGGGCCCGCACCCCTCCCCCGACCCCATCGTCGAGAAGGACACCCACCATGCGCCGCGCCTTGATCGTCGTTGACGTGCAGAACGACTTCTGCGAGGGGGGCAGCCTCGCCGTGGCCGGGGGTGCCGATGTGGCCGCCGCCATCACCGAGCTGATCGGGCAGGCGGGCGGCTCCGGCTACCGGCATGTGGTGGCCACCCGCGACCACCACATCGCACCCGGCGGCCACTTCGCCGACAACCCCGATTTCCAGCACTCCTGGCCCGCGCACTGCGTAGCGGGCACCGAGGGCGTCGGCTTCCACCCGAACTTCGCGCCCGCCGTCGCCTCCGGGGCGGTCGACGCCGTCTTCGACAAGGGCGCGTACGCGGCGGCGTACAGCGGGTTCGAGGGGGCCGACGAGAACGGCGTCAAGCTGGCCGACTGGCTGCGCGCCCGGGAGGTCGGCGAGGTCGACGTCGTCGGGATCGCCACCGACCACTGCGTGCGCGCCACCGCGCTGGACGCCGCCCGGGAGGGGTTCCGCACCCAGGTGCTGCTCGACCTGACCGCCGGGGTGGCCGAGGAAACCACCGAGCGTGCTCTGGAGGAGCTGCGCTCGGCGGGTGTGGAGTTGTCCGGGAAGCCTGTGGTTGCCTGACGCCTCGCTGTGCCGCGATGGGTTGTCGAGCGACTACAGGTTCGTCGTGGCTGGTCGCGCCCGCGCGGCGGTAGCCGCAGATTCAATGCCGCCCCGCGCCCCTGAAGGGGCGCTGCCGTGCACGTCCGGTTGCGCCGGAGCCGTGGGACGCCTCAGCAAGGCCCTGACCGGGTGCCACAGCTCCTGGGGCAGCTCCGGGCCGGTTACGACACCGATGTCAGGTGCCGTGCGCCATATGAGGCCGTCGGGGTGGTGCAGGACCGCGGTGATCTCGTCCGGGGTGGGCGGGGCGGCGTTGCCGCGCAGGTACACCGCCCGCATGCCCAGGTTGCGCAGCCTGGTCAGGGCCCGCGCCCGGTTCTGGGCGTGCACGAGGAAGCGTATGCAGCCCGTGCCGTCGGCGGTGGGGCTGGGCAGGTTCAGCGCCACCACCACGCTGCCTGTCGGCAGCTTGCAGAAACCTCCTGCGGCCATGCAGTCACACCCCCGTGCGAGTCGTTGTCGTTACCGGTGTCAATAAGGGAAGCACAGGACGCACCTAAACACGATCGGCGGCAACCCGCCAGGGGGTCGCCGCCGATACGCTTCTGACCTGCGGAAATGTCGACTACTTCACCGCGGGACCGACCTCGACCTTGATCGTCGAGCCATCCTTGGCCTCCCTGACGATCTTGATCTTGGTATTGGTGTCAGTGATCTTGACACCGGCGAACGGGGTCGAGTCGTCGTAGTACGTGCTCGCATGGTCGTCGAAGACCGGCACGCCCTTCGAGGACGGGATCCTCGTCTCGACGTCCGCGTTGTGCAGCGTGATGCCGTCCGTGCGGTACAGGCTGAACGGCGAGTCGTAGGACTGGATACGGCTGCGCATCGGCTTGCCGTCGGACCACTTCAGCGCCGTCGGGTGCGAGTCGACGGGCAGGACCAGGCCCACACCGGGGTGCTGGCTGGTGTTGTTGTCCTGCTGCGAGGTGTCCCACTTCCAGATCAACAGACCGTTCTGGTACGGGTAGTGCTCCACCCAGTCCGGACGGGTCGTCGAGAAGCCGAAGTTGTACGGGCCGACCTTGAGCGTCCTGTCGTACGACACGTACTGGCGGTTCTCCGCGATGTAGTACTGCTTGTAGTCCTTGGTGAAGGACGCGCCGATGCGGGAGAAGCCGGTGGCGGTCCAATCCGGGTCCGCGCTCTCGGCGTTGTCGCTGAACAGCGCCGTGCCGTCCGCGGTCACCGTGATCTCGTCGGCAGTGAAGCCCTTCTGCGCCACACCGCCGTCGGTCTGGTAGCGGAAGCGCAGGCCGATCTTCTGGCCCGCGTAGGCGTCCAGCGAGTACGACAGCTTCTTGTAGCCGTCGACCGTGCCCGTCAGCGCCGGCTTGTCGCTGCCGTCGCGCGGGATGGCCTGGCCGTCCACCGTGCCGTCGAGCGGGGTCCAGTTGGCGCCGCCGTCGGTCGACACCTCGGCGTAGAGGTAGTCGAAGCCCGCCTCGATGTCGTAGTAGCCGTCCAGGGTGAGGGTGGCCTTGGACTTGCCGGTGAGGTCGACCGACCGCGTCAGCGTGTTCTTGAGGTCGTTGCCGCTGCCGCTCCACCACTGGGACGAGCCCTGGGCGGGGGGCACGACCTCGGTGGTGACCGCCTTGTCGGGCAGCGAGACCACCAGCGCCTGCTTGTTCTTGGTGTTGTACTCCGCGACACCCAGCTTGTGCTTCGACTTCGTCGCGGCCTTCGCCGTGTCGTAGTTCAGCCAGCCCAGCTGCAGCTTGTCCCAGGCGTTGAAGTTGCCGGGCAGGTCACCGATGGTGTCCTCGCCGCGGCCGAGCCAGGAACCGTTGGACATCAGCGTCCAGAAACCGGTCGAGTTCTCACCGGCGTTGGTGGTGTCGTAGTGGTCCGGCAGACCCAGGTCGTGGCCGTACTCGTGGGCGAAGACGCCGAGTCCGCCGTTCTCCGGCTGGATGGTGTAGTCGCCGACCCAGATGCCGGTGTCGCCTATCTGCGCGCCACCCAGTTTGTTGCCCGTGGGGCCGGTGCTGCCCGTGTCGCTGCCGAACGCGTACCAGCGGTGCGCCCAGATGGCGTCCGTGCCCTGGGCGCCGCCGCCCGCGGACTCGTCCTCGCCGGCGTGCACGATCTGGAAGTGGTCTATGTAGCCGTCGGGCTCGTTGAAGTTGCCGTCGCCGTCGTAGTCGTAGCGGTCCCACTGGTCGAACTTCGCCAGGTCCGCCTTGATGTCGGCGTCGGACTTGCCGGCTGCCTTCTGCTGGGCGACCCACGCGGTGACGCCGTCCCTGACGACGTTCCACACGCTGGTGCAGTTGGTGGAGCCGCAGGCGTTGTTGCCGTAGCGGGCCTCGTTGTAGGGGACCTTGACCCAGTCGGCGACCTCGCCGTCCACCGAGTAGCGGCCCGAGGACTGCTTCTCGTAGAAGGACTTCATGGAGTCCGTGCCGGTGCCGAAGTAGAGGTCCTGGAAGTGCTGGCGGTTGTAGTCCGCCTGCCAGGCGGTCGAGTTGTCCTTCGCCCGGTCGGGCTGGGCTATCTGGTTGTGCGCGGGGCCCGCCGTGCCGCCGTACGTGCTGTCTATCTTGTCGCCGAACTCGACCAGGATCGTGAAGATCTTGTCGGTCTTCTCCCGGCCCAGCTCCACGTACTTGGGGTCGCCCTTCTTGCCCTTCAGCTGGACGACCTGCGAACCGCCCCGGTCCTTGACCTGGGCCTGGCCGGATATGACCTGGTTCAGGGCCTCCTGGCGCTGGGCATCCTGGGTCTTGGAGAGCGGACCGTCGAGGTCGTCCTGCTCCACGCTCTTGACCGCCGCCGGGTCATGGCGGTCACGAGTGGCCGTCGCGGCCGGGTCGGCGGCCTGGGCCACGGCGAACGTCGAGAACGTGGCAGTGGCCGCCGCGAGCGCGACGCCGACCGCGGTTGCTCTGAACGTCCAGGGTTTTGGGGTCACTTGAGTTCCTCTTGGTCAAGGTGGCAAGTCAAGTGACGCAATTTGACTAGAGGTCGGTAAGAAAAGACAGACCTTGACTTGGACACAACAATGGCACTATGCGGAGCTGAGGTTCGCTTTGCGGACACTCCGACCGGCGCGTTCGAACGTCCACTTGATGGACGCCATGACTCCGTGCGCCCCCTGTGCACCGGCACTGTTGGTTAGGTCACGCTTACCGTTCGTTCCACTCGGGCATGCACGCGATTAGAGTCGGTTGGCGGACTGCCCGGAAATCGGCAGAAACCCAGGCCGACTCGCCCGTGGACCCCCACTTCCGAGGACACGATTGCCATGCCTCGTCCGACGCCCGCCCAGCTCGTCTACGGTTCCTGCACCGTGATCTTCTCGACACTCGCCATGCTGCTGCTGTCGCAGACGAGTTCGGGCGTGGGGATCGCGGTCATCGCCTTCGCCGCACTCGCCCTCGGGCTTCTGGTCGCCATGACGGTCCCACTGCCCAGGCCGAAGGTGGTCCTGGTCCGGCAGCCCGCGACCGTGGAGACGGAGCAGGAGGTCCCCGTACCGGCCACGGTCGCCGCAGCGGCCTCCGAGCCCGTGCACGAGCGCGCCGCGTCCTGACCTGCCGCCTCAATGGGTGCTGACCACCACGGTCTTGGCCGCCTTGTCGTGCAGGCCCTGCTTGTACGGGCGGTCGAAGTAGCTCCAGCCGCCCGCGATCGCGGTCCAGATGCACGCGCAGCAGAACGCGAACGGGATCCACAGCACCGCCGCGCGGGTCAGTGAGGTCTGCACGGAGGGCGTGGAGCCGTTGTCGAGGTTGGCGACGCGCATGCTCAGCCACTTCTTGCCGAGCGTCTGTCCCGTCCTGCTGATCAGATACGTGTCGTAGCCGATGTAGAGCACGGCGGCGATCAGCGACTGCGCGAAGGACTTGGTGTAGGAGAGGTTGTTGCCGTTCACGTCGTACTCGTGGACGTTGAACGCCCAGGTGAGCAGCCAGACGACGATGCCCACGAGGATCAGGTCGATGATCCGGGCGAGCGTGCGCCTGCCGCTCTCGGCGAGCGGGGGCATACCGGCGAGGGGGTCGGTGGGGTACTGGCCGCCGCCGTAGGGGTCACCGCCGTACGGCGGTGGCTGCCCGCCACCGCCGGGGGCGTCGTACGGTGAGCCCGATCCCTGGCCAGGAGGGGGCTGCTTCCTGAACGGGTCGTCCTCCGGCGGTCCGCCGGATCCGGGGGGCGGTTCGCTGCTCATGGCCCGAGTGGACCGCGAACCTCCCGGCTCCGCATCCGGCGAACGGCCGTCCGGAGTACCGAATCGGCTGGTGCATACGTCGGACGCGGTCAGCCCGCGACGAACGTACCCGCTGCCTTGTCGTGCCAGCACTGGTGCCACGGGCGGTCGAACACGCACCACACGACACCCACGATGCCGACGCCGAGCAGGCCCGGCACGCTGTACACGAGCCAGCGGCGCAGCGCCCCGCCGAACGACGGCGGCTCGTGCGCCTCGATGTCCCGCACCTCGAGACCCAGCAGCTTCTTGCCGAGCGTGCGGCCCCACTTGGCTGTGGGCAGCACCTCGTAGAGGACGCCGAAGCCGAGCAGTACGGCCAGGATGATGCCCAGGTACACCGACGTCGTGCCGTCCAGCAGCCAGACGGTCACGGTCTGGCCGGAGAGCCTGGCCTCGTCGATCTTCTCGTTGACGTGGTCGACGGCCTTGCTGCCGAGCGGTACGGCGGCCACGGCCGTGACGGCCGCGAGGACGACGGTGTCCAGCAGCCGGGCGGCCAGCCGCTTGCCGAGGCCTGCGGGGCGGGCCGCCGCCTGGCGCATGGCGGCCGCCTGGAAGATGTCCTCGACCGGCGGCTTCCAGGGGGCCACGGGCTGGTCCTCGTCGGCGCCCGCGAGCCGGTGGACCTGCTGCGCCCAGGAGTGCTGGCCGCCGCCGGGGCCGCTGGTCATGGGGGTGGCGACGGGTGCGGGGGCCTGCGCGGCGGGCTGCTGCACGGCCGCTGCGGGCCGGGCGCCGCCGCCCTGCGGCGGGATCACCGGGGTGGCCTGCTGGGGGCCCGAGGGGGCGGGCTGCGCCTGCGCCGCCGCGGCACGGTCGGCGGCCGCCTTGCCCGCGCCGAAGCCGGGCGCCCCCGTGCTGCCGTTCTGCGCCCCGCCCTGCCTGCCCGTGCGCTGGGACAGCGCACGGAACGTCATGGTGCCCTCGTCGGCCGCGGGGCCACCGGGGCCGGGGATGCCGCGGCCGGCCGCTGCCGGGGGCTCCGTCTCCCCGGTCCGCGCCGTCGGCCTGCGGAACACGAACGTGCCGCCGGAGGCCGGGGCGTCCGCTTCCGGGTTCGCCGGCGGGATCGTCGCCGTGCCGTCGGTGCGGGACGCCTGGCCGTCCGGCTGGGGCGGGGCACCGTCGGCGAGGCGAGGGTCCGCGGAGGGCGGGTTGCCCCACGAGACCCGGCGGTCCTGGTCGCCGCCGAAGCCGGACTGCCGGGAGCTGTCGGCGCCCCAGGCGCTCGAGGGTTCGGGTCGGTTGCCGTGCTGGGCCGGGGCCGACTGCGGCGCCGGGTCCTCGTCGAAGAAGTGCGGTCCCGTCTCCTCGACCGGAGCCGGGTCGCTGCCGGGCGGCGGGGCGAGCGACTCGCCGTCCGTCGGGGCCGGACGGCTGGTGCCCGGCACCCAGGACGCGCCGTTCCAGTACCGGACGTATCCGGGAATGGACGGGTCCGGGTAATACCCTTCGCGGGGCCTGTTGTCACCGGGTGCCGGGGTTGGGGCGCTCATGTCCGTCGTCCCGTATCTGCTCGGGGGTGAATATAGAGGCCTCCACATCTACCAGACGGGCGCAACCCCCACCGACAGTCCCGCCAGTCCCACCCCTTTCCGGGCAACCTCGTACATGTACTTCACACGAATAAAACCCGGGGAGCCACGAATCGTTCGGCCGGGGGTCCGGGGGTTGGCCCCCGGGAAAGCACAGTCAGACGGGCGCAACCCCCACCGACAGTCCCGCCAGTCCCACCCCTTTCGGGCAACGCCGTGCACCGTCCTCACACGTCCGGAAAAAAAATTCTCCGAACCCGCGTAATGCTCGCGCCCCTCTCCCCTCTCCACGTGTACGGGCCCACCCGCAGGGCCCCGTACACCTGCCCGAGAGAGGAACCGCACGACATGCACTACACCGTGGTGGAGCGCGAGCTCGAGCTCAGACTGATCCTGTCCCCGGAGCGCAGCATTCCGGTCCCGGCCCGGCTGGGCTACCGCACCGACGACCCGTACGCCGTCCACGTCACCTTCCACATCAACTCCGAGAACCCCGTGTACTGGACGTTCTCCCGCGACCTCCTGGTGGAGGGCGTGTTCCGGGCCTGCGGGCACGGGGACGTGCGGGTGTGGCCGACCAAGTCGGAGGGCCGCAGCGTCGTTCTGATGGCGCTCAGTTCACCCGACGGTGACGCCCTGCTGGAGGCACCTGCCGCTCAGGTGTCGGCCTGGCTGGAGCGGACGCTGCGGGTGGTGCCCCCGGGGACTGAGGGCGAGCAGCTGGGGATCGACGCCGCGCTCGACCAGCTGCTCGCCCAGTGACGCGGTCCGGCTGTCAGAAGAGTTTGCCCGGGTTCAGGATGCCCAGCGGGTCGAAGACCTGCTTGACCGCACGCTGCATCTCCACCCCCACCGGGCCGATCTCGCGCGCCAGCCACTCCTTCTTCAGGACGCCCACGCCGTGCTCGCCGGTGATCGTGCCGCCGAGTTCGAGCCCGAGGGCCATGATCTCGTCGAAGGACTCGCGGGCGCGCCGGGACTCGTCGGGGTCGGCGGCGTCGAAGCAGACCGTCGGATGGGTGTTGCCGTCGCCGGCGTGCGCGACGACCCCGATGGTGAGCTGGTACTTCTCGGCGATCCGCTCGGTGCCTTCGAGCATCTCGCCGAGCCTGGACCGGGGCACGCACACGTCGTCGATCATCGTCGTACCGCTGACGGCCTCGAGCGCGGTGAGTGACAACCGCCGCGCCTGGAGGAGGAGTTCGGACTCGGCGAAGTCGTCGGCGGGGACGACCTGGGTGGCGCCCGCCGCCTCGCACAGCGCGCCGACGGCGGCGAGGTCGGCGGCGGGGTCCGGGGTGTCGAAGGCCGCCAGGAGCAGGGCCTCCGTGGTCTCCGGAAGGCCCATGTGCGCGAGGTCGTTGACCGCCTTGACCGTCGTACGGTCCATCAGTTCGAGCAGGGACGGAACGTGGCCGCCCTCCATGATCCTGCACACGGCGTCGCAGGCGGCCGCGCCGGACGCGAACTCGGCGGCCAGCACCAGCTGCTGCGGTGGCTGCGGCCTGAGCGCCAGGATCGCCTTGACGACGATGCCGAGCGAGCCCTCGGAGCCGACGAAGAGCCGGGTGAGGTCGTAACCGGCCACGCCCTTGGCCGTACGGCGGCCGGTGGACATGAGCCGCCCGTCGGCCAGCACGACCTCCAGGCCGAGCACGTACTCGGCCGTGACCCCGTACTTCACACAGCACAGTCCGCCCGAGGCCGTGCCGATGTTGCCGCCGATCGTGCACATCTCCCAGCTGGACGGGTCCGGCGGGTAGTACAGGCCGTGTTCGCCGACCGCGCGGGAGAGGGTCGCGTTGATGACGCCCGGTTCGACCACGGCGATGCGGTCGACGGGACTGATCTCCAGGATGCGGTCCATCTTGGTGAGGGACAGCACGATGCAGCCGTCGGAGGCGTTGGCGCCGCCCGACAGGCCCGTGCGGGCGCCCTGCGGGACGACCGGGACGCGCAGTTCGGTGGCGATGCGCATGACGTGCTGGACCTCTTCGACCGTGCGGGGCAGCACGACCACGGCGGGGGTGCCGGCCGGGCAGAAGCTGGCCATGTCGTTGGCGTAGGAGGCCGTGACGTCCGGGTCGGTCAGGACGGCCTCGGCGGGCAGACCGCCCAGCAGACGGTCGACGAGGTTGCCTGTCACTTCGTCGCGAGGCGCTTCGATACGGCTCATGATCACAGCGTCGCACCCGGGGCCATCGGTGTGAACCCCGTCTACGGCACCGGACGTATGCCGGGATGTGCTCGTCGTATTGACGCACAGTGATCGCCATGGAGAAGCAAGCGGAGGGCCGCCGCCCGCGTCCGGTCCGGCGGGTGCTGATCGCCGCCGTCGCGGGGTGTGCCGTGCTCGGCGGGGCGCTGGCGCTGTGGCCCTGGGAGCGGGCGGCCGCACCCCGGCCGGTGGCGCCGGCGCCCGCACCGGGCGCCCAGGCGCTGACGGCGGTGACCTCCGGCGTGCCGGCCGCGCTGCCGGACCTGGCGATGCTGATCGCGGGGCGCGAGGCCCGGGTGCGGGCGCACCCCGAGGACGCGCAGTCGTGGGCGGTGCTCGGGTCGGCCTATGTGGAGCAGGGTCGGCGCACGGCGGACGCGTCGAACTATCCACGGGCCGAGAGGGCGCTGCGGACCTCGCTGAAGGTCCGGGAGAAGGGGAACGCGGCGGCACTGGACGGCATGGCGGCGCTGGCGAACGCCCGCCGGGACTTCCGGTCGGCGCGGGCCTGGGGCGAGGCGGCGCTGAAGCTCGCGCCGAAGCGGTGGACGACGTATCCGCTGCTGATCGACGCCTACACCGGGCTCGGCGACTACAAGGCGGCCAAGAAGACGCTCGACCGGCTGCTGGAGTTGCGCCCGGGGGCGGCCGCCGTGCGGGCGCGGGCCGCGGCCCTCTACCGCGACCGGGGCTGGCGGGAGGACGCCGCGGCCGCCCTGTCCGACGCGGCGGCGGCCGCGGGCACACCGGCCGAGCAGGCGGCATGGCTGGAGCGGTCCGGGCAGCTGGCCTTCGAGCGCGGGGACCTGGAGGAGGCGCTCCGGCACTTCCAGGCGGCGGTGCGGCTCGACCCCGACCAGCGGGCCGCGCAGGCCGGGCAGGGCAGGACGCTGGCGGCACTGGGCCGCACGACGGAGGCGCTGAACGCGTACCGGGTGGCGCTCGACAAGCAGCCGTGTCCTCGGTATGCCCTGGAACTGGGCGAGTTGTACGAGTCGCTGGGGATGGCGGACGCCGCCCGCGCGGAGTACGACGTGCTGGGCACCCGGGTGCGGGACGAGGTGGCGGGCGGTGTGGACGACGACCTGGTGCTCGGTGTGTTCGAGGCGGACCACGGGGACGCGCGGGCGGCCGTGCGGCTGCTGCGCGCCGAGTGGCGGCGACAGCCCGGGACCGAGGTGGCGGATGCCCTGGGGTGGGCGCTGCACATGGCGGGGGACGACAAGGGGGCGCTGAAGTTCGCCATGGCGGCGACGGACAGGGCGCACGGGGGCGCCGTACGCAGTGCGCTGTACGCGTACCACCGGGGCATGATCGAGCAGGAGCTGGAGCTGGTCTGGCCCGCGCGGCGGCATCTGCAGGAGGCGTTGCGGATCAATCCGTACTTCTCGCCGCTCAGGGTGCCCCTGGCGAAGCAGGCGCTGGCGACGCTGGGCGACCCACCGGACGAGCCGCTGCCGTCGGGCAGCCCGAGCGCCGAGGACGACGACTAGGAGACATCCGGAACCGCTGGAACACCCGGAACTGGAACATCAGACAGCCGCGGTTCCGATCAGTGCGTTGCGGGTGACGAGTGCCGCGAGCTGGTCCTCGTCCAGGGCGTCCGTGCCGTCGGGGCGGCGCGGGAGCACCATGTAGCGCGTCTCCGCGCTGGAGTCCCACACCGTGATCTCCGTGCCGGCGGGCAGTTCGAGGCCGAACTCGGCCAGTACGGCCCGGGGTTCGCGGACCACGCGGGAGCGGTAGGCCTCGGACTTGTACCAGCTCGGGGACGGGCCGAGCAGGCGCAGCGGATAGCAGGAGCAGAGGGTGCAGACGATGACGTTGTGGGTCGTGTCCGTGTTCTCGACGACCCGCAGGCGCTGGTACGAGCCCTCCATGTAGCCGAGTTCGCGGACGGCGGCGGTGCCGTCCGCCAGGAGCCGCGCCCTGAAGTCCGCGTCGGTCCAGGCACGGGCGACGACGCGCGCGCCGTTCGCGGGCGAGGCGCCGGTCAGGGAGGCGTCGATGATCTCGTCCAGCCGGGCGCCCGACACGATCCCCTTCTCCTCCAGCAGGGTCTCCAGGCGCCGTACCCGCCGCGCGATCGTCGCGTCGGAGTGGTCACCGCTCATCGGGCCGCACCTTCCTCGTCCGCTTCCAAGTAGCTTTCCCACAGGTCCAGTACGACGTGGTGGTCGCCCTCGCCCCACAGGTCACGGGCCGCGAACCGGACCGCGTAGACCTGCTCGACCGGCGCGTCCCCGCGCCCCTGAGCACTGATGTCGGCCAGTTCCGCCCGCCCCTCCGGCTCGAGGACGACGCCCCGCTTGCCGCGTGCGTACCGCGGCAGGCGGGTGTGGTGCGGCGGGTCGTGATGGAAGGTGCGGACCGCCGTGCCCGGCGGGAAACGGTCGCCGTCAGCCATCGAGATCGTCCAGCTCACCCGGCTCGATCACGCCCTTGCGTTCCAGCAGGGTGCGGATCGCCTCGAACCAGCGCTCGTAGTACGACGCCGCCAGGTACTCCCTGGGCGGCATCGACTCGATGGCGTCCCGGAACTCGTTGGTGTTGAAGATCCCCTGCGCGCGCAGGGCACCGAGGAGCCCCACGACACGGGCCTCCCAGTCCGCGTGGAAGGGCGCGGCGTCGTCGGTGACGTCGACGGCGCCGAAGCCCTCCGTACCGCCCACGTCGTTGATCCTGGCCATGCGGCCAGACTACGGCTCCCGCTACGGCTGTTCGTCGTCCTTGACGAAGATCGAGAAGCGGCGTGCCCCCCGCTCCCCCGAGGCGAAGCCGAGGTACACCTTCGCGTCCGCTGTACCGCGCACGGCGACACCCTCCGGTTCGCGGTAGGTGAGCGTGTAGCCGGCCTCGGTGCGCTGCTGCTGGAGCAGCTTGCCGGTGGTGATGTCGAGGCTGGAGACGTATGCGTTGCCGTGCTTCGCGGCCGGGTTGGTCTTCGCGTCGTAGGCCGTGCCCGCGAGCTGGTAGATGACGTCGCGGTGCAGGGCGTAGCCCTGGAAGGGGATCTTCGGGTCGGGGTGGGCGCCCACCTGGGCGATGTCCGCGATCGGGTCGGCGTAGTCGTGGGCGGTGAAGGCGTCCAGGTCCCATATCCGGTAGCGGGGCTTGTTGGCCTTGTCCCGGTAGCGGACGGCGATGCGCCGGGAGGCCGTGCACACGGACGGCTGGTTGTTGGTGGAGCCCGGGACGGGCTTGCGGATCCTGACGTCCGCGCCGGTGCGGACGGCCCCGTCCTTGAAGTGGAAGCGGGTGACACCCTGCCCGTAGCCGTTCTCGGCGTCGGCCTCGGTCCAGATCCAGGTGGAGCCGTCCTTGGCGTCGCGCTGGACGCCCATGCTGACGCCGTGCCCGAAGCCCTTCAGATACATGGCGCCCAGCCGGTTGCCCTGGTAATCCAGCTTGTTCAGGCACAGGTCGCCGGCCGCGTGGCCGGTGGCGGTGACCTGAAGGACGTACAGGTGCTTGTGTGCCTCGTCGAACGCGAACGACTGCAGCACCGTCGGCTCCTTCAGCGTGGCCTTCTGCCAGAGCCAGCGGACGGACGGTACGGCGAGGTCTGCCGGAGTGGTCACGCTCTCCCCCGAGTCCTGTGGATGCCCCCTTGGCACCCACAGGACATGAGAGCGTCAACCGGCGTTCTCCGGTTGCATGTTCTACGGATTCACAGGGTCCGCACAGGCCTCAGAGGTTGCCGCGCTTCTCCTGCTCCCGCTCGATCGCCTCGAACAGGGCCTTGAAGTTGCCCTTGCCGAAGCCCATCGAGCCGTGCCGCTCGATGATCTCGAAGAAGACGGTCGGACGGTCCTGGACCGGCTTGGTGAAGATCTGCAGCAGATAGCCGTCCTCGTCGCGGTCGGCGAGGATCTTCAGCTCGCGCAGGGTCTCGACCGGCACCCGGGTGTCGCCGACCCACTCGCCGAGGGTGTCGTAGTACGAGTCCGGGGTGTTCAGGAACTCCACGCCGGCCGCGCGCATCGTGCGGACCGTCTGCACGATGTCGTTCGTGTTGAGCGCGATGTGCTGGACGCCCGCGCCGCCGTAGAACTCCAGGTACTCGTCGATCTGGGACTTCTTCTTGGCGATGGCGGGCTCGTTGATCGGGAACTTGACCTTGAGGGTGCCGTCGGCGACGACCTTCGACATCAGCGCGCTGTACTCGGTGGCGATGTCGTCGCCCACGAACTCCTTCATGTTCGTGAAGCCCATGACCTTGTTGTAGAAGCCGACCCACTCGTTCATCCTGCCGAGCTCGACGTTGCCCACGCAGTGGTCGATGGCCTGGAAGGTGCGCCGGGCGGGCGGTTCGACCATGGGGGCGGCGGCGACGAAGCCCGGGAGGTAGGGGCCGTCGTAGCCGGAGCGGTCGACGAGGGTGTGGCGGGTCTCGCCGTACGTGGCGATCGCGGCGAGGACGACCGTGCCGTGCTCGTCCTTCAGCTCGTACGGCTCGGCGACGCTCTTCGCGCCGTGCTCGATGGCGTAGGCGTACGCGCGGCGGGCGTCCGGGACCTCGATGGCGAGGTCGACGACCCCGTCGCCGTGCTCGGCCACATGCCGGGCGAGGAAGTGGCCCCAGGTGGTGGCAGGCTTGATGACGGAGGTGAGGACGAAGCGGGCGGAGCCGTTCTCCAGGACGTAGCTCGCGGTCTCGCGGCTGCCGTTCTCCGGTCCGGAGTACGCGACCAGCTTCATGCCGAAGGCGGTGGAGTAGTAGTGCGCCGCCTGCTTGGCGTTGCCCACGGCGAAGACGACCCCGTCCATTCCCTTGACCGGGAAGGGGTCGGCCTGCCGGGCGGTGTCGGGAGTGTGGTGTGTGGTCTGCGTCATAGCGGCAGCCTCATCCCCATGCGGCAAGGTGCGCAATAGTTTCTTTTTTTGCTGGGCAATGTGTTCAGTCAGTGGCCGGGATTTCCCGGACTTCTGTACAGGATGACCACCACACCAGGGAGGCGGCTGTGGCGATCGACCGTCTGGACGGCCGGATCATCGTGCTGCTGGCGCGGGAGCCGCGGATCGGGGTCCTTGAGATGTCCCGGCGGCTCGGGGTGGCGCGCGGGACGGTGCAGGCGCGGCTGGACCGGCTTCAGTCGAATGGCGTCATCCGCGGGTTCGGACCGCAGGTGGACCCTGCCGCTCTCGGGTACCCCGTCACCGCCTTCGCCACCCTCCAGATCCGCCAGGGCCAAGGGGCCGACGTCCGCGCGCACTTGGCGACCGTGCCCGAGGTGCTCGAACTGCACACCACCACAGGCAGCGGGGACATGCTGTGCCGGCTGGTGGCCCGCTCCAACGCCGATCTCCAGAGGGTCATCGACCTGGTTGTCGGTTTTGATGGCATTGTCCGGGCCGCCACCGCGATCGTGATGGAGAACCCCGTTCCGCTGCGGATCATCCCGCTGGTGGAACAGGCGGCCGAGGACGCCGAGAGGACCTAGCCGACGGCCGGGGGTGCGCGCGTATGAGCTTCTGGGAGTACTTGGGCAACCGGCACCAGCAGCTGCTCACCGACGCCTACCAGCACGCCAGCGCCGTGTTCCAGTGCATGGTCGTGGCGACCGTGATCGGCGTACTGATCGGGATCGTCAGCTATCGCAGCGACTGGGCGGGCAGCCTCGCGACCACGACGACCTCGACCATCCTGACCATTCCCTCGCTCGCCATGATCGGTCTGCTCATCCCGATCGTGGGCCTTGGCGTGCCGCCCACGGTGATCGCACTGACGCTGTACGGGCTGCTGCCGATCGTGCGGAACTCGATCGTGGGACTGCGCGGGGTCGACCCGTCGCTGGTGGACGCGGCGCGCGGCATCGGGATGTCCCGGCTGATGCGGCTGATGCGCATCGAGCTGCCGCTGGCCTGGCCGCCGATCCTGACCGGGATCCGGGTCTCGACACAGATGCTGATGGGGATCGCCGCGATCGCCGCCTACGCCTCCGGGCCGGGCCTCGGCAACGAGATCTTCCGCGGTATCGGCTCGCTGGGCAGCAAGAACGCGCTCAACCAGGTCCTCGCGGGCACCCTCGGGATCATCGTCCTCGCGCTGCTGTTCGACGCCGCGTACGTCCTGGTCGGGCGGCTGACCATTCCCAGGGGGATCCGTGCCTGAGGCCACCCACGGGGCGACGATCGAGCTGGAGCACCTCTCCAAGCGGTATCCGGGCAACCCCAGCCCTGCCGTCGACAACGTCAACATGGAGATCAAGGCGGGCGAGCTCGTCATCTTCGTCGGCCCGTCCGGATGCGGTAAGTCGACGACACTCAAGATGATCAACAGGTTGATCGAGCCGACCGGTGGTCGCATCCGGATCAACGGTGAGGACGTGACCGACATTGATCCGGTCAAGCTGCGCCGCAAGGTGGGCTATGCGATCCAGTCGGCAGGGCTCTTCCCGCACATGACGGTCGCCCAGAACATCGCCCTCGTACCGAAGATGATCGGCTGGTCCAAGGCGCGGATCCGGTCCCGGGTGGAGGAGCTGCTCGACCTGGTCGGTCTCGACCCGGTCGAGTTCCGCGCCCGCTATCCGCGGCAACTGTCGGGCGGACAGCAGCAACGCGTCGGCGTGGCACGGGCGTTGGCCGCCGATCCGCCGGTCCTGCTGATGGACGAGCCGTTCGGCGCGGTCGACCCGATCACCCGCGACCACCTCCAGGACGAGCTGATCAGGCTGCAGCACGAGCTGCACAAGACGATCGTGTTCGTCACGCACGACTTCGACGAGGCGATCAAGCTGGGCGACCGCATCGCCGTGCTGCGCGAACGCTCGCACATCGCGCAGTTCGACACCCCGGAGGCGATCCTGACCAACCCGGCGGACGACTTCGTGTCCGGGTTCGTGGGGGCGGGGGCCGCCCTGAAGCGGCTGAACCTCACCCGGGTACGGGACGTCGAGATCACCGACTACCCGACCGTCACCCTCGACGACCCGCTCCAGGAGATCTTCAACCGGCTTCGCGGCAGCGGCACCAACGAGATCCTGCTGCTCGACAAGCGCGGCCGGCCCTACAAGTGGCTCAGGCGCGGCGACCTCATGCGTGCGCGGGGCTCGCTGGCCCGGGCGGGCACGCTGGTGAGCGACACCGTGACCAGGGACGCCACGCTCCGGGACGCCCTGGAGGCGGTCCTCACCGACAACGCGGGGCGGGTCGCGGTCACCGGGCGGCGCGGCGAGTACGAGGGCGTGGTCGACATGGAGACGCTCATGAACTCCGTGCACGAACTGCTGGAGGCGGACCGGCTGGAGGCACTGGAGGCCCAGCACGAGCTGGAGGAGCTGCGGGCCGCCCAGACACACGCCGAACAGGAGGGCCCCGGCGGGGTGACGAAGGCATGACCACCCCCGAGCTGGAGGACCCCGAGCAGGCCGAACAGGAAGCCCCGCAGGAGGACCCGCAGGAGGCCGAGGCACCGCCGCCGGCGCCGAGCCCCCTGAAGCCCCGCATCACCTGGCAGAAGCTGACGTTCCTGCCTGCCGTGATCGTCGCCGTCCTGCTCGCGACCTGGCTGTGGTTCCGTCAGGCCGACCTCGACTCGATCTCCGAGAACGCGCTCTCGGGCGGTGCGGTCTCCAAGGCCCTCTGGCA
Organism: Streptomyces sp. NPDC001137; assembly: GCF_040298885.1. Classification (NCBI taxonomy): domain Bacteria; kingdom Bacillati; phylum Actinomycetota; class Actinomycetes; order Kitasatosporales; family Streptomycetaceae; genus Streptomyces; species Streptomyces sp. NPDC001137. The sequence goes on from NZ_JBEPBA010000016.1 coordinate 102,114, forward strand.
GCACATCCAACTGACCGTGATCTCCACGTTCTTCGTCCTGGTCATCGCGATCCCGCTGGGCATCCTGCTCACCCGCAAGGCGTTCCGGAAGGCGACCCCGGTGGCGATGACGATCGCCAACATGGGCCAGGCGACCCCGGCGATCGGCCTGCTGGCGCTGCTGGTCATCTGGCTCGGCACAGGAATGAAGTCGGCCCTGATCGGCATCACGATCTACGCCATCCTGCCGGTGCTGTCGAACACCATCGCAGGTCTGAAGGCCAACGACCCGACGTTGCTGGAGGCGGCACGCGGCATCGGCATGTCCCCCATGGGCGTGCTGTCGCGCGTGGAGTTGCCGCTCGCCGTCCCGTTGATCCTCGCGGGTATCCGTACGGCACTGGTCCTCAACGTCGGCACGGCGACTCTGGCGACCTTCGGCGGAGGCGGCGGCCTCGGTGTGCTGATCCAGACCGGCATCACGACCCAGCGGATGCCCGTTCTGGTGCTGGGCTCGATCCTCACGGTCTCCCTGGCACTGCTGGTGGACTGGCTCGCCTCGCTGGCGGAACTCCTGCTCAGGCCACGGGGGCTGGAGGTGGGGACGTGAGAGGGCGTACGTGTCTGCTGTCGGCCGGGGTGCTCATCGCCGCCTCGGGTTGCGGCCTGCAGAGCGGCTCGCCCATGGCCGACGACGTCAAGCCCGGCTCCATCGCCCGGGGCGAGCCCCTCAAGGGCGCCCATCTCACCGTCACCTCCAAGGAGTTCACGGAGCAGCTCATCCTCGGCGCGATCATGGGCATCGCCTTCCAGGCGGCCGGCGCGGATGTCCTCGACCGCACGGGCATCCAGGGTTCGATCGGAGCGCGGGAGGCGGTCAAGAAGGGCGACGCGGACGGCATGTACGAGTACACGGGCACCGCGTGGATCACGTACCAGGGCAACAGCGAGCCGATCCCCGATCCGCGGAAGCAGTGGCAGGCCGTGCGCGACGCGGACCTCAGGAACGGCCTGACCTGGCTGCCGCCCTCATCCCTCAACAACACCTACGCGCTGGCGATGAACCAGGCGAACTCCAAGAAGTACGGCACCAGGACGCTGTCCGACGTGGCCGCGCTGGCCAGGAAGGACCCCGGCGCGGTGACGCTGTGCGTGGAGAGCGAGTTCGCCAACCGGGCGGACGGGCTGCCGGGCATGGAGAAGGCGTACGGGATGAGCGTGCCCGCGAAGAACATCACACAGATGGACACCGGGATCATCTACACCCAGGTGAAGAAGGGGAGCTGCACCTACGGCGAGGTGTTCACCACCGACGGCCGCATCAAGTCCATGAACCTTGCGGTGATGAAGGACGACAGGAAGTTCTTCCCCAACTACAACGTGGCGCCGGAGATCAACACCAAGGCCCTGAAGAAGTGGCCGGGGATCGCCGAGGTCCTGGACCCGGTGACGAAGAGGCTGAACAACGCGGTGGCGCGGACGCTGAACGCCAAGGTGGACGTGGACGGGCAGGACCCGCATCAGGTGGCACTGGACTGGATGAAGGCGGAGGGGTTCGTGAAGTAGATGCGGACGGTCAATTCCGTGCATCATCGATTCACCATGGCGCATCATGATGCAGCCGTCTTACGCTCGTATGCATGAGGACAACAGTCGACCTCTCCGAGGACCTGATCCAGGAAGCCAAGCTGCGGGCGGCGCGCAGACGCGTCACGGTCAGTGCGGTGATAGAGGATGCACTGCGGGCGTCGTTCGCACGGGATGTGGCGGCGGCGCAGAACATCGTCAACCTGCCCACTTACGGGACCGGCGGTGTCCGTCCGGGTGTCGACCTGGACAACAACGCCGCGCTGCTCGACATCATGGACGGCATCGAATGATCTTCTGCGACGTGAACGTCCTGGTGTACTCCTTCCGCAAGGACGTCGAACAGCACGCCGCGTACAACCCATGGCTCACCGAGCGGCTCCAGGGCGATGAGCCCATCGGCCTCAGCTCGGTGGTGCTCAGCGGCTTCGTGCGCATCGTGACGCACCCACGGATCTACCGCGATCCGGCACCGGTGGAGTCCGCACTGGACTTCGTGCAGGCCCTGCGCGATGCCCCGGCGACCGTCCCGCTGGTCGAAGGGCCACGCCACTGGGACATCTTCGACCGGTTGTGCCGCAAAGTAGGCGCGCGCGCCAACCTCGTCCAGGACGCCTACCTCGCCGCTCTTGCCATAGAGCACGGCGCCACTTTCTATTCGGCCGACCGTGACTTCACCCGCTTCCCCGGCCTCCGCTGGCAGCACCCCCTGGAGGACACCGACTGAATCAGCAGCTGGGGACGGTCCCCTTGCCCGTCTCCAGTGCCACCAGGGAGTTCACGGCGCCCTTCAGCGTGGTCACCGGGATCAGCCGCAGACCCTTCGGCAGCTCCGACTTGGCGTCGGAGCACTCGGCCTTCGGGACCAGGAAGACGGTCGCGCCGTCCCGGCGCGCGGCCTGCGTCTTGAGGGCCACGCCTCCCACGGCGCCGACCGTCCCGTCGCCGTCGATGGTCCCCGTACCGGCGATCCGGCGGCCGCCCGTGAGGTCGCCGCCGCTGCCGTTCCCGTCCAGCTTGTCGATGATGCCGAGGGTGAACAGCAGCCCGGCGCTGGGACCGCCCACGTCGGCCAGCTTCAGCGTGACCTTGACCTTCTTGTCACTGAGGTGCAGATAGTCCAGGGCGGCCCGGGTCGCCGCGTTCTGGGACTGCTTCATCTGCGCGCTGTTGTGCTGCTCGATCTCCTTGGTGGACTGCCCGCTCGGATACACCGAGTCGCGCGGCATGACGGCCCGGTCCGTGGCGAACCAGGCACTGATCACATCGCCCAGCGAGACATGCGCGTCCGGGTTGGTCGCCTCGATCGTCGTCATCCGCAGCTGCCCGCTCGTCTGCCGAACCTTCGCCCCCGAGATCGTGATCACCGGGGTGCCCTTGTTGTCCCCGAGCACGTTCGCCGTCAGCCCGGGCTGCGCCAGCGAGAACGGCAGCGGCGCGAGGACCGCGGTGGCGATCAGCGCCACGACGGGCAGTGCGCAGACGGCGAGGGCCTGGGGGCGTGTGAGGCGAGAGAGCACGGGATCAATCTAACGTGACGGTCACTTCCGGCCAGGTGTCGGTCGGCTCACGTACAGGTCTCGCTTCTCCCTGGTGAACCGCCTCAGGGCGTCCGGCAGCGGTTCGACACCGATCCCGGGCCCGGTGGGGACGGGCAGGTGGCCGTCCTTCAGGACGAACGGTTCGGTGATGTCCTCGGCGAAGTAGCGGCTGGAGGCGGAGGTGTCTCCGGGGAGGGTGAAGCCCGGGAGGGCGGCCAGGGCGAGGTTCGGGGAGCGGCCGATACCCGTCTCCAGCATGCCGCCGCACCACACGGGCACTCCGTGGGCGTGCGCCACGTCGTGGATGCGGCGGGCCTCCAGATAGCCGCCCACGCGCGCGGGCTTCACATTGACGACCCGGCAGGCCTCCATCGCGATCGCGGAGGCGGTGTCACGGGCGTTGTGCAGGGACTCGTCGAGGCAGACGGGCGTCTGCAGACGCCTCTGGAGCTGCGCATGGGCGTACAGGTTGTTCTCGTCCAAGGGCTCCTCGATCAGCAGCAGCCCGAAGGAGTCCAGGCGCCGCAGATGCTCGGCGTCGGCGAGGGTGTACGCCGTGTTGGCGTCGACCTGGAGGGGCAGCGCGTCCCCGAAGCGCTCGCGGACCGCCCGGACCGGCTCCACGTCCCAGCCCGGCTCGATCTTCAGCTTGATGCGGACATAGCCCTCGGCGAGGTAGCGCTCGACGTCGTCCAGCAGTTCGGGGACGGAGTCCTTGATGCCGACGGACACCCCCGCGGGGACCCGGTCGCGCACCGCGCCCAGGTAGGTGGCGAGCGGCATGCCGTACGACCGCAGCTCCGCGTCCAGGACCGCCGTCTCCAGGGCCGCCTTCGCCAGCTCATGGCCCTTGGTCTTCGCCATGGCGGGGGCGAGCGCGGACGCGGTGAGCCGCGGAAGGGCGGCGACGGGCGGCAGCAGGAAGTCCCGCAGCACGATCTCCGCACCGGCCACGAACTCCGAGCAGTACCGCGGCTCCGGGTCGGCGGCGAACTCCGACCAGCCCTCCGCCTCGTCGGTCACGACATGGAGCAGGAAGGTGTCCTTCGTCGTCATCGTGCCGAAGGACGTACGGAACGGGGTGACCAGCGGGATCTCCACATGGACGATCTCCACGCGTTCCAGCTTCATGCCGCTGCCTCTCTCGAAAGGGTGTACCAGCCGTCACGGGACATCCCCGTCGCCCTGAACCCCTGCGCGAAGGCCTCCGTGAACACCTCACGGACGGCATACCGCCAGCGCAGGGCGAGTTCCGGGTCGGCGGCGCGGAGCCGGACGATGTCGTCCGGGACCCGGCACCAGATGTGCCGGCCGGCCGGGTCCCGGCGGGCGAGCGTCGCGCCGTCGGGGGCGGTGTGGGTGCCGGGGGCGGTGTCCCGGTCGGTGGTCTCGGACGAGGGGGCCGGCGCCGCCAGCTCCCAGGTCACCGTCAGCCGGTCGCTCTCGTCGCCGTCGTTCACGCCGTCGGCCATGGGGCCGTAGAAGTCGACGAGGTACTCGGTGCCGGTGGCGCCCAGCTTGGCCAGGTTGAAGCGGGCGTTGCGGCCGACCAGCGGGTCGAAGGTCCACCGCATGGTGCCGGCGCCGAGGCCGCGGGCCCAGGCGCGCTGGGCCTGCTTGACGGCGTACCCGAGGCCCCGGTCGGCGGCGGCGACCAGGGAGTACGCGTCCCCGTGCGGCCCGAACACCGCGACCGACGCTCCCGCTAGCCGCGTCCCGTCGTACGCGGCGTGCACGGCGCCGCCCGCGTGGACGAGGCTGTGCAGCACCTCGGCCGGGTAGGGCGGGGCGCTGCGCGGGGTCTGCCAGACCTCGCTGAAGTAGTCGGCGACGGCGGCGAGACCGGCGACGTCGTGGACGGTGCGAATGCTCACTCCGGGCGGGCTGTCGAGGGTCATGAGTCGAGTTTCGAGCCCGGCACACCTCCCCGGGTTGTGCGTCTGCACAACCGCTGCGTACGTTCTTTTCGGAATCGGCCAACCGGCCGCCGTACGACCGCACCCGCACCCGAGGAGCCCCATGGACGCCTGCACCCTCGGCGACCTGCTGGACGTCATCGGCGGCCCCTCGCTGCGCCTGCACACGGCCCCCGCCGGGCTCGCCGCCCCGGTCACCGAGGCGCTGCTCTACGACGCCCACGCCCCGCTGCCGCCTGCGCCGGGCGCGCTGCTGCTGGCCGTGGGCGTGCGGGCGGCGGCCGCGGGTCCCCTCGTCCGGGTGGCCGCGGAGGCCGGGATGACCGGGCTCGTCGTACGCGGCCCGGACGGGCCGGCCGGCGAGGCGGAGACGCACGGCCTCGCGCTGCTGTCGGTCGACGAGGACGCGGCCTGGCACCACGTCCACCTGCTGCTGTCCTCGGCGATCGCGGCCCGGCCCGCACCGTCGGTGAACGGCCTCGGGGACCTGTTCGCGCTCGCGGACGCGGTCGCCGCGGCGACCGGCGGTGCCACGGCCGTGGAGGACCCGCGCCAGCGGATCCTCGCCTACTCCACGGTGCCGGGCCAGCCGGTCGACGAGGACCGGCGGCAGAGCATCCTCGGCCTCCAGGTGCCGGCCAGCACGCCCAACACCGAGCAGTACCGGGCACTGTTCGCCGCCCGGGGGCCGGTACGGATGCCCGCGCTCCGGGAAGGCGACCTGCCGCGTCTCGCGGTCGCCGTCCGCGCGGGCGGCGAGACGCTCGGCTCGGTCTGGGTGGTCGACGACGGCACGCTCGCACCCGACGCCGAGGAGACCCTGACGCAGGGCGCGTCCACGGCGGCGCTGCTCCTGCTGCGGGCCCGGGCGGCACAGGAACTGGCCCGCCACCAGAACAGCGACCTGCTGCGCCGCCTGCTCGACGGCACCGCGGACCCGGCAACCGCCTTCGACCGCCTGGGACTCGAGGGCGCGGTCCGGGTGGCCGCCTTCGTCCTGGACGCCGCGAGCCTCCCGGACGCCGAGCAGTCCGCCCTGCGCCTGCTGGACGTCGTACGACTTCAGTGCGAGGCACGTTACGGGCGGCACGCGTGCGTGCTGGTCGACGGGGTGGTGTACGCGGTCCTCCCCGGGCCGGGCGCGCGGCACAAGAGGCTGGCTGAGGACATCGTGGCGCGGGCCGGGCAGGCGCTGCGGGTGCCCGTGCGGGCGGCGCTGGGCGAGGTGGTGGCGGGGCCGGTGGAGGTCGTGGGGTCGCGGGAGGACGCCGAGCTGGTGCTGCGGGTGCTCGGACCTGACCTGCCGGTGGCGACGGTGGACGAGGTGCGCCCGCGGGTGACACTGCTGAGGTTGTCCGAAGTGCTCGGCGAGCGGCGGGAGTTGAGCGCGGGGGCGTGGCGGCGGGTGCTGGCGTACGACGAGCAGCACGGCACCGACTATGCGCGCACCCTGGTCAGCTGGTTCGACGCGGGCTGTGACATGGCGGGCGCGGCGAAGCTGCTCGCCGTGCATCCGAACACCTGCCGCTACCGCCTGAAGCAGGCACAGCAGCACGTCGGGATCGACCTCGACGACCCCGACGAACGGCTGGTGCTGTGGCTTCAGTTGCGGACGCTGGCGGGGCTCAAAGGTGCCTGAAGGAGCCACTTCCTGAGGCGTTCCTCGCAGGTGCGCAGGTGCTCGACCGGTACGCACTCTCCCGCCGTGTGCGCCAGCGTCGGATCTCCGGGGCCGTAGTTGAGGGCGGGTGTGCCGAGCGCGGCGAAGCGGGCCACGTCCGTCCAGCCCAGCTTGGGGCGGGGTGAGGCGCCGAGAGCGGACACGAGGCCGGCGAGGCGCTCCAGCCCCGGGAGGGCGCCGGGGACGACTTCGGTGACGCGGACCTCGTACTCGGGGAAGAGCCCCCGCACGCGAGCCTCCGCCTCCTGTGGTGAACGGCTCGGCGCGAAGCGGGAGTTGACGGTGATCACGCACTCGTCCGGTACGACGTTCCCGGCGACCCCGGCACGTACCGCGACCGCGCTGAGGCCCTCCCGGTACTCCAGCCCGTCGATCACGACGCGCTCGGGCACGTGGTCGTGGAGCCGCTGGAGGACGGGGGCGGCGAGGTGCGCGGCGTTGGCGCCCATCCAGGAGCGGGCGGTGTGGGCGCGCGCCCCGCGCACCACGATGTCGGCGGTGAGGGTGCCCTGGCAGCCGGCCTCGACACCCGCGTCGGAGGGTTCCATGAGGATCGCCAGGTCCGCTCGCAGGAGCTCGGGCCGCTCGGCGGCGATCCGGTGCAGCCCGTTGCGGTCGCCCTCGACCTCCTCGCACTCGTAGAAGACGTATGTGAGGTCGAGGGTGGGGGCCGGGACCGTGGCCGCGAGGCGGAGGGCGACGGCGACGCCGCCCTTCATGTCGCAGGCGCCGAGGCCGTGGACGCGGTCGTCGTGGAGCCGGGAGGGCAGGTTCCCCGCGGCCGGGACGGTGTCCAGGTGCCCGGCGAGGACGGCCCGTCGGGGGCGGCCGAGGCCGGTACGCGCGACGACCGAGTTGCCGATCCGCTCGACGGTGAGATGGGCGAGGCCCCGCAGGGCGGCCTCGACGGTGTCCGCGATCCGGTCCTCCTGTCCGCTCTCGGAGGGGAGGTCGACCAGGGCGCGGGTGAGGGCGACGACATCGGAGGTGAGGTCGAGCGGACCCGTCTGCTGCCCTACCTCGGCCCGGTTTCCGACTGCGTCCACTGGTCACCCTCTCCGCTGTTCCACTGCCTGGCCCCTGATGATGCGGGCGGACGGGCGGACAGCGGTGAGAGGATCGGCCAGAGGTGACGGGAGCGGTTTGGCGCATCGGCCAACCCGGTGGGCCGCTCAGCGGAGGGCCTCGGCCACCTCCCGGGCCGCATCGACCACCCGCGGTCCGACCCGCTCCGGCACCGCGTCGGCCAGCATCACCACACCGACGCTGCCCTCGACCCCGGTGACCCCGAGGAGCGGCGCCGCGGCCCCACTGGCCCCCGCCTCCAACTCCCCATGCGTCAGCGTGTACCCGCACTCCGCCGCCGGCTTGGCCCTCGCGGCAAGGATCGCCTTGCCCGCGGCGCCCCGGTCCAAGGGATGCCTGAACCCGGCCCGATACGCCACGTGATAGTCCGTCCACGTCGGCTCGACGACCGCCACGGCCAGCGCGTCCGCCCCGTCCACCAGCGTCAGATGAGCCGTCGCGCCTATGTCCTCGGCCAGCGACCGGAGCGCCGGCAACGCGGCCTCCCGCACCAGGGGATGCACCTGCCGGCCCAGCCTGAGCACCCCGAGCCCGACCCGGGCGCGGCCACCCAAGTCACGCCGTACGAGCGCATGTTGTTCCAGCGTGGCGAGCAACCGGTACACCACGGTCCGGTTCACGCCCAGTTTGTTGGACAGCTCGGTGACGGTCAGCCCGTGGTCCGTGTCGGCCAGCAGCTTGAGGACTCGTAGCCCCCGGTCGAGCGTCTGGGAAGTCTCCGCGGTCACGACGCCCACTCCTCCAAGTGGTGAGGTCGGCGACCTCCGCGCGGCGGTGCGTCACCGAGTCCCGTCGATGACGCGCAACAGAGGCCGCCGATCGGCCGGCGGCCCGGCCGCTGCCGGGCCGCGTCGCTTCACGGCTGCGCTCCGCGGCGGCGCTGCCACGGGGCGTGTGCGTAGCCGGACAGTAGCGAAGGGGGTTCGCTGAGCGGAAGTATCCGTCCAGAATCCGGTCACATACGGGGAGGGAGTACCTCCGTATGTCCCGATACGTACAGCACGACCGGTACGGCACGCGGCGGCCGTCACCGCATACGCGTGGCCCACTCCTGCACCTTGGCGATCCGCTGGCGCAGCTGTCCCGCCGTGGCCTCGGCGCTCGGCGGGCCGCCGCAGGTGCGGCGCAGCTCGGTGTGGATGACGCCGTGGGGCTTGCCGCTCTGGTGGACGTACGCGCTGACCATGGTGTTGAGCTGCTTGCGCAGCTCCATCATCTCCTTGTGCGAGACGACCGGGCGCCGTTCGGCGGGCAGCTCCAGCAGGTCCGCCTCGGCGTCCGGCTTCTTGCGGCTGTGCGCGATCTGCCGGGCCTGCCGCTTCTGGAGCAGGAGTTGCACCTGATCGGGTTCGAGGAGCCCTGGAATGCCGAGGTAGTCCTGCTCCTCCTCGCTTCCCGGGTGGGCCTGCATGCCGAACTCGGCGCCGTCGTAGAGCACCCGGTCGAAGACGGCGTCGGACTCCAGCGCCTCGAAGGAGAACTCCTCCTGCTCACCGGTGTCCTCGTCCTGCTCCTTGTTCGCCTCCTCCATCTCCTTCTCGGATTCGGCGTACGGGTCCTCCTCGCCCTCCTTCTTCGGCTTGTCGAGGGCGTGGTCGCGCTCGACCTCCATCTCGTTGGCGAAGGTGAGGAGGTCGGGGACGGTGGGGAGGAAGACGGAGGCGGTCTCGCCGCGCCGCCGCGAACGCACGAAGCGGCCGACGGCCTGGGCGAAGAAGAGGGGGGTGGAGATGGTGGTGGCGTACACGCCGACCGCGAGGCGTGGCACGTCGACGCCTTCCGACACCATCCTGACGGCGACCATCCAGCGGTCGTTGCTCTCGCTGAACTCGTCGATCCGCTTCGAGGCGCCGACGTCGTCGGAGAGGACGAGGGTCGCCTTGTTGCCCGTGATCTCACGGATCAGCTTGGCGTAGGCGCGGGCGGAGTCCTGGTCGGAGGCGATGACGAGGGCGCCGGCGTCCGGGATGGCCTTACGGACCTCGGTCAGCCGCTGGTCGGCGGCGCGCAGCACGCTGGGCATCCACTCGCCGCGCGGATCGAGGGCGGTGCGCCAGGCCTGGCTGATCGCGTCCTTGGTCATGGGCTCGCCGAGCCGGGCGGCGATCTCGTCACCGGCCTTGGTGCGCCAGCGCATGTTGCCGCTGTAGGAGAGGAAGATGACGGGCCGCACGACGTGGTCGGCGAGCGCGTTGCCGTAGCCGTAGGTGTAGTCGGCGGCGGACCGCCGGATCCCGTCGTTCCCCTCCTCGTACGTCACGAAGGGGATGGGATTGGTGTCGGAGCGGAACGGCGTACCGGTCAGCGCGAGCCGGCGCGTGGCCGGCTCGAAGGCCTCAAGACAGGCCTCGCCCCAGGACTTGGAGTCACCGGCGTGGTGGATCTCGTCGAGGATGACGAGGGTCTTGCGCTGCTCGACGCGGTTGCGGTGCAGCATGGGCCGCACGCCGACACCGGCGTACGTGACGGCCACGCCCTGGTAGTCCTTGCCGAGCGGACCCGCGCTGTACTCGGGGTCCAGCTTGATGCCTATGCGCGCCGCCGCTTCCGCCCACTGCTTCTTCAGATGCTCGGTCGGCGCGACCACGGTCACCTGCTGCACGACGTGATGGTGCAGCAGCCAGGAGGCGAGCGTCAGCGCGAAGGTCGTCTTGCCGGCGCCGGGGGTGGCCACGGCGAGGAAGTCGCGGGGCTGCTCCTGGACATACTTCTCCATCGCCGCCTGCTGCCAGGCACGCAGCTTGCTGGCGGTGCCCCAGGGGGCACGGCCGGGAAAGGCGGGAGAGAGGTGGTGGGAGTGCGAGGCAGAGCTGGCGGCGGTGGTAGTCACGGTCTCCGTGGGTTGTTGGGGCGGCTCGGCTGGGTATGACAACCGGGCCACCCTACCGGCGCCTCGGTTGGGTCAACGCGCGGACGGGGCCACGTCGCCGACGGGTGGGACCGAGGTCACAGTCAGCGTGCGAAGCGGGGCAACTGGGCGGCGATCTTGGGTACGTCCAGAGCGCCTTGGCAGACATCCAGCACGAAACGTTCCGCTTCGTCCACGTCGAAGTCGGCGTCCAACGGGTGCCCGTTCATGTGGAGGAAGACCCAGGTGGCGTACCAGGCGATGCGCTTGTTGCCGTCCACGAGGGCATGGTTGCGTGCAAGGGACTCCATCAGCGCGGCGGCCTTCTGCCACACGTCCGGATAGGCGTCCTGCCCGAAGACACTCGACTGCGGACGCGCCAGGGCCGAGTCCAGCAGCCCGTAGTCACGCACCTCGTCCGCCCCGAGCCGCTGTGCGAGGTTCAGCAGCTCGGGCAGGGTGAGGTAGTGCATCAGGCGAGCCTCCGGTTCAGCTCGGCGCTCGCCTTCAGGACGTGCTCAGCGGCCTCGTTGAACAGCCGGGAGTGCTCGTTTATAGCCGCGATCACCGCGTCGTGCGCAAAGGCCTGCATGCTGCGCCCCTCGGCCGCCGCACGCTCACGCAGGGCGTCGAGCTCTTCGTCCGTAAACCGCAGGTTCAGTCCAGCCATGCTTCGACGGTACTACGTGGTACCAATCGGTGTCACCCGGCACGGCCGGCCGCCGCCCGTTCATGAACGCCGTATGGCAGTCCCGTTGCAGCCCCCGTGTTTCCCTTGAGCTCCCTCCCGGCCCGGCCGTACGGTCGTTTCACCGAGTTCGGAACGGAGCCAGGCGCTCCGCATCGACCCGGCCGTGTGCCCGAGTGGCTTAGGGACTCGCCTGCAAAGCGAGGTACGTGGGTTCAATTCCCGCCACGGCCTCAGGCTGCCTGACCAGGCAACGAAGGGCGGCACCCGCTGAGGGTGCCGCCCTCAGCGTGTTCCGGCCGCCTGCCCCGAACTCCCCCTCGCGGTCACAGCACCCCGCCCGCCTCGTCCTGGAACGCCTCCGTCCAGTAGTGCCGGCCCGGCTTCGTCGTCAGGGTGGTCGGGTCGATGGCCGACAGGGTGTGGATCATCGTCGTGGCCAGCTCGTCGTAGGCGTCGGTCGTCAGCTCGCCCGCCAGGTCCTCGTCGATGGCCCTCTCGCGGTGCAGGAGCCAGAGGGTGAAGGCCAGGGTGGAGACGTCCGTGTTCAGCGGATACAGGGTGGCCTCGGGCTCGCTCCAGTTGAGGACCGCGCCCGTTTCGCCGTCGACCACCAGGCTGTTGTCCTCGATGAGGTTGCCCAGCCGTATCAGGTGGGAGGCCCGGTGCGGCAGCCGGGCGGGATCGAAGCCGTCCGGGCCCTGGTAGGCGTAGTGCTCGGCCAGGGTCGGCAGGGGGACGTCCGTGTCGAGGTGGAAGAGCACGCCGTCCTCCGGCAGGCCCGTGTCGCGCAGGAAGCGTCGGGTGGGCTCGTGCGTGAGGGTCGAGGGGAAGTCGACGTCCTCGAAGCGCCACACCTTGCCGTGGCCGAACTCCCCGTCCAGGAGGCGGGTCGGGAGGTCGAGAGCGAGTCCGGAGGCCGTTCCGGGACCCGCCACCAGGGACAGGGGGCGGATCAGGGCCGCCATCTTCCAGAACGGCGGCACCTCGCCGTCCGTGCCCTCCTCGAACACCGCCAGCAGGTGGCGTGACGCCTCGGCCGCGGCCTTCGGTCCGAAACGGCCGGCGTAGGACGCGAACCGGCCGCGCAGCCCGGCCAGTTCGTCCGCGGCCGTCGCGAACCGCACCAGCGTGCCGAGCGACGGTGCCAGCGGGCGGCTGTCCATCAGGTCGGGGCGGTCGTGCAGGAAGTACGTCGTCGCGATCTGTCCCGTCGCGCCGTCCAGCAGCACCGACTCCGTCTCCAGGCCCCGCGGGTCGAGCAGCGCCCCGATGACCAGCTGATCCCGCAGCTCCGCCGCCAGGCGGCCATCCGGGTCACCGGTGGAGTCCCCGACCGTCCGCAGGCCCTCCCGGCACAGCTCCTCGAAGGTGAACAGGCCGCTGTCGCCCGGCAGTCCGGGCCCCGTCAGCCAGCGGCGCGTCGCCCCGTGCGTGACGTACGGATCGAGTTGGTCCTCGGTCAGCGTGATCACCGCCGTGGCGGCACCGGTCGTGCTCATTGCATCCCCCGCATGTGCTTCGTCACATGTGCCCCGGCGCATGTGTCTGCTCACAGTCCCCGTGCGGGGCGCGGCCGGGCATGCGTCGTCGCGCCGTACGACTCCGGCGGCCGTCCCCACTGCTCAGAACAGTACGCCCCGCCACTGACAACGCCCCGGACCACAGGACGCTCAGCGCACCCTCGCCCGTTCCGGCCCCGCGAGGATCGCGTCCACGCGCCGCAGCCCGTCTTCGCCCGCCCCGCCTCCCGCGCGGCCACGGCCCCGGGACCCGGAGCCAGTACGACGACGTACAGGGGCCGCGTGCGCACAGGCCGCCGCCGACAGCCGGTACCGCAGCCGGAGCTGCGCCTCTCCCTCGCCGTCGGCCCCGGGGACGTACTCCTCGCGCCCGGACACGATCATGCGCCGGAAGACGTCACCCCGCACATGTGCCGCCCGCGGCAGCCTCTCCGCCAGCGCCTGCGCCACCGTCGACTTGCCGGACGCCTCCCCCACTGCCTAAAGGGCGTGGGAGGTACCCCCATCACCGGTGATGACGACAACGCCTCTCACGCGAAGTACATGCCGCCCTGCACGACCGCCAGTTGTGCGGTCACCGGTCGGTCACCACGGCGGCCTGCGGCCTTATCGGCAGCCGGTTCACCGGGCGACCCGTGGCGGCCCGTACGGCGGAGGCGATGGCCGCCGGGGACGTCACCACCGGGACCGCGCTGACCGCCTTCGCGCCGAAGGGGGCGACCACGTCGCGTTCCTCGACCAGCTTGACGATCCGGATGTCGGGTGCGTCCAGGGCGGTCGGCAGGGCGTACCCCGTCAGGTCCGGGTGGCGGATCAGCCCGCGCGCGGTGCGCAGGTTCTCCGTCAACGCGATGCCGACTCCCTGCGTCACGCCCGCCTCGATACGGGCGGCCAGCTGGGCCGGGTTGAGGACCCGGCCGACGTCCTGGGCGAGCGCCAGCTCCACGACCCGTACCGAACCGAGCTCGATGTCGACGTCGACGACCGCGCGGATCGCACAGAACGCCATGCCGACGAAGGCATCGCCCTGGCCGGCCTCGTTCAGCGGCTCCGTCGGGTGGGGTCTGCACTGGGCCGTGGCCCACAGTTCCTTGCCGTCCATCGCCTCGGTGACGGTGGTCGACAGGACACCGTCGTACGAGGTGATCTTGCCGTCGGTGATCTGGAGCAGCTCGGTCGACATGCCGAACTTGTGCGCCAGGGGCTGCAGGAGCTGGGTGCGGACCATCTTGGCCGCGCGCTCCACCGCACCGCCTGACACCCAGGTGTGGCGGCCGCGGCAGCCCGCGCCGGCCGGCGGCTGGTCGGTGTCCACGGGCGCCACGTGCACCTCGTCGATACCGAGGGTCTCCTGGACGATCTGGCGGGCCAGCGTGGTGAATCCCTGGCCGGTTTCCACGGCCGCGCAGAGCACGGTCGCCACGCCGTCCTGGACCTTCACGGTCGCGGTGGAGACCTCGTCGGCACCCTCCGCACCGAGCATGTGCACCATGCCCAGGCCGTAGCCCACGCCCCGCCGCACCGCGCCCGGTTCGCCCGCGCCCTCGGGGCCGCCGGGCAGCAGCCACTCGTCCTCGGGGGTGTCCTTGGGCAGCGCGGGGAGCGGGAAGTCGCGGACGGCCTGGAGCAGTTCCGCCACCGGGGCCGGGCAGGTCACCGTCTGGCCCGTGGGGAGTACGTCCCCGGTGGCCATCACATTGCGCAGGCGCAGTTCCGCCGGGTCCATGCCCAGCTTCTTCGCCAGCTTGTCCATCTGGGCCTCGTAGGCGGCGCACACCTGCATCGCGCCCTCGCCGCGCACATGGCCGGAGGGCGGGTTGTTGGTGCGTACGGCCCAGCCCTCGATGAAGGCGTTCGGGACGACATAGGGGCCGCAGGCGAAGCCGACGGCGGCCGCGAGGGCCTCGGAGGACGTGTCGGCGTACGCGCCCGCGTCGAGGAGGATCTGCGCCTCGACCTTCACCAGCCTGCCCTCGGCGTCGGCGTGGTGGCGGTAGCGCAGGAGGGTCGGGTGCCGGTGCGTGTGCCCCAGGAAGGACTCTTCGCGCGTGGCGGTGAGTTTCACCGGGCAGCCGGTCTTCAACGCGAGCAGGCCCAGCGGGAGTTGGAAGCCCTGGTCCTCGCGGTCGGCCGTGGCGCCGGGCACTCCGGTGACGACGATCTTGACGCGCTCTGGTTCGAGGCCGTAGCAGGCGGCGGCGGTGTCGCGGTCCGCGTGCGGGTCGGTGGAGGCGAGGTACAGCTCGACACCGCCGTCGGGGCGGGGCACCGCGAGGCCGGCCTCGGCGCCGATGGGAGCCGGGTCCTGGCGGCCGATGCGGTACTGGCCCTCGACGACGATCTCGCCGGCCGCGTCCGGGTCGCCGTGGCGCAGCGGGATGTGCCGGATCAGGTTGCCGTCGGGGTGCAGCGGCTCGGCCTCGAAGGCCTGCTCGGGGTCGGTCACCGGGTCGAGCACCTCGTACTCGACGATGACGGCCGCGGCGGCCATGCGCGCGGTGTCCGGGTGGTCGGCGGCGACGGCGGCGATGGGCTCGCCGTGGTGGCGCACGACCTCGGAGGCGAACACGGGCCGGTCGGCGTTGCGGCGGCCGTAGCGGGCGGTGCCCGGTACGTCCTCGTGGGTGACGACGGCTCGTACGCCCGGCATCTCGCGCGCGTGGGACGTGTCGATGGACACAATGCGCGCGTGCGGGTGCGGGGAGCGCAGTACGGCGGCCCACAGCAGGCCCTCGGCCCACAGGTCCGCCGCGTACGGGAACGTGCCCTCGGTCTTGGCACGGGTGTCGGCGGCCGGCAGGGAGGCGCCGAGGCCGTGCGGCAGCTGCTCGGGGGCGGGTGCTGCCTCCGCGGCGGTGGTCGCGGTGGCGGCTTCGTTGCTCACGCCTGGCCTCCGTCCTGTCCGTACGCCTGGTCATGCGGTCCCGGCTGCGCGGGGAACCCGGGTGACTCGAACGCCGACGCGTTGACACCGCCGGCTCCGGGACCCGCCTGGTGAGGGATACGTGCCTCGTCGCCGTCCTGTTCGGAAGCGTCTCCTTCGGAGTGCGCCTCGCGTTCGGCGACGACCTCCTGTACGGCCTGGACGACGCCCCGGTAGCCGGAGCAGCGGCACAGGTTGCCGCACAGCGCCTGGCGGGTCTCCAGCTCGGTGGGCGCCGGGTTGCCCTCCAGGAGGT
This sequence comes from Streptomyces sp. NPDC001137, assembly GCF_040298885.1. Taxonomy (NCBI): domain Bacteria; kingdom Bacillati; phylum Actinomycetota; class Actinomycetes; order Kitasatosporales; family Streptomycetaceae; genus Streptomyces; species Streptomyces sp. NPDC001137. The sequence continues at coordinate 118,142 of NZ_JBEPBA010000016.1, forward strand.
CGTGCACGGTCATCGCCATGCCGGGCACGCAGAACCCGCACTGCACGGCGCCGCACCGGGCGAGCGCGCGCTGCACGTCCGAGGGCTGCCCGTCGACGGCGAGGCCCTCGACGGTACGGACCTCGCTGCCGGCGGCGGTCACGGCGGGCACCAGGCAGGAGGCCACGAGGCGGCCGTCGACCTGGACGTTGCAGGCTCCGCACTCGCCCTGGGAGCAGCCGTCCTTGGCGCCCGCGAGGCCGAGCCGCTCGCGCAGCACGTAGAGCAGCGACTCGCCGATCCAGGCGTCCGAGACGGGGCGCTCGACGCCGTTGACGCGCAGGACGTACGAGGCCAGGGGGTGCTCCTCGCCGGGGGGCGGCGGGGCCTCCTCCGCGGCTTCGGTGCCGGAGCCGTCGACCGCGTCCGGTTCGACCGAAGTATCCGAAGTGTCCCGAGAGTCGGGCGGGTTGGAGGCGGCGGGTTCGGCCGGCGTCGCCGTGGACGGTCCGGAGCCGTCCGGCCCGGCCTCCGCCGCGGGCTCCGTGAGCGGCTCCACGGCCCCCTCAGGGGCCTCAGCGGCCTCCTGGGCACTCTCCGCCGCTCCGTCGGCCTCACCGGACCCGTGCGGGGGCTGTGAGGCGTTCACGGCGGATCCGGCGGGCGTCTCCGCATACGCGTCGGTGGGTGCGGGCCCGTACTCGTCGGCCTGGGGCCTGGACTGCTCGTGTGCGTGCGCCCGCGCGTTCTCGGGCTCGTGCGCTGCCGGGTCCGGCTCCACGGGCGCGTGGCCGGTGCCGGCGTGCTCGGCGGGCCGGCCGTCGGTGTGGGCCGGGGGCTGCTCGTAGGCGTGCCCGGAGCCGTCCTCGGGCGCCGTCGGCTCCTCGGTCCGCGGCTGCCCCCAGGGCTGTCCCGCCGCTTCCGTCGCCCAGGGGGCGGGGGCACCGCCCGGGAGCGTGGCCGGCGGTGTGCCGCCCCACTGCTGGACGAGGGACGACGTGGTGAACTCACCCGATTCGTCCGGGAGGTCGCCACCGGCCACGGGGATCGACCACTGCCCGGTCACGTCGTGACCCGGCGCGGGGGCGGACTCCCGGGTCGCCGTCTCCTCGAAGTTCCACTGCTGGGTGGCCGCGGGGTTGTACCCGAACCGGTCGCCCGTGGTGTCCTGCGGCACGGCGTTGGGGTCGGGCCACCGGGCGCCGTCGGCGGGCACGGCCCAGTTGCCGGTCGCCGCCGGGTCGGCCCCCGCGCCCGCGCCGGGATCGGCCGTTATCGGCGGCGGCACATAGCCGTGGCCGGGCGCCGCGAGGGGGCTGTCGGATGAGGCCAGGAGGGCGTCGATGCCCCCTTCGGGGAGTTTCACGAAGGCGGTGGCGCCGTCGTCGTAGTCACCCTGGGGCAGCGGGTCCCAGCGGCCGCCGCCGTGGGGTGTGCCCTCTCCGTGCTGGTCGTCGGTCACGACAGCGCCCTCCCCAGTGCTCGTCGGGCCAGCGCGGCGACGGTGCGCCGCAGGTGCAGTACGGCGGGCGGAAGCTGTTGGACGGTGCCGTCCGGTTCGGGAACGGGGTCGGGGATGCAGGCCGCCGCGACGTACTCGCCGAAGGCGGTCAGCGCCTCCGGGACGATCGTCCGGCCGTTGTCCCAGTCGATGAGCCGGGCGACCCACTGCTCGGCGTCCAGGGGCCTGAGCGGCATCGGCGCTATGGCACCGACGGCGCACCTGACTCCGCGCCGGGCGGGGTCGAGGACGAGCGCGACGGACGCGACCGCGCGTCCGGGGCCGGTCCGGCCGGTCGCCTTCAGGAAGACCTGGGGCGCGTGCAGCAGCGGCACGCGCACGTACCCGATGAGTTCGCCGGCGCGCAGCATGTCGACCGCGGCCAGCAGGTGCGACACCGGGATCTCCCGGCGGGCTCCGCCCGGGCCCGCGATGATCAGTGTCGCCTCCAGGGCGGCCAGCACCGGCAGCGCGTCCCCGGTGGGGGACGCGGAGGCGATGTTGCCGCCCAGGGTGCCCGCGTTGCGGATCTGCGGCGGGCCCGCCGCGCGCGCGGCGGCGGCGAGCGCCGGGATCAGGGCCGCGAAGTCCGGGCGCCCCATGCGCGCGTGCGTGAGCCCGGCGCCCAGCAGGGCGTGTCCGTCCTGGTACTGCCAGCCGCGGATCTCGCTGATCCTGCCGAGACCGACCAGTGCGGCGGGCCTGAGCTGCCCGGAGTTGACGGCTGCCATGAGGTCGGTGCCGCCGGCCACCGGGACGGCGGCGGGCACGGCGGTGAGGGCCGCCACGGCCTCGTCCAGCGTCGTGGGCAGCGTGACGGCCTGCGCCGCCTGCGGTGCGTGCGTGGTCAAAACCGGCTGCCCCTTCCCGCTGCCCCACCTGGTCCCACCTGTGCTGCCGTACGGTACGTGCTGACAGGGCGGACGTGGCAACTCTGGCACATCTTCGCAAGCCCCGAAGACGGGGGTCCGCTAGGAGGCATTCGCCCACTTCACCAGGGAGATGGTCCGTTTTCGTACGGCATCACCGGTGCGCACGAATTGCCACTCTTCGGTGATGCTTACGACGTTTTTGCCTTACCTGTTCGGGAGCTCACTTACCTGTTCGGAGGCGCCCCGTCCAGCGGCCGCCCGAGCACCCCGGGACGTTTCTGCCAGGGCAGTGGCCCGGTCGGCGGCCGGTAGCCCACTCCCAGGGCGTCAAGTCGCCGGTAATGGACGTCCATCCGCCGTTCGAAGTCGGCGAAGTCCCGTTCCGCGGGGGCGGGAAGCGCACTCCAGGCCACCTCCGAGAAGGCCGAAAGCCGCGGGTACGTCTGGTAGTCCACCCGTGCGGGGTCCTCCATCACCTCGGTCCAGACGTTGGCCTGAGTGCCGAGCACGTGTCCGGCCTGCTCGGAGGTCAACTCCGGTGGAACGGGCTCGAACCGGTAGACGTCCTCCAGGGTGCGCACGTAGCCGATCGGCACCGGCTCGTCCTCGCCCGCCGCCTGGCGGTGGTCCAAGTACACGTACTGCTCGGGGCACATGACCACGTCGTGACCGGCCCGGGCCGCGGCGACCCCGCCCTCGTACCCGCGCCAGGAGGACACGGCCGCGCCCTGTGCGAGCCCGCCCTCCAGGATCTCGTCCCAGCCGATGAGCCGGCGACCGCGCGCGGTCAGCCACTTGTCGAAGTGGCCGATGAACCACGCCTGCAACTCGTCCTCGTCCGCGAGCCCGAGCTCCTTGATGCGGGCCTGCGCGGTCGGGGACCGACGCCACTGGTCCTTGAGGCATTCGTCACCGCCGACATGGATGAACTCCGACGGGAACAGACCGAGGAGTTCCTCGAACACCCCCTCGTAGAAACGCAGGGTGTTGTCAGTGGGGGCGAGTACGTTGGCGGAGATCCCCCAGTTGTCCCAGACGGAGAGGGTGGTTGTGTCGATGACGTCGGTGTTGCCGAGTTCCGGATATGCGGCGATGGCGGCCTGCGAGTGGCCGGGTACGTCGATTTCGGGGACGACGGTGATATGCCGCTCGGCGGCGTAGGAGACGATCTCGCGGATGTCTTCCTGGGTGTAGAAGCCACCGTGCGGCTTCTCGTCCCACAGCGGTGAGGCCCGGTGGCCGGATTTCGTGCGCACGCGCCAGGACCCGACCTCGGTCAGCCGGGGATGTCTCTTGATCTCGACGCGCCAGCCCTGGTCGTCCGTCAAGTGGAAGTGGAAGACGTTGAGTTTGTGCGCGGCCATCAGGTCGAGATGGCGCAGGACGCCTTCCTTGGGCATGAAGTGCCGGGCGACGTCGAGCATGAGGCCGCGCCACCGGAAGCGGGGGGCGTCCTCGATCGTGAGGTGCGGCACGGCCCAGGTGCGGTCGCGGTCGAGCGGGGACCTGCGGTGGGCGTCGGGGCCGAGGAGCTGTCGCAGCGTCTGGGCGCCCCAGAAGACACCGGCCGCGCTGCCGCCCTCGATGAGGACGCCGTTCTTGTCGCTGACGAGGCGGTACTCCTCGGGACCGAGCTCTGGGCCGAGCCGGAGCGCGATGCCGTCGCCGTGTGTGTCGTCGAGGTCCCGCGCCTCCGGCAGGGGCAGCCCGGTGGCCTGCCACAGGACCGTGCGCAGCCAGCGGCCGACGCCCTCGGTCGCCGTGCCGGCATGGAACCGGGAGTGCTCCGTCAGGCGCACCTCGCCGACGCCGGCGACGAGGCTGCGGGGCGCAGGCATCAGTTCCGTCTCTGAGGTCACGTCGGTCCTTTGCCGCTCCGCCCGGCCCGGAGACCAGCCGTCGCTGTACGGGTACGAAGAAGCAGGTCACGGTCGGGGCGGGAAGCGGCTGGACGGCCGCGGTCTCCGCACACGACCGAGGCCCCGAAGACGCGCCGAAACGCGCCCGGGGCCTCGCCAAGCTCAAGCCGGAGGCGGGATCACCAGCCTCGGGCCGCAGGCAGGACTACTTGTCGCCGTCCTTGCCCTTGTCGCCGCCGGCGCCCATGGACTCGTAGATCTCCTTGCACATGGGACACACGGGGTACTTCTTCGGGTCGCGGCCGGGCACCCACACCTTGCCGCACAGCGCCACGACGGGGGTCCCGTCGAGGGCGCTCGCCATGATCTTGTCCTTCTGGACGTAGTGGGCGAAGCGCTCGTGGTCGCCGTCGCCGTGGGACACCTGTGGCGTCGGCTCTACGAGGGTTCCCGTACCAGTCCCGCGCTCGGGCTCAAGAGTGCTCATAAGTGCCAAGGGTACTGAAGGTCACACGGATCAGTTGAGCGATGGGTCGTCCGGATATGTGGCCACCATCGCCAGTTCGCTGCGCTGGCGGCGCAGCACCTCGCGCCAGAGTTTCTCCGGGGACGGCGAGGAGACGTCGCCGGGCTCGGACTCGACCACGTACCAGGCGCCCTCGACCAGCTCGTCCTCCAGCTGGCCGGGGCCCCAGCCGGCGTATCCGGCGAAGATCCGCAGGGAGCCGAGGGCCGAGGCGAGCAGCTCGGGCGGTGCCTCCAGGTCGACCAGACCGATCGCGCCGTGCACTCTGCGCCAGCCCAGCGGCGCCCCGTCGACGGTCGCGCCGCCCGGGATGACGGCGACCCCGAGGGCCGAGTCGAGGGACACCGGGCCGCCCTGGAAGACGACGCCGGGTTCACCCGCGAGATCCGCCCAGCCCTCCAGGATGTCGCCGACGTCCACCGGGGTGGGACGGTTGAGGACGACACCGAGGGAGCCCTCCTCGTCGTGGTCGAGAAGGAGCACCACCGCACGGTCGAAGTTCGGGTCCGCCAGGGCGGGCGTTGCCACGAGCAACCGCCCTGTGAGCGAGGACACCTCGGTCATGGCAGACATGATCCCGCATCTTGCCTCCGTGTGGGGAGGCAATGGCGGTTAGCGGGTGAATGCAGCTCAGGGCGGAATGAAGCGTGCCGGGCGCACCAGCAGGCCGGTGACCCCATGTGCCCACCAGGGAACAGTTCGTGTTGTGACACAGCTATGACGTAGCTGGGCCGCCCTTGGGCTTACAGAAGGGGGGTGGGCGGCGATTACCCTTTCCCTTCTGGCCCCTGCCCCACTCATCGGAACGCGAGATACATGACCGTCAACGACGATGTCCTGCTTGTCCACGGCGGAACCCCGCTGGAGGGCGAGATCCGTGTCCGCGGTGCGAAGAACCTCGTACCGAAGGCAATGGTCGCCGCCCTGCTGGGCAGTGAACCGAGTCGACTGCGCAATGTTCCGGACATCCGGGACGTTCGTGTCGTACGCGGACTGCTGCAGCTGCACGGCGTGACGGTCCGTCCGGGTGAGGAGCCGGGCGAGCTGGTGATGGACCCCTCGCACGTCGAGAGCGCGAACGTCGCCGACATCGATGCCCACGCGGGCTCCAGCCGTATCCCGATCCTGTTCTGCGGTCCGCTGCTGCACCGCCTCGGCCACGCGTTCATCCCGGGTCTCGGCGGCTGCGACATCGGCGGCCGGCCGATCGACTTCCACTTCGAGGTGCTCAGGCAGTTCGGCGCGCGCATCGAGAAGCGGGCGGACGGACAGTACCTGGAGGCGCCGCAGCGGCTGCGCGGCACGAAGATCCGGCTGCCGTACCCGTCCGTGGGCGCGACCGAGCAGGTGCTGCTGACGGCGGTCCTCGCGGAGGGCGTCACGGAACTCTCGAACGCGGCCGTGGAGCCGGAGATCGAGGACCTGATCTGCGTTCTGCAGAAGATGGGCGCCATCATCGCGATGGACACCGACCGCACCATCCGCATCACGGGGGTGGACCGGCTCGGCGGCTACAACCACCGCGCGCTCCCGGACCGCCTGGAGGCCGCCTCCTGGGCGTCCGCGGCGCTGGCGACCGAGGGCAACATCTACGTCCGCGGCGCCCAGCAGCGCTCGATGATGACGTTCCTGAACACCTACCGGAAGGTGGGCGGTGCCTTCGAGATCGACGACGAGGGCATCCGTTTCTGGCACCCCGGCGGCCAGTTGAAGTCCATCGCGCTCGAAACGGACGTGCACCCGGGCTTCCAGACGGACTGGCAGCAGCCGCTGGTGGTCGCGCTGACGCAGGCGACGGGCCTGTCGATCATCCACGAGACGGTCTACGAGTCCCGTCTCGGCTTCACCTCCGCGCTGAACCAGATGGGCGCCCACATCCAGCTGTACCGCGAGTGCCTGGGCGGCTCCGACTGCCGCTTCGGCCAGCGCAACTTCCTGCACTCGGCCGTCGTCTCGGGCCCGACGAAGCTCCAGGGCGCCGACCTGGTCATCCCGGACCTCCGCGGCGGCTTCTCGTACCTCATCGCCGCGCTGGCGGCCCAGGGCACCTCCCGCGTCCACGGCATCGACCTCATCAACCGCGGCTACGAGAACTTCATGGAGAAGCTCGTGGAGCTCGGGGCGAAGGTCGAGCTTCCGGGCAAGGCGCTCGGCTGACCTCAGCCTGCCGGCCGGCCCAGGGGCAACACCGACTTCCGGCTGGGGGTCCGGGGGTCATCCCCCGGACAGACACAGCATGGAGAAGCTCGTGGAGCTCGGCGCGAAGGTCGAGCTTCCGGGCAAGGCGCTCGGGTAGACGGGCAGTCGTACGAACGCAGATGGGGCGGTCACCCAAGTCCGGGTGACCGCCCCATCAGCGTTGTGGGAGCGCCCCGAAGGGGCGCGGGGCTGCCTCTACATGCGGCTACCGCCGCGCGGGCGCGACCAGCCACCGACGTCCCGTCGGCCGACGGCGGTCGCAGTTGCCCGGCGCTCGAAGCGGAGCGCTTACTTGCCCTTCGCGGCTTCCTTCAGCTTGCTGCCCGCGGAGACCTTGACGCTGTAGCCGGCGGGGATCTGGATCGGGTCGCCGGTCTGCGGGTTGCGCGCGGTGCGAGCGGCACGGTGGGTGCGCTCGAAGGTCAGGAAGCCGGGGATGGTGACCTTCTCGTCGCCCTTGGCGACGATCTCGCCGACGGTCTCGGCGAACGCGGCCAGCACGGCGTCGGCGTCCTTGCGGGTCACCTCGGCGCGGTCGGCCAGCGCGGCCACCAGCTCACTGCGGTTCATGTTGTTACTCCCGTGTTCTTCTTGCCGTTGAGGCGTGCCACGCGGCGGAGCCGCATATCGGGCACGGTGCTGCCGATGCTGCCAGGGTCCTCGGAGAGGCCCCGGGCCCGGGTCCGTGGTCAGACCCCTCGCGCCCAGGGACGCATCCTGCCCCTACCTGCGGCGCGAAAGCCAATCCGGCACCCGCAGGAGTCGTGAGAACACCCTTGGGAGTCACACGAAAAGAGGGCCTGAGCCTGGCCGACACGATAAACGGCGACCAGGAGGGTCAGGTTCCACGACGCGCCGGTGCAAGGCCTTGCCGTGGCGATCCTCACAGCCTACGGAAAAGCCCTTGCCGGCCCTTACGAGGCTGCCGCGGCCTTCGCCGCTTCCCGCACCGCACCGGCCACCGCGCCCGCGACCTTGTCGTTGAAGACGCTCGGGATGATGTAGTTCGGGTTCAGCTCGTCCTCGGTCACCACGTCCGCGAGAGCGGTCGCGGCGGCCAGCATCATCTCGGTGTTGACCGTGCGGGACTGGGCGTCCAGCAGACCGCGGAAGACGCCCGGGAACACCAGCACGTTGTTGATCTGGTTCGGGAAGTCGGAGCGGCCGGTGGCCACAACGGCCGCCGTCTGACGGGCGATTGCCGGGTCGACCTCGGGGTCGGGGTTCGCGAGCGCGAACACGATGGCGCCGTCGGCCATGGCGGCCACGTCCTCGCCGTCGAGGACGTTCGGGGCTGAGACGCCGATGAAGACGTCGGCGCCGCGCACGGCTTCCTTCAGCGTGCCGGTGAGGCCCTCGGGGTTGGTGTTGTCGGCGATCCAGCGCAGCGGGGAGTCGACCGCGGCCTCCCGCAGGTCCTCGCGGCCGCTGTGCACGACGCCGTGGATGTCGGCGACGACGGCGTTCTTGACGCCCGCGGCGAGCAGCAGCTTGAGGATGGCCGTACCGGCCGCGCCGGCGCCGGACATGACGACCCGGATGTTCTCAATTGCCTTGCCGGTGACGCGAAGTGCGTTCGTCAGGGCGGCGAGGACGACGATCGCGGTGCCGTGCTGGTCGTCGTGGAAGACGGGGATGTCGAGGGCCTCGCGAAGCCGCGCCTCGATCTCGAAGCAGCGGGGTGCGGAGATGTCCTCGAGGTTGATGCCGGCGAACCCGGGGGCGATCGCCTTCACGATCTCGACGATCGCGTCGGTGTCCTGGGTGTCGAGGCACAGCGGCCAGGCGTCGATGCCGGCGAACCGCTTGAAGAGGGCCGCCTTGCCCTCCATGACCGGGAGAGCGGCCTTCGGGCCGATGTTGCCGAGGCCCAGCACGGCCGAGCCGTCCGTCACGACCGCAACGGAGTTGCGCTTGATGGTGAGGCGGCGGGCGTCCTCGGGGTTCTCGGCGATCGCCATGCAGACGCGGGCCACACCCGGCGTGTAGATCATGGAGAGGTCGTCACGGTTGCGGATGGGGTGCTTCGACGCCATCTCGATCTTGCCGCCGAGGTGCATCAGGAACGTACGGTCGGAGACCTTGCCGAGGGTGACGCCCTCGATGCCGCGCAGCTGAGTGACGATCTCGTCGGCGTGGGCCGTCGAACTCGCCGCGATGGTGACGTCGATGCGGAGCTTCTCGTGCCCGGAGGCGGTCACGTCGAGGCCGGTCACCGAGCCTCCGTGGGACTCTACGGCCGTGGTGATCTGGGAGACCGCGGTTCCGCTCGCGGGCACCTCCAACCGGACCGTAATGGAGTAGGAGACGCTGGGCGCCGTTGCCATGGCCGACTTCCTCTGCTTTCACCGTGACGCTGGGTATGCCGTCCGATGGTCGCACCTACTGCCGAGTAGGCGTTAGCCGCTCCGGATTGCGATCGTTTTGTTCACGGCAAAAGAGGCCCGCGTCACAGGGTGACGCGGGCCTCTCGCAGGTCAGTGGCACCGACCCGCCATGCTCGCCTCGCGGCAAGTGGTCGCTCGTAGCGACGAAGGTTGGGCCCGGGGGCTTGGATCGGGCCGGTGCCACACCCAGGCTAACAAACAGATCCCGTAAGGCCATTCCCGTGCCGAGAGTTCATCCGGTTCTTAACTTCGATGGAGCACGTGCTAGTCCCGGAGCAGGTCGGGGACGGCGTTCGCGTCCGGGTCGTCGCGGTCGGTCGAGACGATGGTCAGCTGCTGGGTCGCGCGGGTGAGGGCGACGTACAGGATCCGCAGGCCGGCCGGGGACTCGTCGGCGATCTCCGCGGGCGAGACGACGACCGTCGCGTCGTACTCCAGGCCCTTCGCCTCCAGGCTGCCGAGGGCCACCACCCGGTCGCCGAGCCCGGCGAGCCAGCGGGCGGCCTCCTCGCGGCGCTGCATGGCGACGACGACGCCGACCGTGCCGTCGACGCGGTCGAGGAGACGGGCGGCCTCCTCGCGGACGCACTGCGCGAGGGAGTCCCGTACAACGGTGAAGCGGGGCTCGACACCGGTCGACCGTACGGCCGACGGTGACTTGGCGCCCGGCATGGCGAGGGCCAGGACCTTGGAGGCGAGCTCGGCGATCTCGGCCGGGTTGCGGTAGTTGACGGTGAGCTCGAAGCGGCGGCGGGGGCGGGTGCCGAGGGCCTCGTCCCGCGCCTCGGCCGCCTCGTCGACGTCGGACCAGGAGGACTGGGCCGGGTCGCCGACCACGGTCCAGGTGGCGTGCCGGCCGCGGCGGCCGACCATGCGCCACTGCATCGGGGTGAGGTCCTGGGCCTCGTCCACGATGACGTGGGCGTACTCGGTGCGCTCCTGCGCGAGTCGCTCGGCGCGCTCGCGCTGCGACTCCTCACGCACCGGCATCAGCTCCTCCAGGCCGGTGAGCTGGTCGAGCGGGTCCAGTTCGCGCTTCTTCCTGGGGCGGGCCGGGGTACCGAGGATCGACTGGAGCTCGTCGAGCATGGCGATGTCGTGCACGGAGTGGCCGTCGCGGCGCAGCGAGCGGGCGACCCTGCGGACCTCGCCCGGGTTGAGGATCCGGCGGGCCCAGCGGCCGAGGCGCCGCTCGTCGGCCATGGCGGCGAGGACGGCCCTGGGCGTGAGCTCGGGCCACCAGGCGTCCAGGAAGGTGAGGAAGCTGTCCTCGCTCGACACGTCCTCGTCGAAGGAGGAGCGCAGTTCGGCGGCGAGCTCCGGGTCGGTGTGACGGCCGGCCGCGCCCGACTGTGCCCACAGGGCGTCGAGGAGCAGCTTGCGGGCGCGGGGGCGCAGCAGGTTCACGGGCGCGGTGCCGCCGAGCACGGCCTGGCGGATACGGCTCAGCTCGGCGGCCTCCAGCTCCAGACGGCGGCCGAAGGCGACGACCCGCAGACGGGTGGGCGGGCCGGCCGGGGCTGCGGACGCGTCCGTGTCGTCCTCACCGAAGGCGAGCTGACCGGAGGCTGCGCGCCCGGAGTCGGCCGTCGGCCCCAGTTCCAGGGCTCCGCGCGCCGCCTTCCGCAGGACCTTGAGCATGCGGTACGAGCCCTTGGCGCGGGCCGTGGACGGGGAGTCGTAGAGCGTGGCCTCCGCGCCGTCGACGAGCGAGCCGATCGCGCGGATGGCGACCTGGCCCTCCTCGCCGAGGGAGGGCAGGACCCCCTCGGTGTAGGCGACGAGCAGGGGGGTCGGGGAGACGATCAGGATGCCGCCCGCGTACCGGCGGCGGTCCTGGTAGAGGAGGTAGGCGGCGCGGTGGAGTGCCACGGCCGTCTTGCCCGTTCCTGGGCCGCCCTCGACATAGGTCACCGAGGCGGCGGGCGCGCGGATGACCAGGTCCTGTTCGGCCTGGATGGAGGCGACGATGTCCCGCATGGTGTGGCTGCGGGCCTGGCCCAGGGCGGCCATCAGGGCGCCGTCGCCGATGACGGGCAGCTCGTCGCCGTCGAGGAAGGCCTTGAGCTCGGGGCGCATCAGGTCGTCCTCGACGCCGAGCACCTTGCGGCCCTTGGAGCGGATGACACGGCGGCGCACCACCCGGCCGGGGTCGACCGGGGTGGAGCGGTAGAAGGGCGCGGCGGCGGGCGCCCGCCAGTCGATGACGAGCGGCGCGTACTCGGAGTCCAGGACACCGATCCGCCCGATGTGCAGGGTCTCGGCGATATCGGCGGTGTCGTCGTCCCGCACGGCGCCCTCGGCAGGTTCTACGGCGGTGTAGGCGCCGTCGGGCCCCTTCTTGCCGTCCTTGCCGAGCAGCAGGTCGATCCGCCCGAAGAGGAAGTCCTCGAACTCGTTGTTGAGCCGGTTGAGGTGGATTCCCGCCCGGAAGACCTGTGCGTCCCGCTCGGCGAGGGCGCCGGGCGTGCCGACCTGACCGCGCTTGGCCGCGTCGTTCATCAGGAACTCGGCCTCGTGGATCTTCTCCTCGAGACGCCGGTACACCCGGTCGAGGTGTTCCTGTTCGACGCTGATCTCTCGGTCGCGTACGGAGTCGTGATCCGAGCCGACGGCGGTTTCGGGTTGAGCCTGAGCGGCCACCGGGCCCCCTTCTGACGTGCATGGCAGCCGTCAACCGTACGCGAAGGGGACCCGGCAAAGCTACGTAAGTTACGCGTCGATCTTCACGAGAACTACGCGTCGACCTCGACGAGCTTCTTGCCCTGGAAGGTCATGACCTCGAAATGGTCGATCTCGTTGGGCTTGAGGGCCGCGCCGCCCTGGGCGTAGAGCGGTTGCTTCGCCTCCTCGGTCTTGCCGTTCGGAATGCCGTAGCCCCACTTCGGGACCGACCAGGAGGACATGGTCTCGCGCTCGCCGTTCTTGCCGACGGCGATGAGCGAGCACTTCAGCGGGCCCTTGACGTTGCTGAGCTCGACGACGCCCCAGGTGCCCCAGTCCTTCTGCTCCATCGCCACGGTCGCCTTGACCTTGGTGGACGCGTCCGTGTTGGAGACCTTGTCGGAGATGGTGCCGAAGGCAGCCTTGGCTCCGGCCGCCAGCGGTGTGGCGGTCGTACCCGAGTCACCGCCGCCGTTGACCGCCATGACACCCAGCGGACCGCCGATGATCAGCGCTGCCGCGGCCGCCACCAGATAGAAGCCCTTGCGGCGCTTCTGCGCCCGGCGCTCGGCGACCTCGTCGACCAGCTTCTCCGCCAGCCGCGGGCTGGGCCTGGCGGACAGGGACTCCCCGATCGCGGGCGAACCCGTCCCCGGAAGGTCCGCGAGGGCGGCGAGCATCGGTTCCATCCCGGCCAGCTCGTCGAGCTGCTGGGCGCACCATTCGCAGGTCGCGAGGTGTGCCTCGAAAGCGGTTGCCTCGGCGTCGTCGAGGATGCCGAGAGCGTAGGCGCCGACCGTCTCGTGTTCGCTCGGGCCCGGAGATCCCATCATGGAGCCAGACATACCCGAACCACCTGTACCGAATCCCTGGTTTCCCCCGTAAACACTCATCACGCCGTCACCCCCCGCTCCTCCAGTGCCAGCTTCATCGACCGCAGGGCATAGAACACCCGGGACCGCACCGTGCCGCTGGGAATGCCCAGCGTCTCGGCGGCCTCGTTGACGGTACGCCCCTTGAAATAGGTCTCGACGAGCACCTCCCGGTGGGCCGGGGTCAGGTCGTCCAGCGCGTCCGACAGCGTCATCAACCACAGCGCCTTGTCGATCTCGTCCTCCGCGGGGATGACCTCCAGCGGCGACGGATCGACCTCCTGCGGCCGGGCCTGCCGGCTGCGGTGGCCGTCGATGACGATGCGGCGCGCGACCGTCACCAGCCAGGGGCGTACAGATCCGGTCGCCCGATTGAGCTGACCGGCGTTCTTCCAGGCACGGATCAATGTCTCCTGGACCACGTCCTCGGCGCGTTGCCGGTCTCCGGCCACCAGGCGCAGTACGTATGCAAGGAGAGGTCCGGCGTGCTCGCGATAGAGCGCACGCATCAGCTCCTCATCAGGTTCCGAGGGCTGGGACATGCGATGTCGGGCCCTCGATCCACGTTCATTGGCCACGACGGAATCCTTGCGCACGCCCACCTCCGATGTCCGGGGGTTCCCCCAGTCGGTCGCTCCTCCACGGGTACGGATGTGGGCCAGGTCATGTTCAACGTGAGATGACAGTTTTCTTCTGAGTGACGTGACGAGGTGGACATGGGCGCACATTCCCACCCCGCGATCTTTACATTTCCGCCACATTGGCGAGATCGCAACCGCTGCCCATGTCACGGATGAGGTAAACGGTGTGTAATCGAAATCACTTCGACGACTCCTTCGCAGAAGCCGCATACCGGACGTCAGGTGCGCGCCACAGCCGCCCGCCGACGGTGCCGGGCCACCCTTTCGCGGTTCCCACAGACCTCACTGGAGCACCAGCGCCTCCTGCGCCCCCGGGACGAATCCACGTAAACGATCGGGCAGTTGTCCCCCTCGCACTGCCGCAGACCGGCCCGTGCGACGGGGTCGGTGAGGAGCTCCACGGCGTCCCGGGCGATCGCGCCGAGCAGCGCCGCGCACTCGGGCGGGCCGTCCAACTCACGTACGAGCGAGCCGTCCTCGCTCCGCACGGCGCGTGGGGCGGGAGGTGAGACACGGGCGATCTCGTTCACGCGGGCGAGCGCGATGTCGTACGACGGCCTGAGCAGCGCCTGCGCGAGTCCCGCGTGCACCAACTGCCCGATCTGTCCGCGCAGTTCACAAAAGCCGGTCAGCCAGGACGGGTCGGCATGGGTCAGCGGGGTGGTCGCGGGCACCAGGCCTGCCCCGGTGATCCAGGCGCACAGCACCTCGAGGGAGTCGAACCGCTCCTCGGGATGGGTGGTGGCGAGGAGGTCGAGACAGATCCGCCCGGCGTCGAACCGCAGCTCGTACGCGACCGTGGCCGTACCCAGTGCCATGTGCCTGTCACCGCCTGGCTCGGGAACCTGAGGGCTGAAGCAACCGATCCCTCTTACAGTGCCTTCCCGCTGGCGCGGCCGGAAGACCCCGTACCGCCGGTGGACAGGGCGACGGCTGGACGCGCGCTTATGCGGCTGCGCTTCTCGGCGATGTTCCGGCCGCGCCGCCGTCCGTTGACTGGAGGGCATGACAACCCACAGCAGGAGCACGGGATTCGTACTGGGTGCGGCCACGGTCGCGACGGGCCTGATCGCGGGCGTCTACTACATCTTCGCGTGCTGCGTGATGCCGGCGCTGGCCCGCAGCGAGGACCGGGTCTACGTCGAGGTGATGCGGAACATCAACGACGTGATCCAGAACCCGGTGTTCTTCCTCAGCTTCATGGGGGCGCTGCTGCTCACGGCAATCTCCTCGTGGCAGCTGCGCGGGCAGCCGTACCGCTGGTGGGTGTGGACGGCCCTGGCGGCCTACGCGCTCGGCTTCCTCACCACGGTCGCCGTCAACATCCCGCTCAACAACGACCTGGCGCACATGAAGGATCCGACGGCGGCACGGGAGCACTTCGAGCACGTGTGGGTGGCGTGGAATGTGGTGCGGGCGGTTGTGTCGACGGTGGCGGTGGGGTGTTTGGTGCGGGCGCTGCTTCTCTACGGGCGTGAGCCTGTACCGGCATCGGGGTGAGCCACAGGCAGGCTGCGCAACCCGGCGCTGCGGGGGGTGCCGCCTTTCTTTGGGTCGGGAGCCGCCCCAGCGGCACGACTGCCCGCAGGCTCGCGCAGGGTCACACGTCCGCGTACTTCGCGTCCGCTGCGGGATCCAACGCCAGCCGATACCCCCGCTTCACCACCGTCTGGATCAACTTCGGCGCACCGAGAGCCGTCCGCAGCCGAGCCATCGCGGTCTCCACCGCGTGCTCGTCGCGTCCGGCACCGGGCAGCGCCCGCAGCAGTTCCGCCCGGGCCACCACCCAGCCCGGCCGCCGCGACAGCGCCCGCAGCAGCGACATCCCGGCGGGCGGTACGGGCTTGAGGTCGCCGTCCACGAGCACCGCATGGCCGCGGATCTCCACCCGGTGCCCGGCGATGGGCAGGGACCGCGCCCGGTTCGGGAGCTCCTGGCACAGCAGCTGGACCAGGGGCCCGAGCCGGAAGCGTTCGGGCTGGATCGTGTCGAGGCTGTGAGCCTGCAGCGGCAGCGCGGTGACGGGGCCGACGCAGGCCGGCAGCACGTCGTGGTGGAGGGCGGCGAGCAGCTCGGGCAGCATCCCGCGCTCCTCGGCCCGGTTCAGCAGCGACACGGCGGCGGGCGCGCTGGTGAAGGTGATCGCGTCAAGGCCCCGGGAGACCGCGGCGTCCAGCAGCCGGTCCAGCGGCGCCAGGTCCTCCGGCGGCATCCACCGGTACACCGGGACCCCGACGACCTCCCCTCCCGCGGCCCGCAGCGACTCCACGAAACCGGGCAGCGGCTCGCCGTGCAGCTGTACGGCGATACGGCGCCCGTCGACGCCCTCCTCGAGGAGCCGGTCCAGCACCTCGGCCATGGACTCGCTCGACGGCGACCACTTCTCGGTCAGCCCGGCGGCCCGTATCGCACCCTTGACCTTGGGTCCGCGCGCCAGCAGCTCCACATGCCGCAGCCGGTCGAGGAGCGGCTCGCCGAGCCCCCATCCCTCGGCGGCCTCGACCCACCCACGGAAGCCGATGGCGGTCGTGGCGACCACCACGTCCGGCGCCTGGTCGATCAGGTCCTTCGTCACCGCGAGCAGTTCGCTGTCGTCGGAGAGCGGCACGATGCGCAGGGCGGGTGCATGCAGGACGGCGGCTCCCCGTCGCTGCAGCAGCGCGCCCAGCTCGTCGGCCCGCCGGGCGGCGGTCACGCCCACGGTGAATCCCGCCAGGGGGCTCTGCCGGCCCGGATCCGGTCGCTGCTGTTCCTCGTACATGGCTCTCGTCCCGAAGAGTCGTCGTACATGCAGTACGGCGGTACTGCCTGGCATGCCGATCGAGCCTGTCAACGGTCCGTGACAGGCTCGGTTCGGCTACATGTCGCTGGTGTTACGTCACACCTCGGCGTAGCTGAGCTGCGGCTTCGCCTCTGCGGCAGCCTCGGACCGCACCGCCGCGGCCGGGCGTCGAAGGTATACGGCCCAGGTCACAGCGAAGCACAGGGCGTAGTAGCCGAGGAAGGCGACGAATGCGCCGGTGCCGGAACCGTAGGAGAGGAAGGACTGCCGGAAGGCCAGGTTGATGCCGACGCCGCCGAGGGCCCCGACCGCGCCGATGAGACCCATGGACGCCCCGGAGAGCCGGCGCCCGTACTTGGCCGCCTCCTCACCTTCCAGCCCCTTGGCGAGGGCCTTGGTCTGGAAGATGCCAGGGATCATCTTGAACGTGGATCCGTTGCCGATGCCGGTGAGCGAGAACAGGACCGCGAAGGCGACGACGAACAGCGGCAGCGACTTCTGCATGCTGGCGACGACGAGGACCGCGGTCGCGGCGCCCATGGCGACGTAGTTGTAGAGGGTGATCTTCGCGCCGCCGTACTTGTCGGCGAGCCAGCCGCCCACCGGACGGATCAGCGAGCCCAGCAGCGGGCCCATGAAGGTGAGGTACGTGGCCTGCAGCGGCGTACGGCCGAACTGGTTCGTCAGCACCTGCCCGAAGGCGAAGCTGTAGCCGATGAAGGAGCCGAACGTCCCGATGTAGAGGACGGACATGATCCAGGTGTGGGCGTCCTTCACGGCGTCCTTGGCGGCGCCGGTGTCGTTCTTGACGTTCTCGATGTTGTCCATGAACAGTGCGGCGAGGATGGCGGCGACCACGATCAGCGGGATGTAGATCCCGAGCAGCACGCGCGGCCCGCCGCTCGCGCCGATGACCGCGAGGGCCACGAGCTGGATCGCTGCCACGCCGATGTTGCCACCGCCCGCGTTGAGGCCGAGCGCCCACCCCTTCTTACGGAGCGGGAAGAAGGCGTTGATGTTGGTCATGGAGGAGGCGAAGTTGCCGCCGCCGATGCCGGCCAGCAGGGCGATCCAGAGGAAGGTGTCGAAGGAGGTTCCCGGCTTCATCACCGTGAACGCGGCGATCGTCGGGATGAGCAGCAGACTGGCCGAGATGATCGTCCAGTTCCGGCCGCCGAAGATGGCGACGGCGAAGGTGTAGGGGACGCGGACGACCGCGCCGACCAGGGTGACCATCGAGGTCAGCAGGAACTTGTCGGCCGGGGTGAGCCCGTACTCGGGGCCCATGAAGAGCACCAGCACGGACCACAGGGTCCAGATCGAGAACCCGATGTGCTCGGAGAGAACGGAGAAGAGCAGGTTCCGCTTGGCGATCTTCTCTCCGGTCTCGTTCCAGAAGGTCTCGTCCTCGGGATCCCACTGCTGGATCCAGCGGCCTCCCCTGCTGGGTGCGGGGGCTGTGCTAGGGGCTGTCATGACGCCTCCACGGTGCTCCGGGGCTCGGTCGTGCTTGGGGCAGATGAGCGGTGATGAGTCCCGAAGGTAGGGAGGCAGCGTTTCCGGCCTGTGGCACTGGGTGACCGGAAAGGAACTTTGCTCTCACCCCGGGCGGAGGGGGGATGAGAGGTTCTGCGGCCGTACGTTACGAAGACCTCCGCATTACGAAGAGGTCTCCGTGAAGGATCACGAACGGGCGGCGAGGTTTCATCGACCGCGGCGGTCGACGGCCGTCAGGTCGATCTCGATGTCGAAGGGCACGGAGACCTTGAGCCTGTCGTGGAAGATGCCGGTGAGGCCGTAGGACTTGGTGGCGGGGTCTAGCTCGTAGACGTACACGACGGGGTATCCCTTGTCGTCGTCCTGCTCGACCCGCCAGAAGTGCGGAACGCCGGCGGCCGCGTATTTGCGGGGCTTGACCTCGCGGTCGCGCTCCCGGGAGTCGGCGGAGACTACTTCGACGGCGAGGATGACGTCCTCGGGCTTGTACCAGGTCTGGTCGGGTCCGGTGGTCGCCTCCAGGGGGAGGACCAGGATGTCCGGCTCGGGCCGGTTCTTCGCATCCAGCTTGACCGTCATCTCCCGCATGACATCCAGGTGATCCGGCGCCTGTCCGAGAAGAGTGTGCTCAAGCAGGCGCATGCACCGAACGTGGAATGCGGTCTGCGGACTCATGAAGACGAGACTCCCGTCGATCAACTCCGTGTGCGGCGGGAGGCCCGGAATCCGGTCGAGGTCGTCCGCGGTCCAGCCCCCGGGGGGCGGGACGGGCCAGCGGTACGCGGGCTCGTCGTCCAACCTGTCGTCGGATGCGGCGCTCATCGGTGCTCCCATGGGACGGAGTCTCGACTGTCGGTTCAGCGTACCCAGGGGAAAACGTGGTCGCCTCACCTCAATGAGTGATCCGAACCTGTCCGTCAGGGATCCGAACGTGGCTCCGCGTTGCCGCCCGAACCCGTTTCGGGCCGCGTATGCAGCACGTCCCGCGCCTGGTCCGCTGCCCTGGCGATGCTCTCCGAGACGAAGTCGAGGAAGCGGGCGATGTTCTCCAGGCGGACGGCGGCCGGGGTGCCGGCGCCGAGGACGGCGACGCCCTGCCGTGCGGTCTCGGCGACCTGGGCGGTGCCGCGGACGCTGGCCATCATCGACTGGTACCAGACGTCGGAGTCGACGACGTACCGTTCCCGGCGGCGTGCGTCGCGTTCCCGTCGGATCATGCCCTGTTCCTCGAGGAACGCGACCGCTTTGGAGATGGACGCCGGGCTGACCTGGAGGCGCTGTACGAGTTCGGCGGCGGTGAGGCTGCCGGCGTCGCTGAGGCAGACGGCGGCCAGTACCCGGGCCATCATCTGCGGCGTGCCCGACTGCACGAACACGGTGGCGAGCGTCTCCTCGTACGCGCGCACCGCCTCGGCGTCACGCCCGTAGGGCTGGGGGGATGCCTGCGAGCTCCGGGGTGCGGCCTGCTTGCGGCGGTGGGCGCGGTGTGCCGTCGCGCGGTGGGCGAGCTCGGCGCGGTAGGCGGTGGGGCCGCCGTTGCGCAGCACCTCGCGCGTGATGGTCGAGGTCGGGCGGTCCAGGCGTCGGGCGATCTCCGCGTAGGCGAGGCCGTCGGCCAGCCCGAGCGCGATCTGCTGGCGGTCCTGCTGGGTGAGCCTGCCTCCCGGCATCGTCTTCTCCTTCGTACGCCCGCTTCGGCGCCCCCACTCTAGCGTTCACCTTCATCCCATTGCAATGATCAGAGTGCTGACGTTGCATTAAATTTTGAACCGTTGCAACGATTTACCTGCTCTCACCTGCATTGATTGCCTTTCTACGCAACAAGCATGTTGCTCGATCCATGAACGCAACGTAGCTTTCCACTATCAGAAACAGCGGGCCGACAGAGCGCCCGCTGTACACGAAGGAGAGCACCATGCAGAAGTTCGACACCCCCGCCGTCGTCTCCGCCGTCCTCGACATCCCCGCCGGACGCATCCAGTTCATCGCCGCCGACCGGACCGACACCACGGTCGAGGTCCGGCCCGCCAACGCCTCCCGGAACCGCGATGTGAAGGCGGCCGAGCAGCTGGAGGCCGTCTACCGGGACGGGATTCTGCGGGTCGAGGCGAAGCCGGCGAAGAACCAGTACCTCGGCCCCTCGGGATCCGTGGAGGTCACCGTCCAGTTGCCCGCCGGCTCCCACGTCGAGGCGAGGACGGCCGGCGCCGAGCTGCGGACCGTCGGCCGGCTCGGTGACGTCGTCTTCGAAGGCGCCTACCGCCAGATCAAGATCGACGAGGCCGCGAGCCTCCGCCTCACCGCGGTCGACGGCGACGTCGAGGTCGGCCGGCTGGGCGGCCCCGCCGAGATCAGCACCGCACGGGGCGACATCCGGATCGGCGAGGCCGTACGCGGCACGGTGACCCTGCGCACCCAGTCCGGCGACATCTCGGTCGGCGCCGCGGCCGGTGTCTCCGCCGTCCTGGACGCCGGCACCGGCCACGGGCGCATCAGCAACGCGCTCAAGAACGACGGCACCGCCGAACTCGACATCCGCGCCACCACTTCCTCCGGTGACATCACCGCCCGCAGCCTCTGACCGCCCGCGGCCTCCCAGCCTTCGAAGGAGCACTTCCCATGACCGACCTGGCCATCTCAGCGAACGGGCTGCGCAAGTCCTACGGGGACAAGACCGTCCTCGACGGCATCGATCTGGCCGTCGCGGAAGGAACGATCTTCTCCCTGCTCGGCCCGAACGGCGCCGGCAAGACCACCGCCGTCAAGATCCTCTCCACCCTCGTCGGCGCCGACGCCGGCGACCTGTACGTCGGCGGCAACAGCCTCGCCACCGACGCGCAGGCCGTGCGCGCCGCGATCGGCGTCACCGGGCAGTTCTCCGCCGTCGACAACCTGATCACCGGCGAGGAGAACATGCTCCTGATGGCGGACCTGCACCACCTCCCCAGGCGGGAGGGGCAGCAGGTCGCCGCCGAACTCCTGGAGCGCTTCGACCTCACCGAGGCCGCGAAGAAGCCCGCCTCCA
This sequence comes from Streptomyces sp. NPDC001137, assembly GCF_040298885.1. Lineage (NCBI taxonomy): Bacteria > Bacillati > Actinomycetota > Actinomycetes > Kitasatosporales > Streptomycetaceae > Streptomyces > Streptomyces sp. NPDC001137. The sequence continues at coordinate 138,946 of NZ_JBEPBA010000016.1, forward strand.
CCTACTCCGGCGGCATGAAGCGCCGCCTCGACATCGCCATGACCCTGGTCGGCAGTCCGCGGATCATCTTCCTCGACGAGCCGACCACCGGTCTCGACCCGCGCTCGCGGCACACCATGTGGCAGATCATCCGCGACCTCGTCACAGGCGACGGCGTCACCGTCTTCCTCACCACCCAGTACCTGGACGAGGCCGACGAGCTCGCCGACCGTATCGCCGTCCTCCACGACGGCAGGATCGCCGCCGAAGGCACCGCCGAGCAGCTCAAGCGGATCGTCCCCGGCGGCCATGTACGGCTCCGCTTCACCGACCCGGCCGCGTATCAGAGCGCCGCCTCCGCCCTGGCCGAGGCGGCCCGGGACGACGAAGCCCTCGCCCTGCGGATCCCCAGCGACGGCAGCCAGCGCGAACTGCGCTCCATCCTCGACCGGCTGGACTCGGCCGGCGTCGAGGCCGACGAGCTGACCGTGCACACCCCCGACCTCGACGACGTCTTCTTCGCCCTGACCAGCAGCACCCACCCCAAGGAGGCCCTGCGATGAGCGCCCCTCTGGCTCCCGCCCGCCCGACCCGGATCTCCCTCGCCGTGCGCGACTCCTCCACGATGCTGCGGCGCAATCTGCTGCACGCCCGCCGCTACCCGTCACTCACCCTGAACCTGCTGCTCACCCCGGTCATGCTGCTGCTGCTCTTCGTCTACATCTTCGGAGACGCGATGAGCGCCGGCCTCGGCGGCGGCGCCGACCGCTCCGACTACATCGCCTACCTCGTGCCGGGCCTGCTGCTGATGACCGTCGGCTCCACCACGATCGGCACCGCGGTGTCCGTCTCCACGGACATGACCGAGGGCATCATCGCCCGCTTCCGCACCATGGCCATCCACCGCGGGTCGGTGCTCATCGGGCACGTGATCGGCAGCGTGCTGCAGTGCCTGATGAGCGTGGTCCTGGTCGGCGCGGTCGCCGTGGCCATCGGCTTCCGCTCCACCGACGCCACCGTCCTGGAGTGGGTCGCCGCCTTCGGGCTGGTCACGCTGTTCGCCCTGGCGCTCACCTGGATCGCGGTCGGGATGGGCCTGGTCAGCCCGAACGCCGAGGCCGCCGGCAACAACGCGATGCCGCTGATCTTCCTCCCGCTCATCTCCAGCACCTTCGTCCCCCTGCACACCATGCCGGGCTGGTTCCAGCCGATCGCCGAGTACCAGCCCTTCACTCCCGCCATCGAGACCCTGCGCGGACTCCTCCTCGGCACCCCGATCGGCCACAACGGCTGGCTCGCCATCGCCTGGTGCGTCGGCCTCGCGGTCCTCGGCTACTTCTGGTCGGCATCGAAGTTCAACAGCGAGCCGAAGTAACCGTCATGAGAGCGCGGGCCACCCCGCACAACCGTCCCACCCCAGTGCGGCGTACACCGACAACGCGTCGGAGTGCGCCGCCCGTTCGTGTCCGGTCAGCGGTTCCGCCGGGCCCCGGCGGGCATGACGTCCGCGTCGATGCCTGGAAACCATCCATCGGAGGGCACCCCAAGCCACGCCTCCTCCGCCGACAGTTCGGCCGCCGCCCGTCGAAGCGCATCGAATGCCGGGTGCACCAGCCCCTTCCGCCACACAAGTGACACCGGCGACAGCGGCACAGGATCGGTCAAGGGCCGCAGCACCCTCCCTGGCATGGCCGGAAATTCCACCACGGCGAGGATCGGGTTGCGCGTCTTGGCCATGATCCGCTCGAACTCCTCCTCCCCCACGGCCAGCGGAACGGGCGGCGCGATCTCGATGCCCCGGCCGTCGAACAGCCGACGGGCGAGATCCGTCCACTCCGGTGTCCGCGGATTTCCCGCTCCCGCGTACACCGTCTCCCCCGCCAGCGCGGCGAGCGGCACCGCGTCCAGCTCGGCCAGCCGGTGGTCTTCGGGCAGCACGACCGCCATCGGCTCGTAGCGCACCGGCTGGTGCTCCAGCCGGGCCCGCAGCACCGGGTCCAGGCCTGCGAAGCGGCCGAACGACGCGTCGAGCCGCCCGGCGAGCAGTTCCTCCGCCGCGCCGGTCAGCCCGCTCTCGTAACGGGCCATCAGCTCGTGGTCGGGGGCGAGTTCGCGGGCGCGGTGCAGGACGCGGCGCGCGGTGGCCGCGCCCCGGTAGTTGAGGTCGACCAGCAGCGGCCTGGCCTGCCCGAAGGCGGCCAGCAGCTCGTCCTGCGCCTGAAGCGCCCGGCGCGCGTACGGCACCAGCCGCTCACCGTCGGCCGTGAGCGTCACCTGCCGGGTGCTGCGCACGAACAGCTCGGCCCCGAGCTCCCGCTCCAGGCGCCGCACATCCCGGCTGAGCGCCTGCTGGGCGACGTAGAGCCGGGCGGCGGCACGTGTGAAGTGCAGTTCCTCGGCGACGGCGAGGAAGGCACGCAGAAGGCGGGGGTCGAGATGGCTGGTCGCGGGCATCCGGCGAACGTACAACAGGACTTACACCACAGATGCGTGAATTTGTGCGGAGAAGGTGTTGGACCCCTTGATCACCCACGGGCGACCGTAGTGCCCATGCCGCAACCGACTCCGCACACGGCCCCGTTGTTCACCGTCACCGCCGACACCCTCGTCGCCGTCGACTTCGGCCCCCGCACCCGCGACCGTCCGCCCGGTCCCTACCGCCGACTCCTCGCCACCCGGGGCGCCCGCGCCTTCACCTTCGGGAATCTGCTGGCGCGGCTCCCGATGGGCATGTTCAGCGTGAGCGCGGTCGTGATGGTCTCCGGCGCGCGCGGCTCGTACGCCCTCGCCGGCGCCGTCACCGCGACCGGCCTCGCGGCGACGGCCGTGGTGGCGCCGTGGACCGCGCGGCTCGTCGACCGTTACGGACAGGCCCGGATCGCCGTACCCGCCACGGTGATCGCGGCCCTCGGCTCCCTCGCCCTCCTGCTCTGTGTGCACTTCGGCGCCCCCGCCTGGACTCTGTTCGCCTCCTACGCCGCCACCGCGACGACCCCGAACATCGGCGGCATGTCCCGCGCCCGCTGGGCCCATCTGCTGAAGGGCGACGACGGCGCGCTGCACACCGCGAACTCCTTCGAACAGGCCGCCGACGAGCTCTGCTTCATGCTGGGCCCGGTGCTCGCGGCCTTCCTGTGCGGGACCTTCTTCCCGGAGGCGGGCACGCTGGTGGGGGCGGTGCTGCTGCTCGCCGGCATGCTGGTGTTCGCCGCGCAGCGCTCGACCGAGCCGCCGGTACGGCGCCAGGCCCGCGCCAGGTCCCCGTTCCGTGCGCCCGGAATGCCCCCGCTGCTCGCCGTCTGTCTCGCCATGGGCGCGGTGTTCGGCTCCATGGAGGTCGTCACGATCGCGTTCGCGGACGCACAGGGACACCGTTCGGCTGCGGGCCTCGTGCTCGCGTTGCAGGCGGCCGGTTCGTGCGGGGCGGGTCTGCTGTACGGAGCCCTCGAGCCGAGCGGTCCCGCCGATGCCCGACTGCCGTGGTGCATCGCCGCGATGACCACCCTGTTGACCCTCCCCCTCCTCGCCGCCGCCCTCACCGGCTCGCTCCTGCTGCTGGCGGGCGCACTGCTGGTCGCGGGCATGGCGACCGCTCCGACCATGGTCACGACGATGACGCTGGTGCAGCGGCGCACCCCCGAGGGCAGCCTCAACGAGGGCATGACCCTCGCGGTGACCGGCCTGCTCGGCGGGATCGCCTGCGGCTCCGCGACCGGTGGCCGGCTGGTGGACCACGTGGCCCCGACGGCCGGGTTCGGGGTGCCGGTGACAGCGGCCGCCGCGGCGCTGTTGATCGCACTCGCCCACCAGATCCTCATGGCCCCGGACAGCAATTCCCGTCCGATCCATTGACGCGACCACGGCCCGCACATACCTTCGCCCGTCGAAGCGCTTCGACGTCACGCATCGAATCGATTCGACGACCGGATCCGACCGCCGCGTGACGCCCCGACTACCCATCCGGCTCTCCAGGAGGCACGGGATGTTGACGGCACGAAGGCGTGTGATGACGGTCACGGCCGCGCTCCTCGGCGGATCGCTGCTGGTCACGGCATGCGGCGGCTCGGACAGCGGGTCCTCCGACGCCAAGACGCTCAAGCTCTGGCACTACGAGGGTCCCGACAGCGCGATGGGCGTGGCCTGGAACGAGGCGATCAAGGAGTTCGAGGCGAAACACCCGGGCGTCAAGGTGAAGTTCGAGGAGAAGGGCTTCGAACAGATCCAGAAGACGGCGCCCATGATCCTTAACTCCTCCGACGTGCCCGACATCATGGAGTACAACAAGGGCAACGCGACCGCGGGCGCTCTCGCGAAACAGGGCCTGCTGACCGATCTGACGGCCGAGGCCACCAAGCTCGGCTGGGACAAGAAGCTCAGCGCGGGCGTCCGCACGACCAGCAGGTACGACACCAACGGCGTCATGGGCTCCGGCAACTGGTACGGCGTCCCCAACTACGCCGAGTACACGATGGTCTTCTACAACAAGGATCTCTTCAAGAAGTACGGGATCAGCGAGCCGAAGACGTTCGACGAACTGACGGCCGCCATGGACAAGTTCGTCGCCAAGGGCGTCACCCCGCTCGCCAACGCGGGCGCCGAGTACATGGCCCAGCAGTACCTCTACCAGCTGGCCCTCTCCAAGGCCGACCGCTCCTGGGTCGACAAGTACGAGCTGTACAAGGGCAAGACCGACTTCCACGACACGGCCTGGACGTACGCGGCGAACACCTTCGCCGACTGGGTGAAGAAGGGCTACATCAGCAAGAAGTCCACCAGCACCAAGGCCGAGGACGCGGGCGTCTCCTGGATCCAGGGCAAGGCACCGATCCTGTTCTCCGGCAGCTGGTGGTACGGCCGCTTCCAGCAGGAGGCCAAGTTCGACTGGGACACCACCCTGTGGCCCGGCTCGAACCTGACCCTCGGCTCGGGCGGGAACATCTGGGTGGTCCCCAAGAACGCCAAGAACAAGGACCTGGCCTACGACTTCATCGACATCACCATGTCGAAGAAGATCCAGAACCTGCTCGGCAACAAGGGCGGCATCCCGGTCGCGGCCGACACCTCCGCCATCACGGACCCGAAGTCCAAGCAGCTCATCGCCAACTTCAACACCCTCAGCGGGCGTGACGGCCTGGCCTTCTACCCGGACTGGCCGGTGAACGGCTTCTACGACGTCCTCGTCTCCGAGACGCAGAAGCTGATGACGGGCAGCGAGAAACCGGCCGCCTACCTCAGCGCACTTCAGCAGGCCTACGACAAGGGCGCGCCGACGAAATGACGGTGACCGTCGAACGGGGTGCGCGGGCCGTCGACAAGCACCCGGACGCCGGCCCGCGCCGCCCCCGTACCCGCGACTCGTACGCCCTGTTCCTGCTCCCCGGCATCCTGGCCTTCACGGCGATCATCGTCGTCCCGTTCCTGATGAACACGGGCGTCAGCTTCACGGAGTGGCAGGGCATCGGCAGCCCCAAGTGGACCGGGCTCGCCAACTACCGCGAGCTGATGGACGACGCGGAGTTCTGGGCGTCGTTCCGGCACAGCCTGTTCATGGTCGTCGCCATGGCGGTCGTACCGACGATGATCGGTCTCGTCCTGGCGGCCGCCCTGTTCGACTACATCGGCAAGCACTTCGGATCCAGGTGGGCCGCGGTGCTGCGCGCCTGCTTCTACCTCCCGCAGGTGCTGCCGATCGCGGTCGCCGGGATCGTCTGGAGCTGGATCCTCGCCCCCGACAACGGCTCCCTGAACGAACTGCTGAAGGCGGTCGGACTCGGCAGCTGGCAGCAGGACTGGCTCGGTGACCCCGACATCGCGCTGTACAGCGTGATGGGAGTGATGGTCTGGGTGCAGATCGGCTTCCCGCTGGTGGTGTTCATGGCGGGCCTGCAACGCGTCGACCCGCAGCTGTACGAGGCGGCCGAGCTGGACGGCGCGGGCTGGTGGCGCCGCTTCTGGCACATCACGCTGCCGCAGATCCGCCCGGAGATCTACGTCGTCCTGACCTGGTGCACGATCGCCGCGCTCAAGGTGTTCGGGGCGGTCTACGTGCTGACCAAGGGCGGCCCGGGCGGCGCGACCGACGTCCCGTCCTACTTCTCCTTCTCCACCTTCTTCGAGAAGACCCAGGTCGGCTACGGCGCGGCGATCTCCACGATCCTGACGGTGATCATCCTCGCGCTGTCCCTGGTCCTCCTGAAGCTCCAGACCCGCGACGAGGAAGGGGACCGCACATGACGACCGCCCTGCGCCGCTACCCGGTGCTGATCGCCCTGTGCATCGCCGCCCTGTTCATGGTGGTGCCGTTCCTGATCGTCGCGGTCAACGCGTTCAAGTCGCCGGCCGAGTACTCCCAGCACGGCCCGCTCAGCCTGCCCGAGGGCCTGTATCTGGACGGCCTGAAGAGCTTCTGGCAACGCGTCGACTTCGGCCGGAAGCTGGTCAACTCGGTGCTGATCAGCGGCTCGGTGGCCGTGCTCGCGGTGATCCTCTCCGTCCTCAACGCGTATGCGATCGGCATCGGCCGGATCAAGGGCCGCACCTGGGTCCTGGCCTTCTTCGTGCTCGCCAACGTGCTGCCGCAGGAGGCGCTGGTCTACCCGATCTACTACCTGGCCAAGCAAGCCGGCCTGTACGACACCAGGCTGAGCGTGATCATCGTCTTCACGGTGATCCAGGCGGCCTTCGGCACGTATCTGCTCTCGTCGGTGCTGGGCCAGTTCCCCCGCGAGATCATCGAGGCGGCCCGCATCGACGGTGCGAACAAGTGGCAGGTGCTGTGGCGGATCGTCGTCCCGGTCAGCCGGCCGACCATCGGCGTGCTCCTGGTCTTCTTCTTCATCTGGACCTGGAACGAGTTCCTGCTCCCCCTGGTGATGCTGATCTCCAACGACAACCAGACGGTGTCGGTGGCCCTCGGCGTCCTCCAGGGCCAGCGCCTGATGGACGCCACGATGACCAATGCGGCGGCCCTGCTCGGCGTGCTCCCGGCGATCGTGTTCTTCCTCGTCTTCCAGCGGACCCTCACCCGCGGCATCGCCGTCGGTGCCGTCAAGTAAGGACCCCCCACGTGAAGTTCACCGATGGTTACTGGCTGCTGCGCGAGGGAGTCACCGCGGCCCACCCCGTCGAGGTTCTCGACGTCACGGCCACGGGCGGCTCGCTGGAGATCCATGCGCCGACCCAGCCCATCCGCCACCGCGGCGACCTGCTGAAGGGACCGGTCGTGACGATCAGCGCACACACCCCGATGCCCGACGTCATCGGCCTCACCTTCACCCACTTCGAGGGCGAGCAACCGCGGGGCCCCGAATTCGACCTCGCGGAGGAAGAGTTCGCCCCACAGGTCGGCTACGACGACGAGCACGCGACCCTCACCTCCGGCGCCCTGTCGGTCCGAGTGGCCCGTACCGGCTCCTGGCACGTCGACTTCCTCGCCGACGGCCGCACCCTCACCTCCAGCGGCCCCAAGGGCATGGGCATCATGCGGAACGCGGAGGGGGCGCACTACCTGCGGGAACAGCTGGGCCTTGCAGTCGGTACGTCCGTGTACGGCCTCGGCGAGCGCTTCGGCCCACTGGTCAAGAACGGCCAGGTCGTCGACATCTGGAACGCCGACGGCGGCACCGCCACCGAGCAGGCCTACAAGAACGTCCCGTTCTATCTGACGGACGCGGGCTACGGCGTCTTCGTCGACCACCCGGGCAAGGTGTCCTTCGAGGTCGGTTCGGAGGCGGTGTCCCGGGTCCAGTTCAGCGCGGAGACCCAGGAGCTGACGTACTACGTCATCTACGGCCCCGGCCCCAAGGAGATCCTCCGCAAGTACACGGCCCTCACCGGCCGGCCGGCCCTGCCGCCCGCCTGGTCGTTCGGCCTGTGGCTGTCGACGTCCTTCACGACCTCGTACGACGAGGAGACGGTGACGTCCTTCATCGAGGGCATGCGGGAACGTGAACTCCCGCTCTCCGTCTTCCACTTCGACTGCTTCTGGATGCGGGAGTTCCAGTGGTGCGACTTCCAGTGGGACCCGCGGGTCTTCCCCGACCCGGAGGGCATGCTGGCCCGGCTGAAGGCGCGCGGCCTGCGCGTCTGCGTCTGGATCAACCCGTACATCGCCCAGCGCTCCCCTCTCTTCGCTGAGGGCAAGGCGCTCGGCCATCTGCTGAAGCGGCCCGACGGGAGCGTCTGGCAGTGGGACATGTGGCAGCCGGGCATGGCACTGGTCGACTTCACCAGCCCGGCCGCCCGCGACTGGTACGCCTCGAAGCTGGAGGCACTGCTCGCGCAGGGCGTGGACTGCTTCAAGACCGACTTCGGCGAGCGGGTACCCGTCGACGTGGAGTGGTCCGACGGCTCCGACCCGGAGCGGATGCACAACTACTACACGTACCTCTACAACCGCACCGTCTTCGACGTGCTGCGCAAGCACCGCGGCGAGGGCGAGGCCGTGCTCTTCGCCCGCTCGGCGACGACCGGCAGCCAGAAGTTCCCGGTGCACTGGGGCGGCGACTGCGAGGCGACCTACGAGTCGATGGCCGAGTCACTGCGCGGCGGGCTCTCGCTCGGCCTGTCCGGCTTCGGCTACTGGAGCCATGACATCGGCGGCTTCGAGGGGACCCCGACCCCGGCCCTGTTCAAGCGGTGGCTGGCCTTCGGACTGCTGTCGTCCCACAGCCGGCTGCACGGCAGCTCCTCCTACCGCGTGCCCTGGCTGTTCGACGAGGAGTCGGTGGACGTGCTGCGGCAGTTCACCCGGCTGAAGCTCCGGCTCATGCCGTATCTGTACGAGGCCGCGCGCACCGCCCACACCGAGGGCGTGCCCATGATGCGGGCGATGGTGCTGGAGTTCCCGGACGATCCGGGGTGCGCGCATCTGGAGCGGCAGTACATGCTGGGGCCGGATCTGCTGGTCGCGCCGGTCTTCGACGACGAGGGAGACGTGTCCTATTACGTGCCCGAGGGCACCTGGACGCACTTCCTGAGCGGGCGGACGGTGACCGGGCCGCGCTGGGTGCGCGAACGGCACGGCTTCCTGAGCGTGCCCCTGCTGGTACGGCCGGGCACGGTGATCCCGGTGGGCGCCGTGGCCGACCGCCCCGACTACGACCATGCCGACGGGGTCACCCTGCGGGCCTACGGCCTGGAGCGGGGCGCGCAGGTGACGGTGCAGGTGGGGGACGTGACCTTCACCGTCGTACGCGAAGGGGACACGCTGCGGGCCTCGTGCGGTGAGCCGGTGGCGGAGTGGAGCCTCGCCGCCGGGGAGCGGACGGCGCGGGCACAGGCGGGTACCGGCTTCCTCTCCCTGGAGCTGGGCTGATGGTGAAGATCACCGATGTGGCACGGCACGCCGGGGTCTCCCCGAGCACCGTGTCCTACGCGCTCAGCGGCAAGCGCCCGATCTCCGAGGAGACCCGGCAGCGGGTCGAGGCGGCCGCCCGCGAGCTGGGCTACCGGCCGCACGCGGGCGCCCGCGCCCTGGCCAGCAGCAGGTCGAACGTCCTGGCACTCGTGATCCCGTTACGGGCGGGCATCCACGTCCCGGTGGTGATGCAGTTCGCGGTGTCGGTGGTGACGACGGCCCGCAAGCACGACCACGACGTGCTGCTGCTGACGCAGGAGGAGGGCGAGGAGGGGCTCAGGCGGGTGGCGGACACGGCGCTGGTGGACGCGCTGATCGTGATGGACGTCCAACTGCGTGAGCCGCGGCTGCCGTTGCTGCGCTCGCTGGAACGGCCGTCCGTACTGATCGGCTTCCCTGCCGACTCCGAGGGTCTGACCTGCATCGACCTCGACTTCAAGGCGGCCGGTGAGGCGTGCGTGGAGCATCTGGCGCGGCTCGGGCACCGGGTGGTGGCGCTGGTCGGGTCGCCGCCCGAGGTGTACGTGCGGCAGACCGCGTTCGCCCAGCGCGTGGTGCAGGGCTTCACGGCCGCCGCCGACCGCAGCGGGCTGTCCTCCTCCGTGCACCCCTGCGAGGCCTCGCCCGCGGCCGCCCGTCTGGTAGCCGAACAACTCCTGCGCGAACAACCGGCGTTGACCGGGGTGGTCGTCCACAACGAGCCGATCCTCGAACCGCTCATCGAGGCCTTCGAGCAGCTCGGTCTGCGGGTCCCCGGCGACCTCTCCGTCACCGCCATCTGCCCCGACGAACTCGCCGAATCCGTCCGCGTCCCCGTCACCTCGGTCGCCCTGCCCTCCGCCGAGGTGGGCGAGCGAGCGGTGGAGCTCCTGATGAAGAAGCTGGGCGGCGGCGCCGTACCCGAGGCCACGCTGCTGCCGCCGCGACTGACGCAGCGGGCGAGCACCATGCCACGCAATGCCTGACCAACTCACCTGTGCAAGGCCCTACTTGAAGGAGCCGTGACATGAAGGGCAAGCGCAAAAGACAAAGAACCACGCTGCTGGCGGCCCTGACCCTGATCGCGGGTCTGGGCGCCACCGTCCCCGCCCACGCCGACGACCCCGCCTACCCCTTCCGCGACCCGAGCCTCCCGGTGGAGGCCCGCGTCTCCGATCTCCTCTCCCGCCTCACCCTCGACGAGAAGATCTCGCTCCTCCACCAGTACGAGCCCGCCATCCCCCGCCTCGGCATCCAGTCCTTCCGCACCGGCACCGAAGCCCTGCACGGCGTGGCCTGGCTCGGCAAGACGACCGTGTTTCCGCAGGCCGTCGGCCTTGCCTCGACCTGGGACCCGGCCCTGCTCCGCCAGGTCGGCTCGGCGGTCGGCGACGAGGCACGCGGCTTCCAGCAGACCCGCCCCGCGGGCTGGGGCCTGAACCTGTGGGCGCCCGTGGTCAACCTGCTGCGCGACCCGCGCTGGGGCCGCAACGAGGAGGGCTACTCCGAGGACCCGTATCTGACCGGCGCGATCTCCACGGCGTACGGCACGGGCCTGACGGGAGGCGACCCGGACCATCTCAAGACGGCCCCGACGATCAAGCACTTCCTCGCCAACAACAACGAGGAGCACCGCGACACCACAAGCTCCGAACTGCGGCCGCGCGTGCTGAAGGAGTACGACGTGCAGGCCTTCAAGCCCGCGGTCGAGGCGGACGCGGCGACGGGCGTGATGTCCTCGTACAACCTGGTCAACGGCCGTCCGAACACGGTGAATCCGGCTCTCGACGACACCGTCCGCACCTGGACCTCCGAGCGGCTGCTCAACGTCACGGACGCCTACGCGCCCGGCAACCTGGTCGGCAGCCAGAAGTACTACGGCACCCTGACCGAGGCCGACGCGGCGGCGCTGAAGGCGGGTATCGACAGCTTCACCGACAACGACACGGACTCCGGCCCGACGACCACGGCGATCAAGTCGGCGCTGTCCACAGGCCTGTTGAAGGAGTCGGACGTCGACAAGGCCGCGGGAGACGTGCTGAGCATCCGCGTGCGCCTCGGCGAGTTCGACCCCGGCGGCGGCAAGTACGGCTCCATCGACGCGTCCGTCATCGACAGCCCCGCCCACCGCGCCCTGGCCCGCAAGGCGGCCACCGAGTCGGTGGTCCTGCTGAAGAACGACGGCGCGCTGCCGCTGAAGAAGACGGGCAGTGCCGCCGTCGTCGGCCCGCTCGCCGACACCCTCTACACCGACTGGTACTCAGGCACCCTCCCCTACGCCGTCACCCCGAAGGACGGCATCGAGTCCAAGCTGGGCGCCCCGGTCGCGAGCAGCGAGGGCGTGGACCGCATCGCCTTGAAGGACACCGCGACCGGCAAGTACGTGACGGCGGGGACGGGCGAGGCGGGCGCGCCCCTGAAGGAGACGGCGGATTCCGGTACGGGAGCCCAGTTCGACGTCTTCGACTGGGGCTCCGGCATCGTGACCCTGCGCTCCGCGGCGAACGGCAGGTACGTCGGCTACAACTGGTCGAACTTCGTCAACGACCAGAAGCAGCCGAACGGCTGGTACGTACAGCAGCAGTTCAAGCTGGAACGCCAGGACGACGGCACGTACCTGCTCCGCTACGCCGGCTACGAGACCGCCGAGTCCTGGTGGTCGAACCCGGTCTACCTGGGCCCGACGGGCACGGACGGCACCCTCGGTCTGGTCGCCAAGGACCAGGCCGCCCACTACACCAAGGACGTGGTCCGCAGCGGTGTCGAGGAGGCGGTCGCAGCGGTCAAGGGCAAGGACCAGGCCGTCGTGGTGGTCGGCTCCGACCCCTCCATCAACGGCCGCGAGGCCCACGACCGCACGGACCTGGCCCTGGCGCCGACACAGGAGACCCTGGTCAAGGCCGTGCGCGCGGCCAACCCGCACACGGTGGTGATCGTCGAGAACAGCTATCCGACCACGCTGGGCTCCTTGCAGAAGGAGGTCCCCGCACTGCTGTGGACCACCCACGCGGGCCAGGAGACCGGCAACGCCCTCGCCGACCTCCTCTACGGCGACGCCGACCCGTCGGGCCGCCTCACCCAGACCTGGTACCGGTCCGACGCCGACCTCCCGTCGATCCTCGACTACGACATCATCAAGTCGGACCGCACCTACCAGTACTTCAGGGGGCAGGCGCTCTATCCCTTCGGCTACGGCCTGTCGTACACGACGTTCGCGTACTCCGGTCTGCGGCGGGTGGGCGACGGCTACGAGGTGCGGGTCACCAACACCGGCAGCCGGGCGGGCGCGGAGGTCGTCCAGCTCTACACCCATCAGCGCGTCTCCCGCGACAAACAGCCGCTCAAGCAGCTCAAGTCCTTCCAGCGGGTGTCCCTGAAGCCCGGTGAGACGAGGACGGTCCGGCTGCAGGTACGGCCGTCGGACCTGGCGCACTGGGACGTCACCCGCTCCAAGTGGGTGGTGGAGAGCGGCACTTATGACGTCCTGGTGGGCTCGTCGTCCTCCGACATCCGTGCCCGGGCCGCCTGGCAGGTGAAGGGCGAGACCATCCCGCCCCGCGACCTCTCGCGGACGACCCGCGCGGAGAACTTCGACGACTACTCCGCAGGCATCGCTCTCGTCGACGAGTCCAAGGCGAGCGGTACGGCGGTGTCGGCGGCCTCCGACGGCGCGTGGCTGAAGTTCGCGGACACCCGACCGGTCCCGGACACGGGCGAGTTCGGCGCACGGGTCGCCGGAACGTCGTCCGGCACGGTCGAGGTGCGGCTCGGCTCACCGACCGGCACCCTCGTCGGCACCGCGCGCTTCGCGGGCACGTCGTCGCCGTACGACTACACGACGGTGACCGCGAAGCTGTCGGGCGCGACGAAGGGCCGTACGGACGTCTACCTGGTGCTGAGCAAGGGCGTACGTCTGTCGACGTTCACCCTGCGCTGAGGCCCCAGGCGAGCCCGAGCCGGTAGGCGGCGCACAGGTTGACATCGAGGAGGTAGGCCCCGGCGGCACCGCACTGCGCGGTGCCGCTGCCGGGGTCGACGGGCTGCCCGTGTCCCATCCCGGTGATGCTGTACGTCTCGACTGCGGTGTTCCCTGCCGGGTCCCGGAAGACCTGGTGGGGATAGCCGGCGACGGTGTCGCCGGCGTCCGCGGTCTGGTCGGCCCCGTGCACATCGGTCCACTGCTTCATCAGGTCGGTCATGTTGACGGGCTTGACGGTGTAGTCGGCCGTTCCCTGGAAGACGGTGAGTGTGGGCCAGGGGCCGGTGTAGCCCGGCCGGGCGGCGCGCACCCGGTCCCCCCACTGCTTCGCCGTCTGCGTGGCACCGACGTACATGCACACATACGGCGATCCGGCGGCCTGCGCGCATCCGTACGGCAGCCCGGCGACGATCCCGCCCGCGGCGAACTTCTCCGGGTAGTCCGCCATCATCACAGCGGTCATGCCACCGCCGGCCGACAGCCCGGTGACATACACCCGCGAGGCGTTCCCGCCGACGTCGGCGAGCTGGCGGTCCACCATCTGCGCGACGCTCGCGGCCTCGCCCTGCCCCCGCTCGATGTCCCCGCTCTGGAACCAGTCGAAGCAGTTCGAGGCGTTGTTGCCGCTCTGCTGCTGCGGCAGCACGACGGAGAACCCCCACCGGTCGGCGAGCTGGAGCCAGCCGCTGCCGGTGCCGTAGCCGGAGGCGTCCTGTGTGCAGCCGTGCAGCGCCACGACGACGGGCCGCCCGGCGGGCAGCCCGTCGGGCACGTAGCGGAACATGCGCAGGGCGCCGGGGTTGGAGCCGAAGCCGGTGACTTCCTGGAGGGAGGCGGCGGATGCTCTGCCCGGGGTGAGGAAGGCGGCGATCAGGGCGACCAGGAGGGTCGCGAGGACGGTGGTGTGACGTGCGGCTCTGGTCTGGGTCATGGGGAGGGACCGTAGAAGCGTGAACGGTCCGTCGACATGTGGTGCGCCACCACATCGGGCGCCGCGCTTGTGGGACACGGGAGCAGACCCTCAGGCCGAGACCGGGTGTACGGCCGCGCCGACGCGGCGCTCACGCAGCAGCCCTCGGAGGGAGCGGATCCGCCAGGCGGTGAAGGCGAGCACGACGACGCCGGTGAGGGCGGGCCACTTCCACCGGCCGGAGCTGTCCTGGGCCGCGGTGTGGGCCGAGGCCCCGCCCACGCGGACGGCGAGGGGCTTGTCGGGAGGGGACGTCAGGATGCCGTCGATCTCGACGGCTGTGATCCGCACGCGGTGGTCGTCGGACTCGAACGCCCCGGCACAGACCCATCCGTCCTCCCAGAGGTCGCTCCACGCTCCGGTGGCGCGGTGGCAGTCGCCGACCTGGACGGTCCCGGGCATGCCGGTGAGTTCGGCGTGGGCCTGGACGATGCCGTGGCCGGCCAGGTAGACACCGCCGATGAGCCCGAGGACGGCGAGGCAGATCTCGCGGGGCAGCTTGGGCAGGAGATGGATCAGGAACATGCGCGGGCGGGTCCTTCGTGGGGTGGGGTGAGGCCGTGCGGCCATGCAGAGGTGCGGGGCGGGGCCGGCCCTGCGGTCACTCGTCCTGGGCGAGGTGCTCGATCGCGTAGGACACGTGATCCTCGCCGTAGCCGAAGCGTTCGCCGAGAGCCCGGCAGCGGGCGTACTGCCCTTTCGTGAGTGACCCGGACGCCGTGTTCAGGACTCTCAGCAGCAGCCGGAATCCGAGGTCGGGGTCGACCTGGACGACGACCTGCTCCAGGGCGGTCGCGTGCTCGGGCTCCAACAGGGGTGTGGCTTCCCGGAGTTCGTGCAGGACCGCGTCCGCCAGGTCGGCCCGGATCGGGGGCAGGGCGGGGGTGTGCTCGGGGGCGGCCGCGGCCAGCCGCGCCCGGCATGCCTCGGCGATTCTGCGCAGCCAGCCCGGTCCGTCGGTTGCGAAGCGGCCGGGGTCCGTGTTCGACGCGGCGACCCAGAGCGCGGTCAGGGTGTCCCCGGACAGCGGGGACCGAAGCAGCCGGACGGTGTCCTCCCACAGCACGAGCGCCTGCACGCCGGGGACGTGATAGCCGTCGGCGATGACGCTCCGGTGCAGGAGTTCGGGCGCCGGGACGGACCGCTCCCAGATCGGGTCGAACTGACCGGCGAGTTCGGACAACCCGAAGTCACCGTCGAAGAGACGCCGCGCGACCTCCAGGGGCTGCCACACGACGGTGAGCCCCTCGTAGACGACCTGGAAGGGATATCCGAACGGTTCACCGAGCTCGCAGAGCCTGTTGCAGCGCTCCTCCGGGACCGGCACGGCTGCCGTCTTGAGTGCCCGCAGAAAGAGCCGGAACCCGAGATCGAGGTCGGCCCTGGTGGCGACCTCCACGAGCGCCGGGGTGAGGCCGGGGAGTTCGCCGGCGGACGCGCGGATCTCCGCCAGGATCGCGTCCCGCACGGTTTCGACGGCCGGCAGCCGCCAGAACGACCACGACGGTCCCGGTGCACGACCCACCATCGTCCGGGGCGGACGGGCCGCGCAGGTCGCATCCATCCGCGCGAGCCAGTCGCGCACGCCGATTCCATGCGCCGGCGGATCCCACACGCCTCCCGTGGCGGCGAGCCACACGGCGCCGAGCGCCTCTTCGGACAGCGGGGAGTCCAGGAGCTTGGCCAGATCCGCCCGGAGTTCCTCGGCATACCCGAAGTCGTCGTGGAACACGTCGAAACCCAGGATGTGCCGTTCGTCCTCGCTGAGCCGCTCGATGCCCGAGCTGTCGACGGGCGTCTCACCGTCGTATGCAATCAGCTTCCCGGTGACGAGTCCGAGTGCCGCCTCCTCCGTCCCGGGCGGCGTCGACAGGGCGAAGGACCCGGTCAGGCCACTGAGCCCGAAATCGGCGTCGTACTTCTCGAAGTAGGGCCCGGACTGGTCCCGCACGGTCTGGTTCCCCCCAGTCGCCGGTCGCGATCACCTTAGGGCACCTGTGCGGGTTCTGTGAAGGTGTACACGACAAAGGCCCCGCCGCTCGGAAGCGACGGGGCCTTGCCCACATGGGATGAGTGGAGATGGCGGGAATCGAACCCGCGTCCAACGGTGCGGAATCAGGGCTTCTCCGTGTGCAGTTCGCTGCGATTTTCTCGGCCCCGGCGATCACGCGAACAAGTCGCCGACGGGCCCAGTCACTGTTTGATTTCCCTCTTCACCCCGTGACCGGGATCAAGGTTTAGTCCCCTAGCTGATGCCAGGATCCGGGTCGGGAACAGCCCCGGGCTGACACTCCCATTAAGGAGCTATTCGATCACTACCTGATCAGGCAGCGAGAGCGAAAAGCTCGGGAGAATCGCTCTTGGAATTGGCGATTATTTTTTGCGACATATGGTTTACGAGATCATTGCCGCTTCCTCGACACGCTTCCCCTGCTTCGACAGCCGCTGTCGAAACCGATCATCCCCATGTTGTGTTTTCAATGCTCACACCGGGTTCAGCCGGTGTTGGTGCCATCGTACAGAACCAACGAGGTCGGATGCCACCGTATTCCCCGCGACCTACCGGCTACGCGCCCCGCTGCTTCCGCTTCGCCGCCGCGATCGCCCGGTCCGACTCCCGCCGGTCCTGCTTCTCCCGCAGGGTCTGGCGCTTGTCGTACTCCTTCTTGCCTCGTGCGAGGGCGATCTCGGCCTTCGCCCGGCCGTCCTTGAAGTACAGGGCGAGGGGCACGATCGTGTGACCCGTCTCCTGCGCCTTGGACTCCAGCTTGTCGATCTCCTCGCGGTGCAGCAGCAGCTTGCGCTTGCGGCGCGCGGAGTGGTTGGTCCAGCTGCCCTGGTGGTACTCCGGGATGTGGGCGTTGTGCAGCCACGCCTCGCCCCGGTCGATCTGGACGAAGCCGTCGGTCAGCGAGGTGCGTCCTTCGCGCAGCGACTTGACCTCGGTGCCGGTCAGCACGAGGCCGGCCTCGTAGGTGTCGACGATCGCGTAGTCGTGCCTGGCCTTCTTGTTCTGGGCGACGATCTTGCGCTTGCCGCCCTTCTCGCCGTCCCTGGCCTTCGCGGCCGCCCCGCCCTGCTTGGGCTGGGACTCCTTCGGTACGTACATTCCCTTGCTCATAGTGCCGTCCATTTTCGCACTACGCGGGGGTGTGGGGGCCAGTCCTTTAACCGGCATCCATCCGACGTCTAGTCGGCGTCGCCCAGTCCGCCGAGGACGGTCTCGGCCCGCTCCACGGCCGCCTGGCCCTGTGAGGTGACGTCCAGGTCGGGGGTGATGCCCCGGCCGTCGACGCTGCGGCCGGAGGGGGTGCGGTAGTGCCCGACGGTCAGCTCGGCGACGGAGCCGCCGGGGAGCTGTCTCGGCATCTGCACCGAGCCCTTGCCGAAGGTGCGGGAGCCCACGACGACCGCGCGGCCCCGGTCCTGGAGGGCGCCGGTGAGGAGCTCGGCCGCGCTCATCGTGCCGCCGTCGACGAGCGCGACCAGGGGCCTGGTGGTGTCGCCGCCGGGGGCGGCATGCAGGGCCTGCTGCTCGCCGTTGACGTCGTACGTGGCGACGAGGCCGCCGTCGAGGAAGGCGGAGGCGGCGGTCACGGCCTCGGTGACCAGGCCGCCGGAGTTGCCGCGCAGGTCGAGGATGATCCCCGCGCCGGCGGGGGCCTGCCGTACCGCGGTGCGGACCACGTCGCCGGAGCCCTTGGTGAATGCGGCGATCCTGATCACGGTGACCCCGCCGGCGAGCTTTCGGACGGTGACCGAATCGGTGGACAGATGGGCGCGGCGCAAGATCTCGATCCACGCGCGCGTGCCGCGCTGCAGGCCCAGCCGCACCGCCGTACCCGCTGCCGCGTCGGTGGCGTCGCCCCGCAGTAACGAGACGACCTCGGTGACGGGCTGCCCGTCGACCTTCTCGCCGTCGATGCTGCGCAGCCGGTCGCCCTTGCGGATCCCGGCGGCGGCCGCGGGCGAGTCGGCGGCCACCTTGGTCACCTCGATACGGCCGTCCCGCTCGCGCCGGGCCCACAGGCCGACACCGGTGTACTGGCCGTCGAGGGCCTCCTCGAACTCCTGGTACTCGCCCTCGGAGTAGACGGCGCCCCAGCGGTCCCCACTACGGCTGACCGCGCGCTCGGCGGCCTCCATCGGGGACTTGCCGTCGGCCATGGCCTCCTCGGCGGCCTTCGCCACGTCCTCGTGATGACCGGCGGGGACGGCCGAACGGGCCGCGCCGGACGGGGATTTCCGGTCGCCTTCGGAGAAGGAGCCGGTCGCCGCGCCCGCGACGAGCACGCTCGCGAAGACCAATGTCAGGACGGCCCCGCGGCGAATGCGGCGGGGCTGGCAGAACAGGTCACGACCTGACATGCCGGTGAGTCTAGGACAACGAGAAGGGCCGCACGGCCGGTTGACCGTACGGCCCTCTTGGCATGCGTCACACCTTCAGGTACTTGCGCAGCGCGAAGAACGCGGCAAGCGCGGGCATCAGCAGACTCGTGGCGAGGATGAGCGGCAGCTTGGTCAGAACGGCGTCCCAGCCGATGAAGTTGATCAGATTCAGCTTCTGGGACAGGGCCAGACCGTGGTCGATGATGAAGTACCGCGCGATCACCAGGAATCCGCACGCCACCGTTCCGCCGATGAGCCCGGCGACCGCCGCCTCCATGATGAACGGCGCCTGGATGTAGAAGCCCGAGGCACCGACCAGGCGCATGATCCCGGTCTCGCGCCGCCGGCTGAACGCGGACACGCGCACGGTGTTGACGATCAGCATCAGCGCGACGACGAGCATCAGCGCCATCACGGCCCGCGCGGCCCAGTTCATTCCGTTGAGCAGCCCGAACAGATTGTCCAGAATGCCCTTTTGGTCCTGAACGGACTGCACTCCGTCGCGCCCGTCGAAGGCGGTCGCGATGACCTGGTACTTCTCCGGGTCCTTCAGCTTGATCCGGTACGACTCCTGCATCTGGTCCGGCGTGAGGGAACTGGCCAGCGGGGAGTCGCCGAACTGCTCCTTGTAGTGCTTGTACGCCGCGTCCTGCGACTCGTAGGTGACCTTCTGGACGACGGTGGTCATCTTGTCCAGGTCGGCGAGGATCTGCTTCTTCTGGTCGTCCGTGACCGCGCCCTTGGCGCAGTTGGGGTCGGACTCGGCGTCGCTCTTGTTGCAGAGGAAGATCGAGACGTTGACCTTGTCGTACCAGTAGCCCTTCATGGTGCTGACCTGGTCGCTCATGAGGAGCGACCCGCCGAACAGGGCCAGGGACAGGGCGACGGAGACGATGACCGCGAAGGTCATGGTCAGGTTGCGGCGGAGACCGACACCGATCTCGGAGAGTACGAACTGTGCGCGCATGGCGACTGGTTGAGCCTTTCCGTGGACGTGGCGGTCAGTGCTGGTAGCCGTAGACGCCGCGTGCCTGGTCGCGGACGAGGCGGCCCTTTTCCAGCTCGATGACGCGCTTGCGCATCTGGTCCACGATGTTCTGGTCGTGCGTCGCCATCACCACGGTGGTGCCGGTCCGGTTGATCCGGTCGAGCAGCTTCATGATGCCGACGGAGGTCTGCGGGTCGAGGTTGCCGGTCGGTTCGTCCGCGATGAGCAGTTTGGGCCGGTTGACGAAGGCGCGCGCGATGGCCACGCGCTGCTGTTCACCACCGGACAACTCACCGGGCATCCGATCCTCTTTCCCGCCCAGCCCGACGAGGTCGAGCACCTGCGGCACGGACTTGCGGATCTCGCCCTTCGACTTGCCGATGACCTCCTGCGCGAAGGCGACGTTCTCCGCCACCGTCTTGTTCGGCAGGAGCCGGAAGTCCTGGAACACCGTCCCCAACTGGCGGCGCATCTGCGGCACCTTCCAGTTGGACAGGCGCGCGAGGTCCTTGCCCAGAACGTGCACCTGACCGTGACTGCACCGCTCCTCGCGGAGGATCAGCCGCAGAAAGGTGGACTTTCCGGAGCCCGAGGACCCCACGAGGAACACGAACTCGCCCTTCTCCACTTCCAGGGACACATCCCTGAGTGCAGGACGGGTCTGCTTGGGGTAGACCTTGGAGACATTGTCGAATCGGATCACGGATGCACCACGGGTCGCCGGGGGTAGATGAGCGTGACCATACGCGAGTCGGGTGCACAAGCGCAGGCAGCGGTTGCGGTTGAGAGCGACTTGTGCCCTTTTGTGCCGGAGAGGGCAGCGGCTTTTCAAGGGGCGCGGGACTGTATCGATCTGCGGCTCCGCCGCGGGGCGCGACAAGCCCCCACCGGCCGGCAGCCGCGAGACGAGCGTCACCGCCCCTCTCGGGGCGACCCCGCGCACCCTCCGGAGGAACCTGGCACAGTAGAGAGGGGAACGTTCGGCAACCACAAACCGTTCTCCCAGTGGAACGTATTCGCAAGGAGGGCGAGCGCATGACGTACGACCGGCTGGTGTGCGCAAACTGCGCGGCGCCCGTGAGCGAGGGCCGGTGCCCCGTGTGCCGCGCGAACCGCGAGCGGCTGCAGCAGGAGAACTTCTTCGCGGGGCTCAACCCCATGGCGCTGATCGCACTGCTGGCAGTGCTGATCGCGGCGGTGGCGCTGCTGGCGCACCAGACCGCGTAAGGCGCGTCACAGGGACACCGAGACGCCCGAGGGGCCCGGAGCGATGCACGCTCCGGGCCCCTCGCCGTACGTCGTCGCACACATGGTGTGTGCGCACGGCTACCGTCAGGCAGCCGCACCGCCACGGCCGCCCACGAGGCGCGGCAGAATGCGGAAGCCGACGCCACCGGCGATCATGGTGGCCGCACCGATGATCAGGAAGGTCGTCTCGCCGGCACCGGTCTCGGCGAGCTGCTGGCCGTTGCCCTTGGTCTGGGTCGAGGTGTTCGAGCCGGTGTCGGTGAGGACCGAGGAGCCCTCGTCCTGGGCCGAGGTGCCGGAGTTGCCGTCGGGGTTGGTGTTGGAGTTGCCACCACCGTTGTTCCCGTTGCCATTCCCGTTGCCATTCCCGTTGCCGTTGCCGTTCCCGTTGCCCGGGTTGGTCGGCTCGGAGGTCGGGTTGTCGGTGGGCGGAGTGGTGGGCGGCTCCTCCGTCGGCTCGGTCGGCTCGTCGGTGGGATCCGTCGGCAGGTCGGTCGGGAGGTCCGTGGGCAGACCGGTCGGGGCCGGATCCGTCGGCGCCGGGTCGGTCGGCGCCGGGGTGATGCAGATGCCCAGGAGGCCGCAGTCGTCGGCGGATGCGACACCCGCAGCGGTCAGCGAGGCGCCTGCGGCGATCACGGCACCCGCGGCAATCCGCGCGACACGGATCCGCGTCTTGTTCGTCATGTGGTTGCTACCCCCAGTAGCTGCTCGTCAGTTGGGCGGCGCTCGGGGGCCGTGATCGACGGAGGTAGCTGCATTGCGAAATTCCCCCGGTTCACATGCGCCCCAGAGATACGCATGCCGCGCTTTACCCTTCCCATTTTTCAAAGCAACGTCAAGGGCGTTGCGCGCGCAATGTCCACTTGCGTCTCGTTTACATCGAGTTGGAACCTGTGAGTGTGATGTAGAACCCAGACAAACAGCAAC
Source organism: Streptomyces sp. NPDC001137 (assembly GCF_040298885.1). Classification (NCBI taxonomy): domain Bacteria; kingdom Bacillati; phylum Actinomycetota; class Actinomycetes; order Kitasatosporales; family Streptomycetaceae; genus Streptomyces; species Streptomyces sp. NPDC001137. Next base: position 160,766 of record NZ_JBEPBA010000016.1, read on the forward strand.
TGCCGCCCATGGGGCGGCAGTTGGCAAGTCGACAAAGTTACTTGGCTCGGCTACTTCTCCTGCTGCTTGCGCCAGCGAATTCCGGCCTCGAGGAACCCGTCGATCTCACCGTTGAACACGGCCTCGGGGTTGCCGACTTCGAACTCGGTGCGCAGGTCCTTGACCATCTGGTACGGGTGCAGGACGTACGAACGCATCTGGTTGCCCCAGGAGTTGCCGCCGTCGCCCTTCAGGGCGTCCATCTTGGCCTGCTCCTCCTGGCGGCGGCGCTCAAGGAGCTTGGCCTGGAGGACGTTCATCGCGGTGGCCTTGTTCTGGATCTGCGAGCGCTCGTTCTGGCAGGAGACGACGATGCCGGTGGGGAGGTGGGTGAGGCGCACCGCGGAGTCCGTGGTGTTGACGCCCTGGCCGCCGGGCCCGGACGACCGGTACACGTCCACGCGCAGCTCGGACTCGTCGATCTCGATGTGGTCGGTCTGCTCGACCACGGGAAGCACCTCGACGCCCGCGAAGGAGGTCTGGCGCCGCCCCTGGTTGTCGAAGGGCGAGATACGCACGAGCCGGTGGGTGCCCTGCTCGACCGAGAGGGTGCCGTAGGCGTATGGCACCTGCACGGCGAAGGTGGTCGACTTGATGCCGGCCTCTTCCGCGTACGAGGTCTCGATGAGCTCGGTCTTGTAGCCCTTCTGCTCCGCCCAGCGCAGATACATCCGCTGCAGCTTCTCCGCGAAGTCGGCGGCGTCGACGCCACCGGCCTCGGCGCGGATGTTGACGAGCGCCTCGCGGGAGTCGTACTCCCCGCTCAGGAGCGTCCGGACCTCCATCTCGTCCAGCGCCTTCTTGACGGCGGCGAGCTCGGACTCGGCCTCGGCGCGGGTGTCCGGGTCGTCCTCCTCGTCGGCCATCTCGAAGAGCACGGCGAGATCGTCGATCCGCCCCCGCAGCGCCTCGGCCTTCCTGACCTCGGCCTGCAGATGGCTCAGCTTGCTGGTGATCTTCTGCGCCTCGTCCGGGTTGTCCCACAGGGACGGCGCGGCCGCCTGCTCCTCGAGCACGGCGATGTCTGCCCTCAGCTTGTCGAGGTCCAGAACGGCCTCGATCGACTCCATGGTCGAGGAGAGGGACTTGAGCTCTTCGGATACATCGACGACTGCCACACCCCCAGCGTAACGGCTCCGCCAAGCGGCGCGGCCCTCGCTGGGGGCTACCGCCCCCGGACCCCCGCTTCGGCCCTTGAGGGGCCTCGTCCTCGCACTCCCCCGCGACGGGCTGACAACTACGGCGAAGCCGGCGCCGAGTGCTTCGAGTCCTGCGGTGTCGCCCCCGCGTCGTCCCCCGAGGTCGCCAGCCATGTCCCCACGCCGGCCGCCGCCACGAGCAGCGCCGCGGCCGTCCCCAGCACCATCCGGCGCCGGCGCGTGACGGCGCGGTGCCGTGCGGAACCCGGTCGCGGTGCTCCCGCCGCCCGGGGCACCCGGGCCGTTCCGCGGGCGCCGCCGGCCAGCTCGTCCGGGGCCGGGACCCTCATCGACGTATGGGTGTCCCGGTTGGAGTCGGCCGGCTTGGCGCCCGGTACCAGGGGAACCGCGCCGCGCCGTACCCGTTCCCGGGCCGGGGCCGCGGCCTCCCCGGCCGTCGTCTCCGGCTCCTGAGTCGGTTCCGTGTCCGGCTCGTCCACGTCCAGCGGCGGCATCCCCGCGACCAGTGGCAGCAGTTCCCGCAGCCGGGCGCCCAGCTCCGAGGCGCGCAGCCGGGAGGCCGGTGCCTTGGCCAGGCACTGCACGAGGAGCTGCCAGAGTTCGTCCGGGATCCCCGGGAGCGGGACCACCGTCTCCGTGACGTGACGGCGCAGCACGGCGCCGGGGTGTCCGCCGCCGAACGGGGTGAAGCCCGCCAGCAGCTCGTAGAGGACGGTCGCGAGGGCGTAGATGTCGACGGCCGCGCGCGGGGGCAGGCCCTCCACGATCTCCGGGGCCAGGTAGTCAGGGGTGCCGATGATCTTCGTCGCACGGGTGCGGCGCGGGGAGTCGATCAGCTTCGCGACGCCGAAGTCGGTGAGGAGGGCGGGGTGGGAGCCGCCGGGACCCAGCGGGCCCTGCATGTCGAGGAGCACGTTCTCCGGCTTGACGTCGCGGTGCACGACGCCCGCCGCGTGCGCGGCGGCGAGGCCGTCCGCGACGTCGGCCACGATCGCCACCGCCGCCGCGGGCGCGAGTCGGCGTTCGCGGTCCAGGCGGGTGCGCAGGTCCGTGCCTCGTACGAGGTCCATGACCAGCGCGAGGTCGTTGCCGTCCACCACCAGGTCGCGGACGGAGACCACGTGCGGGTGGTCGAGGCCGAGCAGCGCCGTGCGTTCCTGCACGAAGCGGCCGACGAGTTCCTGGTCGGACGCGAGATCCTCGCGCAGCAGCTTGATGGCGACGGGCCCCTCGGGCCCCTCGCCCAGCCACACCGTGCCGGCGCTGCCCCGCCCCAGGATCTGGTTCGCGGTGTACCGGCTGCCGATCTTCCGTGCCAAGACTGCTCCTACGGGACGCGTTGTGTCGCCAAAGCTACGCGTCCGAGGAGCCAACCTTCACCGCAGAGACGGAAATCACCCGCCAGGTGTCGACAAATCACCAAGCTCGCTGCTCACTTGCCGCCTTTGCTGCCGACCAGGTCGCCCAGTTTCCCGATGTAGCCGCTCACGGTGCTGAACAGGTCGGACAGCTGCTGCCAGTAGCTCTTGCTCGTGCCGATCCACTCCTGGAGCGGGCTCAGCTCCCAGACCAGCCAGCCGGCGACGAACAGGATGACGATCGTGAACAGGCAGCCCTTCAGGCAGCCGAGCCCGGGGATCTTCATCGGGTTGGCGCTGCGCTGCCGCGGCTGCCGGGGCTCACGTGCGGGCTGCTGCGGCTGGGGCTCCCGAGGAGGCGCGTACCGCTGGGGCTGCTGGTGCTGCGGCGGGGCGTACTGCTGGGGCTGTTGCTGCTGCGGATAGCCGTACGCCTGTCGCGGTCGCTGCTGCTGGGGTCGCTGCTGCTGCGGGCGGGCGACCTGCCGCTGGGGGCGGCGGCGCAGCGGGTCCTCGTCGGGGTCGAGGTACTGCTGGACCTGTGTCTGCTCGTTGCGGTCGCGGGCCGCGCGCAGCTGGTTCTGCCAGGGGTGCGGCTGCTCGGGGTGGTGCGCCGGCTGCCCCTGGGGCATCGGGGGCATGACGGCGGTCGGGTCCGCGGCACCGGTGTTCGGGAGTACGGCGGTGGGATCGGCGGCGCCCGGTGCGCCGCCGGTGTGGGGCAGGAAGCTGGTCGCCGCGTTCGGGTCGTACGAGCCCGCTCCGTGCTGGAGGACCTGTGTGGGGTCGGCCGAGCCGGGGACGGCGGCCGGCATGGGGTCGGGGGCCAGCAGGGCGCCGACGGCCTCCGCGGCGGCGATCTGCGCGGCGTTCGCGTGCACGCCGACGCCCTCGGCGACGACGCGCAGGGCGCGCGCGAGGTTCTCGGCGCTGGGCCTTTCCTCCGGGTTCTTGCGCAGACAGCGCTCTATGACCGTCCACAGCGGGTCCGGAATCGTGGACGGGCGGCGCGGCTCGGCACTCAGGTGCTGGTGCAGTACTTCCAGGGCCGAGCCGCCGCCGAACGGGGGACGTCCGGTGACCAGCTCGTACATCAGGATGCCGGCGCCGTAGATGTCTACGGCGGAGGTCTGCGGGCGGCCCTCGGCGGACTCCGGTGCTACGTACGCGGGCGTGCCGACGAACTCGTGGGTGCGGGTCAGGCCCGGGGAGTCCGCCAGGCGGGCGATGCCGAAGTCGGTGAGCATCGGGTGCATCTGACCGCCGTCCTGCTTGAGCAGGACGTTGGCGGGCTTCAGGTCGCGGTGCACGACGCCGTCGGCGTGGCTGGCGGCGAGCGCGTCGGCGATCTGGGCGGTGAGCAGAGATGCGGCCACCGGGCTGAAGGGGCCGTTCTCGCGCAGGTAGCGGTGCAGGTCGGGGCCCTCGACGAGGTCCATGACCAGCGCCAGCAGATCGCCCTCGACCACCAGGTCGCGCACCCGGACGATGTTCGGGTGGGTCAGGCGCAGCAGCACCGAGCGCTCCCTGAGGAAGCGCATCACGATGTCCGCGTCGCTCGCGAGCTCTTCCTTCAGGACCTTGATCGCGACGGTCTCGCCGGGCTGACCGGCCACGGCGGCCTCGGCCCCCGCGGTCTCTCGCTGGCGGGCCCGCCAGACGGTGCCCGTGGCGCCGCGACCGAGCGGCTCCTCGAGCAGGTACTTGCTGCCTACCGGCCGCACGTCATGTGCTCCCTGCTGCTTGCTTACCGTTCCGACCCACTGTAGTGCCGCTGTGCGTGGCACCGACCTGTCGCCGTCCCAGCGTCTTACGTACGCCTCCCCGTGCATGTTCGAAGGAAAGACGCTCGACGTGGTCCGCCGGTTGCCCGAAGCAGACGTGACCGATCTCAAGCGGTCGCCGGTACGTCATCTGTCAGGCACTTTTGCGGGCAGAGCCGACCAATCAAGATCACTTGCCCCGGAGCGGCGGGCGCTTTGTCAGTGGCAGGTGCGAGGATGCCTTGCGTAGCAGTACTGGCCGATGTGCTCGTGTGGGGTGGGGGTAGTCCGCGCCCGCGCAGACCCGCGCAGAAGGGACCGCTGACGGCGATGCAGATCCGGCTGACCGTCGTAGACCCCCTGGGCCCGCCCGACCGCGCGCGGGGCCGCACGGCGAGCTGTGACGTGCTGGTCACGGCGCCCGCAGGTACGGCGCTGGCCGCGGTGGCGTCGGCGCTGGCCTCGGCGGTCGCGGGCGACGCGAGCGCCTCGGCCTCCGGCGGCGCGGTGGTGCTGTACGCGGGCGCGGAGCGCCTGGACGACCGCCGCAGCACTCTCGGCGAGCCCCCGTTGATCGACGGCGCGGTGCTCTCCCTGGGCGCCCCCGCCGAGCCGGAGCCGCACCCGGAGCTGGACGACGCCCCGACCCAGCTGCATGTGATCGCAGGTCCGGACGCGGGCGGCGTGCACCTCCTGCACGGCGGCGAGATCCGCATCGGCCGCTCCGCCGACGCCGATGTCCCGCTCGACGACCCGGACGTCTCCCGCCTCCACTGCGCGGTCACGGTCGCCGCGGACGGCCAGGTCTCGGTCGCCGACCTCGACTCGACGAACGGCACGACCCTGGACGGCACCCGCCTGGGCTCCCGCCCGGTGCGATTCGCACCGGGCGCACTGCTCCGTATCGGGGAGTCGGCACTGCGGCTTGCTCCGGCCGGGGGACCGGGCGCCCGGGTGCCGACGGCTCCGGACGGGGAGGGGCATGTCCGGGTGGCCTCCTGCGGGGGCGAACGCGAGCCGGAGAGCGCCGACGGGACACCGGCGGCCCCCGCGGGCGGCACCCCCGCGCCCGAAGCGACGCCTCACGCGCGCGTGGCCGACGGCGGCGACCCCTCCGCCGCCCCGTCGCGCGGCACGCGCTCCGCCGGGCCCCCGCTGGTGCCCGAGCAGGGCGGAGCCCCCCGGATGGAGATGAGGGCGGCAGAAGCATCCGCGGGCGGCGACACTCACGCGGGCCGCTTCGGTGCGGTCGCATGGGACACGTCCGCCGCGCAGGACGGCACGGAGGCCCCCGAGACCGGCCGCCGCAAGGGAACACCGCTCCGCGGGACCGACGTGCCACCCGGCCTGCGCAGGCGCGGGGGGCTCTCCGCCTGGGCTCGACGGCTGGCCGGCGGCCGCGGCGAGCAGACCATGGCCGGGCATGACACGTACGACGAGGACGACGGCCCGGACACCGCAGCGGGGCCCGCACCCCGCACCGCCCCCCAGCTCACGGAGACCTGGCCGGACCCGGCCGCGCTGCTGCTGACGGCGCTCGGCCCCGGCCCCCGGCTGTGGGAGCGCGGGCCGGGCCACCCGGAGGCGCTCACGGTGCGGCTCGGCACGGCGGACCGGGCGGCGCCCGACGGCTCCGGGCTGTTGCCCGCGGTGCCGGTGACCGCGGATCTGCGCGAGGCAGGGGCGCTGGGCCTGGCCGGCCCTCGCACCCGGCTGTCCGGGCTGTCCCGCGCGGTGCTGGCCCAGCTGGCCGCGCTGCACTCGCCCGAAGCCCTGGAGATCGTCCTGATCGCCGCGGACCGCTCCCGGCCGCTGGAGGAGCGCACCGCGGAGTGGTCCTGGCTCGGCTGGCTCCCCCACCTGCGCCCGGGCCACGGCCAGGACTGCCGCCTGCTCCTCGCCTACGACCGCGAGCAGGCCACGGCCCGCACCGACGAGCTGCTGCGGCGCCTTGAGGACCAGCAGACGGAGGCACGGCACGGGACACGGCCGGCGCCACGCACCCACGACGTCCGTTCCCAGGCCCGCAGGCCTTCCTGGGCCCGGACGGACGACGGCGCGGAGGAACCGGACGGCTTCCCCGGGCCGTACACCGTGGTCGTCGTGGACGGTGACCCGGGAGGCGCCGCGGTGCGGGAGGCGGTGGCCAGGCTGGCTCTGGAGGGGCCGCGGGCCGGGATACATGTCGTCTGCCTCGCCGAGACGGTGTCGGCCTCGCCCGCGTCGCCGGTGACGGAGACGTACGAGGCGGCGTGCGCGGTGGCACCGGCCTTCCGGGACTGCGGCGCGGTCGCGCTGCTGAGCGGGGACGTGGCGACGGCGCTGCGGCTGATGCGGGTGGCGCGGACCGGTTCCGCGATCCCCTCAGGCGCGGCCGCGGGCCTCCCGCCGACGCCGGCGGACCCGGCCGACCGCACGGAACCGGTGTCACCGGCCGACACACACACCATGGCCAGGCCCGCACCCGTGACCACGGCCACCGCCCCTCCGCACCCCGGTCCCATAGGCCCCGGCACCGTGGCCGCCGTGGACGCCGTCTCGCTCGCCTGGGCCGAGCGGTTCGCGCGGGCGCTGGCGCCGCTCAGGACGGACGGTTCCGGGACCGAGCGGCACGCACGCGTGTCCGTGCCCTTGCCCCAGGCGGCGCGTCTGCTGGACGAGTTGGGACTGGCGAGGGCCACCCCGGCGTCGCTGATGGCACGTTGGGCGGACGCGGCGGACGACGCGCAGGCGCTCGGCGGGCGGGCCCTGGCCGTGCTCGGTGCCGGTCCGCGCGGCCCGGTCGGCGCGGACCTCGCCGCCGACGGCCCGCACCTGCTGATCGAGGGCCCCGCGGGCAGCGGCCGCACCGAACTGCTGCGGGCCGTGGTCGCCTCGCTGGCCGCGGCCGAGCGCCCCGACCGCCTGGGCATCGTCCTGATGGACGGCCGGGACAGCGTGGGCGCCGGGAGCACCCCCTCCGGAAGCGGCGACGGCCTGCGGGTCTGTACGGACGTCCCGCACGTCACGACCCACCTCACCGCCAACGACCCCGTCCGCATGCGGGAGTTCGCGCAGTCCCTGAGCGCCGAGCTGAAGCGCCGGGCCGAGCTGCTGGGCCGCTCCGCCTTCGCCGAGTGGCACACGGGCCGGGAGCTGTCGGGCCGCATGGTGGCCCAGCGGGCGACCGGTACGACCGCTACCGGCGACCTGGACTCCCCGCCCAGCTCGACCATTCGGCTGCGTCCGGGGGCGGCGCGCCGGCAGACGGAGGCGGCACCGCCCCTCCCCCGGCTGGTGGTGGTCGTGGACGACCTGGACGCCCTGGTCTCCCCCGCACTCGGCTCGCCCGGCCGCCCGGCCGCGGGTTCCGTCATGCGGGCACTGGAGGCGGTGGCCCGCGAGGGCGAGCGGCTCGGCGTCCATCTGGTGGCGGCAACCGCCCCCGGCGGCCGTACGGCGGACACGGAACCGGCCCGGAAGGCCACCCTTCGGGTGACCCTCGACGCCCCGGGCACCGGCCCTGACGACCCGGCACCGGGCCGCGGCGCCCTGACCCGCCCCGACGGCCGGACGACCCCCTTCCAGGGCGGCCGCGTCACGGGCCGCATCCCCCGTACGGCCACCCTCCGCCCCACGGTCGTCCCCCTGGACTGGCAGCGCATGGGCGACCCCCCGACCCGCAGACCCGTACGAGAACTGGGCAACGGCCCGACGGACCTGGCGTTGCTGGCCAGCGCCTTGGAACGGGCGGCACGGGAGGTCTCGGCGTCGGAGGTTCCTTCGCTGCTGTAGGTCCTGTTTGGTCCGTCCTTTTCAGCCGCGGTCGGCCATCCCAGCCCGGGACGAGGCCGTTCAGGCCGAAGCGGGGGTCTGGGGGGAGGCAGCCCCCAGCCACGGTCACACCACCGCCGGACGCCTGGTCACGACGCGGTCACGATCCCCCGGTTGACAGCGGACGCACACTTGCCGACCCCACCCCACGGGCGTAGACCAGATCACACGGGACAGCGCTCGACGTTCGACGAAGAACGGAGAACGGGGCAGTGATGCGCAGCACGAGCAGCAAGAACCGGACACACAGGGCCGCCAAATCCTCAGCCGCCCTCCTGGCGGCGGCACTCGCGCTGGCACTCACGGGGTGCGGCGGCAGCGACAAGAAGGACAACGGCGGCGGAGGCGGCAAGGAAACCGGCGCCACCGTCACGCTCCCCAAACTGAACGGCGTGAGTCTCGAGGTCGCCGCCGTGTGGACCGGCGCCGAGCAGAAGAACTTCAAGGCGGTGCTCTCGGAGTTCGAGAAGCGCACGGGGGCCAAGGTCACCTTCGTGCCCGCCCAGGACCCGATCATCAACTTCCTCGGTTCCAAGATCGCGGGCGGCAAGCCGCCGGACGTCGCGATGCTTCCGCAACCCGGCGCCATCAAGCAGGCCGTGGACAAGGGCTGGGCCAAGCCGGTGAACGCCGACGTCCAGTCGGAGCTGGCCAAGAACTACTCGCAGGGCTGGCAGGACATCGGGAAGGTGGGCGGCAAGCAGTACGGCGTCTACTACAAGGCCGCGAACAAGTCGCTGATCTGGTACAACGCCAAGGTCTTCGCGAACGCGGGTGCGAAGGTGCCCAAGACCTGGAAGGACCTGCTGACCACCGCGCAGACGGTCTACGACTCCGGTGTCACCCCCTTCTCCGTGGCCGGCGCCGACGGCTGGCCGGGGACCGACTGGTTCGAGAACGTCTATCTGTCGCAGGCCGGCCCGGAGAAGTACGACCAGCTCGCCCAGCACAAGATCAAGTGGACGGATCCGTCCGTCAAGCAGGCGCTCACCACTCTCGCCCAGATCTGGGGCAAGAAGGACTACGTGGCGGGCGGCGCGAGCGGCGCGCTGCAGACCTCGTTCACCGACTCCGTCACCAACACCTTCACCGGTGGCGACCAGCCGAAGTCGGCGATGGTGTACGAGGGCGACTTCGTCCAGGTCAACATCGCGCAGACCAAGGCGAAGATCGGCACGGACGCGAAGGTGTTCCCGTTCCCGACCGTCGGTGCCACCGCACCGGTGGTGACCGGCGGTGACGCGGCGGTGATCTTCAAGGACTCCAAGGGCGCGCAGGCGCTGGCGAAGTTCCTGGCCTCCCCGGACGCGGCGACCATCCAGGCGAAGCTGGGCGGTTACCTCTCGCCGAACAAGAACGTGCCGAACTCGGCGTATCCGAACGCGGTCCAGCAGACGATCGCCAAGGCGCTGATCGACTCGGGCGACAACTTCCGCTTCGACATGTCCGACCAGGCCCCGCAGGCCTTCGGCGGCACGCCCGGCAAGGGTGAGTGGAAGGACCTCCAGGACTTCCTGAAGAATCCGACGGACGTCGCGGGTACGCAGGCGAAGCTGGAGAAGGACGCGGCGGCGGCATACGGCAGCGGGAGCTGATCCGGCCATGACGTCGGCCACGGCGGCAGGGGTGCCACCCACCCCTGCCGCCCCGAAGCGCAAGAGCGTGACCGGCACCCGGAAGACCGTGGCAGCGATGTTCCTGCTGCCCGCGCTGGTGCTGCTCGGCGCGCTCGTGGTCTACCCGATCGGGTACTCGATCGTCCGCAGCTTCTACAACTCCTCCGGCGACGGTTTCGCCGGCTTCGACAACTACAAGGCCCTGTTCACCGACGACGGCATCCGCACCGCCCTGAAGAACAACATCATCTGGGTGGTGTTCGCGCCGACGATCTCGACCGCGCTGGGCCTGATCTTCGCGGTCCTGACCGAACGCGTGCGCTGGGGCACGGCGTTCAAGCTGGTCGTCTTCATGCCGATGGCGATCTCGATGCTGGCCGCGGGCATCATCTTCCGCCTGGTGTACGACCAGGACCCGGAGAAGGGCGTCGCCAACGCGGTGTGGGTGGGCGTCCACGACACGTTCGCCCAGTCCTCGGCGTTCCCCAAGGCGCACCCGGGCCGTCAGTCGCCGCTGACGGCTCAGGGCGGCGGCTTCATCACCAAGGCGGCGGTCCACACCGGGGATTCGGTGGCGCTGCCGCTCGTCGGCGTCGCCCCCGACCAGATGCCCGACGGCGCCAAGAAGGCCGTACGGGCGAAGCCGGACCCGGGGAAGATCACCGGCACGGCCTGGCAGGACTTCACACGCGGCAGGGGCGTCGGCAAGCTGGGCGGGGTCGACCCGTCCGAGCTGGGCTACTCGGGCATGCGGATCGAGGCCGTCAAGGACGGCAAGGTGGTCGCGTCCACCAAGGCCGCCGGGGACGGCACCTTCACCCTGCCCGCCAAGGCCGACGGAGCACTGCTGCGGCTGCCGGCGAGCAACTTCAAGGAGCCGTACAACGGCCTGGACTGGCTGGGCCCGTCGCTGGTCACGCCGGCCATCATCGGGTCGTACATCTGGATGTGGGCGGGCTTCGCGATGGTGCTGATCGCGGCCGGGCTCGCGGGGATGCCGCGTGAACTCCTGGAGGCCGCCCGGGTCGACGGGGCGAGCGAGTGGCAGGTGTTCAGAAGGGTCACGGTGCCGCTGCTGGCGCCCGTCCTCGCGGTCGTCACGGTCACCCTGATGATCAATGTGCTGAAGATCTTCGACCTGGTCTTCATCATCGCCCCGAACTCCTCCCAGGACGACGCGAACGTGCTTGCCCTGGAGCTGTACCGCAAGGGCTTCTCCGAGGACCAGCCGGGTATCGCGAGCGCCATCGCCGTGTTCCTGCTGTTGCTGGTGATTCCGGTGATGTGGTTCAACGTTCGCCGGCTGAAGCGGGAGGTGCGGCGATGACGACGCATGCCGGAAGTCTCAGGAAGGCGGCCCCGCCCGTCACGGTCGTCAGGGCGAAGAGGTCGCTGGGCTCGCGGCTCACCGAAGGGGTCAGTGGCGGACTGCTGCGGGTGTTCCTCATCGTCGTCGGCCTGTTCTGGCTGGTGCCGACCTTCGGTCTGCTCGTCTCCTCGCTGCGGGCCCCGGAGGACATCGGCGCGAACGGCTGGTGGAACGTCTTCTCCGAGCCCTCCTCGCTCACCTTCGACAGCTACCAGAAGCTGCTGGAGAACAGCGACATCACCAACTCCCTGGTGAACACGGCGCTGATCACGCTGCCGGCGACGATTCTCGTCGTCGTGATCGGCTCCCTCGCGGGTTACGCGTTCGCCTGGATGGAGTTCCCCGGCCGCGACTGGTGGTTCCTGGCCGTGGTCGGCCTGCTCGTCGTGCCCGTGCAGGTGGCCCTGATTCCGATCGCCGAACTGTTCGGCAAGATCGGGCTGTTCGGGTCGATCTTCGGGGTGATCCTGTTCCACGTGGGCTTTGGTCTGCCCTTCGCGGTGTTCCTGCTGCGGAACTTCTTCGCGGAGATCCCGAGAGAGCTGCTGGAGGCGGCCCGACTGGACGGGGCGGGTGAACTGCGCCTGTTCTTCCGGGTCGTGATGCCGCTCGGCGGTCCGGCGATCGCGAGCCTGGCCATCTTCCAGTTCCTGTGGGTGTGGAACGACATGCTGGTGGCGCTGGTGTTCACCAATGCCGACAGCCAGCCGATCACGGTCGCCCTGCAGACGCAGGTACGCCAGTTCGGCAACAACGTCGACGTCCTGGCCCCCGGCGCGTTCATCTCGATGGTGATCCCGCTGGTGGTGTTCTTCGCGTTCCAGCGGCAGTTCGTCTCGGGTGTCATGGCGGGCGCCGTCAAATAGTTCTGGGGAACAACGCACCGAAGGGGGTGGGACGTTACGGTCCCGCCCCCTTCCGTTCACCCAAGGTCCCCCGTATGCCGCAGGCACCGTAACCAAGTCACTCCATCGGCCGTTCCCGGGCAAGGCCCCGTCGTCCGCGCCGACCCCATGGATGTGCCTTGCCCAGGTTCAGTGTCATCGTCCCCGCGTACAAGGTTCAGGCATATCTGCACGAATGCCTGGAATCGGTGCTTACGCAGTCGTATCCCGATCTCGAACTGATCGCCGTCGACGACTGCTCCCCGGACGCGAGCGGCGCGATCATCGACGAGTTCGCGGCCCGCGACCCGCGCGTGCACCCCGTGCACCTGACCGAGAACCAGGGCCTGGGCCGCGCCCGCAACGCGGGCCTGGAGCGGGCGAGCGGCGACTACCTGGTCTTCCTGGACGGCGACGACACCCTCACCCCGCACGCCCTGCGCGCCATTGCCGACCGCCTCAAGGAGACCGGCGAGCCGGACGTGGTGGTCTACGACTACGCGCGCACCTACTGGTCGGGCGGGACCGTCCGCAACATCGTCGCCGACGAGCTCACCGAGCAGGGCACGGCGCCCTTCCGCCTGGAGGACCGCCCGGGCCTGCTGAAGGTGCTGATGGTGGCCTGGAACAAGGCGTACCGGCGGGAGTTCGTCGAGCGCGAGGGCTTCACCTTCCCGCCCGGCTACTACGAGGACACCCCGTGGACGTTCCCGGTGCTGATGGCCGCGGAGTCCATCACGACCCTCGACCGGGTGTGCGTGCACTACCGGCAGCGCCGCCAGGGCAGCATCCTCTCCACCACCAGCCGCCAGCACTTCGACCTCTTCGAACAGTACGACCGCGTCTTCGCCTTCCTCGACGCGCGCCCCCAACTCGCCCACTGGCGGCCGATGTTGTTCCTCCGCATGATCAACCACCTGACGAAGGTGTTCTCCCATCGCAACCGCCTCCCCCGGGGTTCCCGCGCCGAGTTCCTGCGCAGGGCCCGCTCCCACTACCGCCGTCACCGCGCCCCCGGCCAGCCCGTCCCGCTGGGCTCCCGCCTCCGCCACACCCTGATCCGCTGGGGCCTGCACCGCACCTACCGCTCACTGCAGCTGGCGGCGGCCCTGCACCGCAGGACGGTCAAGCTCTGCGTCAAACTCCTGCGCACCGCGAGGGCGACGGCGCTGCGCCTGCACTACCGCATCCAGCTCCGGCTGCCCCTGCGCGCCGACCGCGCCGCCTTCACCGCGTACGACGGCCACGAGCACGGGTGCAACCCGGGCGCCCTGGAGGAGGCCTTCCGCACCTTCGCGCCGCACATCCGCACGACCTGGCTCCCCCGACCCGACACGGCCGCCTACTGGACGGCCCTGGCCCGCTCCAAGTACCTGGTCAGCGACACCGGCTTCGAGCCCCGCCTGGTCAAGCGCCGCCACCAGATCCTGGTCCAGACCCTGGAGGGCACGCCGCTCGGGCATGCGGGCCTGGACCTCCAGGAACGCCCGGCCGCGGCGCGCGGCCTGGACTTCGAAAGGCTCCTCGACGACGTCGACAAATGGGACTACGTCCTGTCGGCGAACCGCCACTCCACCCTCACCTGGGAGCGGGTCTACCCCGGCGGCTACACCACGCTCGAATACGGCTCCCCGCGCAGCGACGTGTTCCAGAAGGCCACCTCGAACGACGTCACCCGGCTCCGTGAGTCCCTCGGCATCCCCGAGGACAGCGTCGCGATCCTGTACGCCCCCGCCCACCGCGACCACTGCCGCACCCAGCGCTCCCCCCTGGACCTGGAACGCGTTCTGCGCCGCCTGGGCCCCCGCTACGTCGTCCTCGCCCGCACCCACGGCCCCGTCCCGAAGGGCGCCCGGATCATCGACGTGACCGGCCATCCCGGCGTCGAGTCCCTCTGCCTGGCCTCGGACGTCCTGCTCACCGACTACTCGTCCCTGATGTTCGACTACGCGGGCCTGGACCGCCCGATCGTGCTCCACTCCGCCGACGAGGACCGGGCGGCGTACGAGGCGGCCCGCGGCACCTACTTCGACGTGCGCGCCTTCCCGCCGGGCGCCCTCGCCCGCAGCGAGGACGAGCTGATCGACATCTTCGCCACCGGCCACTGGTGCGGCTCCCGCTCCACGCAGCTGCGGACCGCGTTCCGCGAGCGCTTCTGCCCGTACGACGACGGACGCGCCGCCGAGCGGGTCGTACGGCGGGTCGTCCTGGGCGAAACCGACCTGCCGCCGGTGACCCCGCTCGCCGAGCGCCACCCCGTGCCCTCAGCGGCCGCGACCCTCGCACGCTCCCCGCAGGCGACCGTGCCGCAACCCGGCGGCCCGCTGACCGTCACCGACAGCCTCTGAACGCCGTTCTCACTCCGGGGAGTTCGCATGCCCTCCAGCCCGTCGCGGCCCACACCGAGCCGGCCGTCCACCTGGCGTCCCGCAGGGCGGCCGGGACGCCTCGGCTGAGACGCACCCGGGTTCCCGCACGCACATCGACAGAAAGAGCAGCATGCCCCGCTTCAGCATCATCGTCCCGTCCCATGGGGTGGCAGGCCGGCTGTCCCAGGCGCTGGACTCCGTGCTCGCGCAGTCCTTCGGAGACTTCGAGCTGATCCCGGTCTGCGACGGCCCCGACACGCCCGCGGCGGACGTCGTCGACGGGTACGCCGAGCGGGACTCCCGGGTGACCACGGTGCACTCGCCCCCCACGGCCGGTCTGTCCGGGGCGCGCAATACCGGGATGCGGGCGGCGACCGGCTCCTATCTGCTGTTCCTCGACTGCGACGACACCCTCGCCCCGGGGGCGCTGGCGGCCGTGGACGCACGTCTGGCCGAGACGGGCGACGTGGACGTCCTGTACCTGGAGCACGAGCGGGTGCCCTGGTGGGAGGGCGAGCCGACCAATCCGGCCGCGCTGCTCCTGCCGAGGACGCCGGCGGGCGCCTTCTCCCCCGACCAGGTGCCCCAGCTGACGGGCGTGCAGCTGCCGGCGTGGAGCGCGGCCTACCGCAGGGCCTTCCTGGTCGAGCAGCGCATCGGCTTCCCCGACGGCCACTTCACCGATGTGGGCTTCTGCGGCCTGGTCACGCTGGCGGCCGAGAAGGCCGCGGTGCTGCGCCAGGTCGTCGTACGGCATCTGGTGCGCAGACAGGGCAGCCGGCTCGCCCTCCCCGGGGAGCACCACCTCGACCTGCTCGCCCAGACCGACCTGGTCCTCACCCGCGCCGCCGAACTCGACCTGCCCTGCGACCGCTCGGCCGCGCTCTTCGAGCAGCTCTTCGCGGCCGTGCTGAAGACCGCCGCCCATCCCAGGCGGCTGTCCGGCAGGCGCCGCGCCTTCTTCCGGCTGGCGAGCACCCTGTACCGCCGGCACCGTCCCGCCGACCACCGGACCCCGCCCGGCAGCCTCGGTCTGCAGCACCGGCTGCTGGCGGCCGGGGCGTACACGGCGTTCCGTGCCCTGCGCGAGGCCAACCAGGCGGCGGTGAAGGCGGCCGAGCGGCTGCCGCGCCCCCACATGGTGCGCACGCGCCTGCGGTACGCGCGCAATCTGCGCCGCCCGCTCGACCCCAACCTTGTCGTCTACTGCGCCTACTGGGGCCGCGGCTATGCCTGCAACCCGGCCGCGATCCACGCCAAGGCCCTCGAACTCGCCCCGCATCTGCGCTCGGTGTTCCTGGTCGAGCCGGACCAGGAGCACACCATGCCGGAGGGCATCGAGTACGCGGTCATCGGCAGCACGAAGTACTGGGACGTGCTGGCCTCCGCCAAGTACCTCGTCAACAACGCCAACTTCGCGGACGCCGTCGTCAAGCGCCCCGGCAGCGTCCACCTGTCGACCCAGCACGGCACCCCGCTGAAGAAGATGGGCGTCGACCAGGCGACCTATCCCGTGGTGGCCGCGGCGACCGGCAGCTTCACCAAGCTGCTGGCCCGTATCGACCGCTGGGACTACAACCTCACCTCCAACCGCCATTCCACCGAGATGTGGGAGCGGGCCTTCCCCGGCGCGCACGAGACGCTCGAGTACGGCTATCCGCGCAACGACGTGTACTACACGGCGACGGCGGACGACGTGGCCCGCATCCGCCGACAGCTGGGGGTCCCCGAGGGGAAGACGGCCGTCCTGTACGCGCCCACCCACCGCGACTACCACACGGGCTTCGAGACGGGCCTGGACCTGGAGGCCTTCTGCGAGGAGGCCGGCGAGGACGTGGTCGTGCTGCTGCGCGCCCACTACTTCTACGACCAGGGCGGGGCCCGGAGCACCGGCCGGATCATCGACGTGACCGCGCACCGCTCCTCCGAGGACGTGTGCCTGGCCGCGGACGCCCTGATCACCGACTACTCGTCGATCATGTTCGACTACGCCAACCTGGACCGGCCCGTCGTGGTGTACGCCGACGACTGGGACGTCTACCGGGAGACCCGGGGCGTCTACTTCGACCTGATGGAACACCCGCCGGGGCCGGTGGCCCGCACACCCGAGGAGCTGGCCCGGGTCTTCCGCGACGGCTCCTGGGCGGGAGCGGAGTCGACGGCGGCACGGGCCGCCTTCCGTGAGCGGTTCTGCCAGTTCGACGACGGGCGCGCCGCCGAGCGCGTGGTGCGCCGGGTGCTGCTGGGCGAGCCGCCCGAGTCGATCCCGCCCGTGATCCCGCTCGCCGAGCGCACCCCGGCCCCGGTCCCCGCCCTTGTGAGGAACTGAAACCCGTGCCCCGCTTCAGCATCATCGTCCCCGTCTTCAAGGTGCAGGGCTTCCTGCGCGAGTGCATCGACTCGGTGCTCGGACAGTCGTACCCCGACTTCGAGGTGATCGCCGTCGACGACCGCTCCCCCGACGGCTGCGGCGCGATCCTCGACGAGTACGCGGCACGCGACGAGCGGGTGCGCGTGCTGCATCTGCCCGAGAACGTCGGTCTCGGCCGGGCCCGCAACGCCGGGCTGGCCGAGGCGCGCGGCGACTACGTCCTCTTCCTCGACAGCGACGACTTCTACACGCCGGGCCTGCTCGCCGCCGTCGCCGACCGGCTGAAGTCGGCCGATGACCCGGACATCCTGGTGTTCGACCATGTACGCACCCACTGGTGGGGGCGGGGCGGCCCGAGCGACGCCTCCGCCCTGCTGGCCGCCGCGGGCCAGGACGTCTTCAGCCTCCGCGAGAGCCCGCAGTACGTCCATCTGTTCCTGGTCGCCTGGAACAAGGCGTACCGGAGGGCCTTCTTCCAGGAGCACGGGCTGCAGTACGCGTCCGGCCTGTACGAGGACGCGCCGGTCACCTACCGGTCGATGGTGCTGGCCGACCGCATCGCCTGTCTGAACCGGATCGGCGTCGAGTACCGGCAGCGCCGGCAGGGCGCGATCACCAAGACGCCGGGGCGCAGGCACTTCGACATCTTTCCGCAGTACGAGGGCCTGTTCGCGTTCCTGGAGGAGCGCGACGACCTCGCGTGGGCGCGGCCCCTGCTGTTCGAACGGGCCCTGGACCACATGCTGTTCGTGATCGCCCGCGAGGACCGGGTGACCCCGTCGGACCGCTCCGCGTTCTACCGCGAGATGCGCTCCTTCCACCGCCGTCACTGCCCCGAGGACTTCACCCCGCCGGACGGCCCGCGCGGCACCGAGATGCGGCTCCTGGGGAGCTCGCCCTATGCCTCGTACGCGGCCCTGCGCGGGGTCCGCGGTCTGCGCAGGATCGCCGGGGCGGGCAAGCGGCGTACGGTCGGCAAGGCATCGGCTGCGGTCCAACGCACCTGGTACGCCGCCCAGTCGAGGCTCCCCCTCGATCCGCGTCTGGCCGTCTACTCGGCCACCCACCATGCGGGTGTGCACGGCGATCCGGCCGCGATCCACGCCAAGGCCCGCGAACTCGCGCCGCACATCCGCGGGGTGTGGGTGGTCCGGGAGGACGCGGTGGACTCGCTGCCGCCCGGCACCGACCATGTGACGCCGGGCTCGCGGGAGTACCACGCGGTCATGGCGCGGGCCACGTACTGGGTGAACAACGTCAACTGGCCGGGCTCCCTGGTCAAACGCCCCGGCCAGATCCATGTGCACACCCACCAGGGCACCCCGCTCAAGTACATGGGTGCCGACCTGCTGACCAAGCCGGGTGCCCGGCACGGCTTCAGCGTGCCGAAGATGCTGCACCGCGCCGACCGCTGGGATCTGAGCCTGGTCGCCAACCGGCACTCCGAGCTGGTGTGGGACCGGGCGTACCCCTGCCACTTCACCTCGCTGCGGACCGGCAGTCCGCGCAACGACGTGCTCGTCGAGCAGCCTGCGGAGCACGGTGCGGCCGTCCGTGCGCGGCTCGGCATCCCCGCCGGGAACACGGTCGTGCTGTATGCGCCGACCCGCCGCGACTACCGCCGGGGCGGGCATGTCGACCGGATCGACCTGGCGCGGTTCGCCGCGGACCTGGGTGCCGGGCACACCCTTGTCGTACGTCTGCACCCCACCCTCGCCACCGGCACGGCGCGCGGGCTCGGCCTCGCCGATCTGCACGCGCGCGGCGTGCTGGTCGACGCGACGGACGAGCCGCACGTCGAGGACCTGATGCTCGCCTCCGACGTGCTGGTCACCGACTACTCGGCCCTGATGTTCGACTACGCCAACCTGGACCGGCCGATCGTGATCCACGCCGACGACTGGGGCGCGTACGCGGCGAGCCGGGGCGCCTACTTCGACATCACCGCCGAGGCGCCGGGGCATGTGTCGCGTTCCTACCGGGAGCTGGCCTGGCTGTTCGCCTCGGACACCTGGCGGGACGAGGAGTCGGCGGGGCTCAGGGCCGCCTTCCGGGAGCGGTTCTGCGAGTTCGACGACGGGCGGGCCGCGGAGCGGGTCGTACGGACGGTGCTGCTGGGCGAGAAGATGCCGGAGCCACAGGGGGCCCCGGCGGTGCCCGCTCCCTCGACGGAGCGGGCACACTCGCTGAGCTGACGGTCGGCCGGCTGCTCGGTTACTCGATGACGAGGTCGACGTCGACGTTGCCGCGGGTCGCGTTGGAGTACGGGCACACCTGGTGGGCGGTCTCGACCAGCTTGCGGCCGGTCGCCTCGTCCACGGTTTCCGGCAGCTCGATGCGGAGGGTGACCTTGAGTCCGAAGCCCTCGCCCTGCTTGCCTATGCCCACCTCGGCGGTCACCGCGGCGTCGCTGACGTCGACCTTCGCCTGGCGGCCGACGAGGCCGAGGGCGCTGCCGAAGCAGGCCGCGTAACCGGCGGCGAACAGCTGCTCGGGGTTGGTGCCCTCGCCGTTGCCGCCCAGCTCCACCGGCGGGGCCAGCTTGACGTCGATCTTGCCGTCGTTGGTGAAGGCGCGACCGTCGCGGCCGTGGGTGGCGGTGGCGACAGCGGTGTAGAGCGCGTCCATGGATGACCATCCTTCTCGGAGTCGTGTTCCGGCGGCCCTTCTGGCGGCCGCCTCACGACCACAAGTAGAGCACACAACTGAATTGTGCACAACTAAATGGCTCGCAAGAGCTATCCTGGACGCATGACGACCGCGCCCGACACCCCGACCACCGACTGGCTCCGCCTCGACCAGCAGATCTGCTTCTCCCTGAATGCCGCCTCGCGCGCCTTCGGCGGCGTCTACCGGGTGATCCTCAAGGACCTCGGACTCACCTATCCGCAGTACCTGGTGATGCTGCTGCTGTGGGAGCACGGCGAGCTGCCGGTCAAGAAGCTGGGCGAGCATCTGCGGCTCGACTCCGGCACCCTGTCCCCGCTGCTCAAGCGGCTGGAGACGGCCGGTCTGGTACGGCGTGAGCGCAGCGCCCGTGACGAGCGCTCGGTGGAGGTCCGGCTGACGGAGGAGGGCGCCGCCCTGCGCGAGCAGGCGGTCCAGGTACCGCGCCGGATCGTCGCGGCGACGGGCTTCGACGTGGAAGAGATCCGTCAGCTGCGGTCGCGGCTCGACGAGCTCACCAGGGGGCTGGACGCGGCCACGGCGGCGGAGGCGGAGGCGGCGGAGCGGCGGACGTAGAGGAGGAAGGTCACTCGGCCGCTGACGTATCTCTCGCGGGCGATGAACTGCTCCTCCACGACGGCGAGTTTGACGCGCTCGGTCGGATCGGCGGGCAGCAGCCCCGAGCTCAGGAGTCTCGACTGGGCGACGACCCAGACACGGTCCACACCCGCCAGCTTGCGCCGCAGCGCCTCCGGGGTGGTCTCGATGCCGCTCAGCGTCCCGGACCGGGGACCGGACTCCCGCAGCGCGATGTCCCGGGCCCTGCGGAACGCCTTCGGATAGGTCAGCGCCGCGAGCCGCCAGTTCGACGGCAGGAACAGCACCGGATCACCGGGACGGATGTCACGGGCGGCCCGGGCGGCGACGGCCCCGAGGTTCTCGGGACGGTGCGCCGGGGAGCGGTCCTGCCGGTAGAGCGGCAGACACTGCACGAAGGCGAGCGCGACGGCCAGGATTCCCGTGAGGGTGCCGAGCCGGCCGAACAACAGGCGGTGCCTGGTCAACCGGCCGTCGTCGGGTGGGCAGTCGTTCCGCAGGGCGAGGGGGGTCCCCCCGCTCGAGCGAAGCCGAGAGCGGGGGAGGGTGGGCACACGACGACCGCCCAGCCGCAGGCGCCCCACTGCCCCGGCCACCCACTCGGCGCCGGCGGCGACCAGCAAAGGCGCCCCGGCCAGCGCGTACAGCACATACCGCTCGTGAAACAGCGGCCGGATCTGCGACACGGCGATCAGGAGCGCCGGCGGCAGCACGAGCAGCGGCAGTGCGACCGCCGCGAGCCGTCCCGCCCCGAGCCCCAGCACCATCAGCGCGACGCACACCCAGAAGGCCACCCCGTCCGGGACCGGGCCGAAGTCGCGCACGAGCAGTCCCGCCTGCTCCCACCCGGGTGTCACCAGCCACGCCACCTGCGCCGCCTGCTCGTGCGACACCCACACCAGGGGCAGCAGAACCGCCCCCGCCAGCCCGGCCGCCCGCCCCCAGCCCAGCCACACCCGTTTCGGCACCCGCATGAGCGCCAGCGTCAGCGCATGCGCGCACAGCACGAGGACGACCAGTTCGTGCAGCAGACAGGTCATGGCGAGGACGCCGCCGTACCACCACCACCCGCGCCGCGACCGCCCCTCCACCGCCCGCACCAGCAGCAGTGTCGCCGCCGCCACGCCCGCCGCGACGAGTGCGTACGAGCGCCCTTCCTGTGCGTAGTGGCCGGTCATCGGGGTGACCGCGTACAGCAGACCGGCCCACAGCCCGACCCGCGGCCGTACCAGCCGTACGCCGAGGGCCGCGACCAGGCCGGCGGTCGCGGCGGCCCCGAACACGGACGGCAGCCGGAGGAGGACCTCACCGGGGTGGACGGCGAGGACGACGTGCATGAACAGGTAGTACAGGCCGTGCACGGCGTCCAGGCCGTGCAGCAGCTGCCAGATCTGCGGCACCGTGCGCCGCCCGACCAGGAAGGTGACGCTCTCGTCGCCCCACATGCCGCCGCGGTCGAGTCCCCACAGACCGATCGCGAGTATGACGACGGCGGGGACCGCCACGGCTACGGTCTCCGCACGCACCCACCGACGGTTCGCCCGCCCCGCGTCCTCGCTCAGCACACGGCTGATTTTGTGCGGTAGCCGGGCTCTTACCGAGGATTGACGGTGTATTAGCAGTCATACACCATTCGCCCGGCTTACGATCCGCCGTGATGAACGCCGTGACCAAAGCCGTGATGACCGCCGCCGCAAACCGCCGGCTCCTCGCCCTCGCCGCCGCCTGGCTCGCCACCCGGGCTCTGATGCTGTGGCTGCTCGCGCACGACGCGGCGCCCCGGCTCGGCGGGGGCTCGGTTGCACGGGAGGTGTGGCACCTCTACCACGACTGGTACGGCGTCCTCGCGCACGGCGCCTTTCCCGCGCACGACCCGCTGTGGCAGTACCCGCCGGGGGCCGGCGCGGTGCTGCTGTCGCCCGCGCTGCTGCCGGGACTGACGTACTTCCAGGCGTTCGTCGTCCTCACGCTCGCCGCCGACGCGGCCGTCGCGCTGGCGCTGGCCGTCGCGGGCAACCGCCCGGGTCGCACGCTCCTGGGGGCGGCGATGTGGGTGGGCGGCCTCCCGCTCCTCCTGCACGTGCCGCTCGCCCGCTACGACGTGCAGGTCACGGCCTTCGCCGTCATCTCCCTGTTGACGTTGCCGCGCTCCACGCGCGCGTGCGGGGTGTTCGCGGCGCTCGGCGCCCTGGTGAAGGTGTGGCCGGCGCTGGTGCTGCTGGGCACGCCGAGGGGACACAGGACGCGTTCGGCGTGGGCGTGGGCCGCCGTCACCGGGGCCGGGTCGCTCGCGGTCCTCGCGGCGCTCTTCGCCAACCCCTTCGCCTTCCTGCGGCAACAGGGCGGGCGGGGTGTGCAGATCGAGTCGCTGGGCGGCACGGCGCTCGCCTTCGCGACGCACGCCGGATGGCCGGGGAAGGTGCGCTACCAGTACGGCGCGATGGAGTTCACCGGCCCGCACGTGCGGACCGTGGCGCACATCTCCCTCGCCCTCACGGCGGTCGCCTTCGCGCTGCTGCTCCTGTGGCGGCTGCGGGCCCGGCGCTGGACGCCTGCGACGCCGTACGACGCCGCGCTCAGTGCCGTCCTGCTGTTCACCGTCACCAGCAGGGTGATCAGCCCGCAGTACATGATCTGGCTGCTGGGCCTGGCCGCCGTGTGCCTGACCTCGCGGCACACCGTGCAGCGCCCGGTGGCCGCCCTGGTGCTGGGCGCGACCGCGCTGAGTGCCATCGCCTACCCGGCCCTGTACGGCCAGGTCATGGCCTGCACCTGGGCGGGCTGTGTGCTGATGCTCGCCCGCAACGGGCTGCTCGCCGCGGCCGCCGTACTGTCACTCGTCCGGCTGTGGCGCTCGACCCGCCCGGCGTCCGTGGCTCCCGCGCCCACGCGCGGACCGGAGCCGGTCACCCGCCGCCTCCCCCAGCACTCCGGAGCATAGGAAGCGTCCTCGGCGCGAGTCTCCACCGCTCGCTCCACTGATACCGCACCACCACAGGCCAACTGACGAAGGGGACGGCCGCACATGACCTGGCTGATCACCGGCGGCGCCGGATACATCGGGGCGCACGTCGTCCGGGCGATGATCGAGGCGGGCGAGCGGACCGTGGTGTACGACGACCTGTCGACGGGCATCGCCGAGCGGGTGCCGCGGGGCGTGCAACTGGTGGTGGGGTCGACGCTGGACGGCGAGCGGGTCGCGCGCGCCCTCGCGGTCCACGATGTCAGCGGGGTCATCCACCTGGCCGCGAAGAAGCAGGTGGGCGAGTCGGTTCAGCTGCCTCTGCACTATTACCGGGAGAACGTCGAGGGCCTGCGCGTCCTCCTGGAGGCGGTGACCGCGGCCGGCGTCCCGTCCTTCGTGTTCTCGTCCTCGGCGGCGGTGTACGGCATGCCGGACGTACCTCTGGTGACGGAGGAGACACCCTGTCTGCCCATGTCGCCCTACGGCGAGACGAAGCTGATCGGCGAATGGCTGGTCCGCGCGACGGCGCGGACGACAGACCTCTCCACCGCCTCCCTGCGGTACTTCAACGTGGCGGGCGCCGCGACCCCCGAACTCGCGGACACGGGCGTCCACAACCTGATCCCCATGGTCTTCGAGAGGCTCACCGCCAAGGCACCCCCGCGCATCTTCGGCGACGACTACGAAACTCCTGACGGAACCTGCGTCCGCGACTACATCCACGTCGTCGACCTGGCCGAGGCCCACGTGGCAGCCGCCCGCACGCTCCAGTCCGCACCGGGCCGCCATCTCACCCTCAACATCGGCTGCGGCGAGGGCGTCTCGGTCCGCGAAATGATCGACCGCATCAACGCCGTCACGGGCTACGACCGCCCCCCGACGATCACCCCGCGCCGCCCCGGCGACCCCGCCCGAGTAGTCGCCTCCACAGACCGCGCGGCCACCGAACTCGGCTGGAAGGCCACACACGACGTCCAGGACATGATCACGTCGGCCTGGGAGGGCTGGGTACGGGTGCATCCGGAGGCGGCACGGGGCTAGACACCGCACGGGGCGCCAAAGGGCGCGGGGCTGTGCCGTCGATGTGCGGCTCCGCCGCGCGGGCGCAGCACGGCCGCGTCGGGACGTGCTCCAGGAGGGCGGGCAGGACCTCGGGCCCCGTCGTCCCGGCGACGCCCACGACCTCGCGGCGGACGTCAGCAGCAGGACGAGTCCCTCGCGCAGCAGGGCGTTGTCCTCGGCGATCACGACTCTCACGGCAGTTCCGCCTCAACTCCGGTCACCGCGGGCGGCGACTCGCTTCCGGCCACAGGCGGTCGGGCCGCAGCACACTCACAGGGCCTTGAGCGCCTCCGCGGTGGCCCGCGCCAGCGCCGCCAGATAGCCCTTCGGCAGCTTCGGGCTGCGGATCACCACCGAGCGCCAGTAGAGGGGCCCGGAGATCAGGTCGAGCGCCAGGTCCTCGTCCAGCTCCGCGCCGACCTCACCGCGTTGCGCCGCCGCCAGGATGATCTTGAGGGCCACGCTTTCCTGCCCCTCGCGCAGGGTCTTCTGCATGGCTTCGGCGATCTCCGGGTTGCGGGCCGCCTCGGCCTGCAGGTCCGGGATGATCTGCGAGGCCACCGGGTGCCGCAGGGCGCGCGAGGTGACCTCGTACAGCAGCCGCAGGTCACCCTCCAGGGAGCCCGTGTCCGGCGTCGGCAGCCCCAGCACCGCGATCGCCGAGACGACGTCGAGGACCAGGTGCAGCTTGGAGCGCCAGCGGCGGTAGACCGCGGTCTTTCCGACCCCCGCCCGCCGCGCGATCCCCTCGATGGACATCCGCGCATAGCCGACGGCCGCGAGCTCCTCGAAGACGGCCGCACGGATGGCTTCCGTCACGTCCTCCCGCAGTACGGCCGCCCCCGCGGGGGTCCGGCGGCGCGGACGCGTCTGGGGCTCCTCGGCGTTCGTCGTCATGCGGACCAGCATAGGGCGTTGCGACGAAACGGTTGCGTCCTGACGCGGGAGGCGTTGCGACGAAACGGTGTCGTCCCGACGGCCTGACCCGACGAACGCGTTACGACGAAACGGTTGCGTTCCGACGCCAACTCGTCCTACGCTCACGTTGCGACGATACGGTCCCGTCCCGACGTAAGAGAACGTGAAGAGAAGCGTAAGGAAACGCCGGGCAACGGACCGTCCGGCCGACGGGCCGGACGTCGCCGGCACCCCCCTCCCCCGAGTGAAAGCAGCGGATGTGAGCCAGGTCCTCGACACACCGCCCCCGACGCCGGCCCCGGCCGACGACGACCTCGCGGCCCTCGCCGCCCGCCACGGCCTCTCGGTCAGCGGCGCCCGCCCCTCCCTGCCCGAGTACGTACGGCAGCTGTGGGCCCGGCGCCACTTCATCACCGCCTTCGCCACCGCCAAGCTCACCGCCCAGTACAGCCAGGCGAAGCTCGGGCAGGTCTGGCAGGTCATGACCCCGCTGCTGAACGCGGCGGTGTACTACTTCATCTTCGGTGTCCTGCTCGGCACCAAGCGGCACGTACCGGACTACGTCCCGTTCCTGGTCACGGGCGTGTTCATCTGGACGTTCACGCAGAGCTCGATCATGGCGGGCACCCGCGCGATCTCCGGCAACCTGGGCCTCGTCCGGGCGCTGCACTTCCCTCGGGCCGCGCTGCCGATCTCCTTCTGCCTCCAGCAGCTGCAGCAGCTGCTGTTCTCGATGGCCGCGCTGGTCGTCATCCTGCTCTGCTTCGGGGTGCCGGTCACGTTCTCCTGGGTGCTGGCGTTCCCGGCGCTGGTCCTGCAGTTCACCTTCAACACCGGCGTCTCGATGATCATGGCCCGGATGGGCGCCAAGACCCCGGACATCGCCCAGCTGATGCCGTTCGTCCTGCGCACCTGGATGTACGTGTCCGGCGTGATGTGGAGCATCGACAAGCTGGCCGGCAAGCACAGCAACCTGCCGCACTGGGTGGAGCCGGTGCTCCAGGCACAGCCGGCCGCGGTCTACATCGACCTGATGCGCTTCGCGCTGATCGACAGCTTCCACGCCCACCAGCTGCCGCACCATGTGTGGATGTACGCCATCGGCTGGGCCCTGCTCGCCGGAGTCGGCGGCTTCATCTACTTCTGGAAGGCTGAGGAGACGTACGGCCGTGGCTGAGCACACCATCGAACGCATCCCCACCGTCGTCGTCGACGGAGTCGACATCGTCTACCGCGTCAACGGCACCGGCGCCGGGCGCGGCTCCGCGACCGCCGCCCTCAACCGCATGCTGCGCCGCCAGCAGACCGAGAAGGCAGCCGGCGTACGCAAGGTGCACGCCGTCAAGAACGTGTCCTTCGTCGCCTACAAGGGCGAGGCGGTCGGCCTGATCGGCACCAACGGCTCCGGCAAGTCGACCCTGCTGAAGGCGGTCGCGGGCCTGCTGCCGGTCGAGAACGGCCACATCTACACCGACGGCCAGCCCTCCCTCCTCGGCGTCAACGCGGCCCTGATGGGCGACCTGACCGGCGAGAAGAACGTCTACCTCGGCGGCCTCGCCATGGGCATGTCCCGCGAGGAGATCAGGGATCGCTACGACGGCATCGTCGACTTCTCCGGCATCAACGAGAAGGGCGACTTCATCACCCTCCCCATGCGGACGTACTCCTCCGGCATGGGCGCCCGCCTGCGCTTCTCCATCGCCGCCGCCAAGGACCACGACGTGCTCCTCATCGACGAGGCGCTCGCCACCGGCGACCGGTCCTTCCAGAAGCGCTCCGAGCAACGCATCCGCGAACTGCGTGAGAAGGCCGGCACGGTGTTCCTGGTCAGCCACAACAACAAGTCCATCCGCGACACCTGCGAACGCGTGCTGTGGCTGGAGCGCGGCGAACTGCGCATGGACGGCCCGACCGAGGAGGTCATGGCGGCGTACGAGGAGTTCACCGGCGGCGCGGACAAGGTCAAGCCGAAGGCCGCCTGAACACCGCCACGAAAGCGAGGTGCCCCGAGCCGGTCGGCTCGGGGCACCTCGCTTTCGTACCGCCTGCTACGAATGCGTCCGCAGCAGCGTCCGCATCGTACGCATCGCCACCGACAGGTTGGCGAGGTCGAACGTCTCCGAGCTCTGGATCTCCTCCAGCGTCGTGCGCGCCCGGCCCAGGATCGCGGCGTTCTTCTCCTCCCACGCCTTGAAGCGCTGCTCCGGGGTCGAGGTGCCGTTGCCCACCGCCAGGACGTCCGCGGTGAGCGCCGCGTGGGCCGCGTACAGGTCCTCACGGATGGAGGCGCGGGCCATGGACTGCCAGCGGTCGGCCCGCGGCAGTTCGATGATGCGGTCCATGAGCTGGGTGATGTGCAGACGGTCCGCGAGATCGTAGTAGACCTCGGCGACGTCCAGCGGCTCCTTGCCCATGCGGTCGGCCACCGAGACGATGTCGAGCGCCGGGAAGGCGGAGGAGAACCCGGCCACGCGGGTGGCGAGCTCGTCCGGGACGCCGGCGCCGGTCAGCTCGTCGTAGATCTGCTGCCACCACTCCAGGTCCGCACCGCGCAGCAGCTTGGTGAGCTGCTGCCAGACCTGCTCGACGCGCTCGGCAAAGAAGTCGACCGTCTCGGCGAGCTGCAACGGCTGCGGCCGGTTGTTGAGCAGCCAGCGCGTGCCGCGCTCCACCAGTCGGCGCGAGTGCAGCCGGATACGGGTCTGGACGGCGGCCTCGACCCGGTTGTCCAGGCCCTCGACCGCGTCCCACACCGGGGCCGAGCAGAAGATCGCCCGGGCCGCGGTCTGCGCCCGCACGATCTCCTCGAGGGAGGCGCCGGTCTCCTCGCGCAGCCGGTGCAGATAGGTCGTACCGCCCGTGTTGACCGTGTCGTTGACCAGGACGGTCGTGGTGATCTCGCGGTGCAGCGGGTGGCTGTCGATGCGGTCGGCGAACTGCTCGCGCAGGGCCGTCGGGAAGTACGCGTGCAGCAGCCCGCGCAGATACGGGTCGTCCGGCAGCGAGGTGTGCAGCAGCTCCTCGGCGACCGTGATCTTCGTGTACGCCAGCAGGACGGCCGTCTCGGGGCCGGTGAGGCCCTGGCCGGCGCTCAGGCGCTCGCGGATCTGGCGGTCGGTGGGGAGGAACTCCAGCGCCCGGTCCAGATGACCCTCGCGCACCATGTGACGGATGAACCGCTGCTGGGCGTGGAGCATGTCCTTGGACTGGGCCAGGGCGTTGGCGAGCGCCGTGTTCTGCGCGTAGTTGTTGCGCAGTACCAGCGCGCCGACCTCGTCGGTCATCTCGGCGAGCAGCTTGTTGCGCTGCTTGACGGTCATGTCGCCGTCGGCGACCAGACCGTTGAGCAGGATCTTGATGTTCACCTCGTGGTCGGAGGTGTCCACGCCCGCGCTGTTGTCGATCGCGTCCGTGTTGATCTTGCCGCCGTGCCGTGCGAACTCGATCCGGCCGAGCTGGGTCAGCCCCAGGTTGCCGCCCTCGCCGACGACCTTGACCCGCAGGTCGGCGCCGTCGACCCGGATCGGGTCGTTGGCCTTGTCGCCGACGTCCGCCTGGCTCTCCGTGCTGGCCTTCACATAGGTACCGATGCCGCCGTTCCACAGCAGGTCCACCGGGGCCTGCAGGATGGCCTTCATCAGGTCGGCCGGGGTCATCTTGGAGACCTTGCCCTCGATGCCGAGGGCCTCACGGATGTGCGAGTTGAGCTGGATGGCCTTGGCGGAACGCGGGAAGACGCCACCACCGGCGGAGAGCAGCTCGGTGTTGTAGTCGGCCCAGCTGGAGCGCGGCAGCTCGAAGATACGGCGCCGCTCGGCGTACGAGGTGGCCGCGTCCGGGTTCGGGTCGATGAAGATGTGCCGGTGGTCGAAGGCGGCGACCAGGCGGATGTGCTCGCTCAGCAGCATGCCGTTGCCGAACACGTCACCGGACATGTCACCGATGCCGACGACGGTGAAGTCCTCGCTCTGCGTGTCGACGCCCAGCTCCCGGAAGTGCCGCTTGACGGACTCCCAGGCGCCGCGGGCGGTGATGCCCATGCCCTTGTGGTCGTAACCGGCAGAGCCACCTGAGGCGAAGGCGTCACCGAGCCAGAAGTTGTACGTCTCCGCGACCCCGTTGGCGATGTCCGAGAACGTGGCGGTGCCCTTGTCGGCGGCGACCACGAGGTAGGTGTCGTCCTCGTCGTGGCGCACGACGTCCGCCGGGGGCACGACCTCGCCGGCCACCATGTTGTCGGTGATGTCGAGCAGCGCCGAGATGAACGTCTTGTAGCTGGCGATGCCCTCGGCCAGCCACGCGTCCCGGTCCACGCTCGGGTCCGGCAGCTGCTTGGCGACGAAGCCGCCCTTCGCGCCGACCGGCACGATGACGGTGTTCTTCACCATCTGCGCCTTGACCAGGCCGAGGATCTCGGTCCGGAAGTCCTCACGCCGGTCGGACCAGCGCAGACCGCCTCGGGCGACCTTGCCGAAGCGCAGGTGCACGCCCTCCACGCGCGGCGAGTACACCCAGATCTCGTACGCCGGGCGCGGCGCCGGCAGATCGGGGATCGCCTGCGGGTCGAACTTCATGGACACGTACGCGTGCGGCTTGCCGCCCGCCGCCTCCTGGAAGAAGTTCGTCCGCAGGGTCGCCTTGATGACGGTCAGGAAGGACCGCAGGATCCGGTCCTCGTCGAGGGAGGCCACCTGGTCGAGGGCCGCGTCGACCTCTTCGAGGAGCGCGTCCACGATCTCGTGCCCGGCCCGCTGCCGGTCCGGCGACATCCGCGCCTCGAACAGCGAGACGAGCAGCCGGGTGGTGTGGACGTTGTTGCGGAGGGTGTCCTCCATGTAGTCCTGGCTGAAGGTGGATCCTGCCTGGCGCAGGTACTTGGCGTACGCCCGCAGCACCATCGCCTGGCGCCAGGTCAGTCCGGCGCTCAGCACCAGGGCGTTGAAGCCGTCGTTCTCCGCCTTGCCCGTCCAGGTGGCGGCGAAGGCGTCCTGGAAACGCTCGCGGGCGTCGTCGCCGAGGTAGTCGCCGCCGTTCTGCGACCTGGGCATGCGCAGGCCGAAGTCGTAGATCCACGCGCTGGTGCGATCCGAGCAGCGCAGCTCGTACGGCCGCTCGTCCGTCACCTCGACACCGAGCCGGCTGAGGGCCGGCAGCACCGCGGACAGGGAGACCGCCTCGCCCTTGCGGTAGATCTTGAACCGGCGCTCCTCGGGGGCGGCGCCGACGGGCTCGTACAGACTGAGCGAGAAGTCCTGGCCGCTGTCGGCCTGTGCCTCGCTGAGCTGCTCCAGGTGGACGAGGTCGGCGACCGCCGCACGCGGGGTGTGGTCGGCCTTGTAGCCCTCGGGGAAGGCGTTGTTGTAGCGGCGCAGCAGTTCGGCGGCGTGCTCCTCGCCGCACTCGGCGGTCAGAGCCTCGGCGAAGCCGTCGGCCCAGGAGCGGGCGGCCTCCACCAGCCGGGCCTCGATGCGCTCCTTGTCGGCGTCCGACAGCTGCGGCAGCTCGGTGCCCTGCGGGACCCGCACCACGAAGTGCAGCCGGGACAGGATCGACTCGGTGTTCCAGGCCGTGAAGTCGACGCTGGTACCGCCGAGTTCCTCCTTCAGGATGTCGATGATCCTCAGACGCACCCCGGTGGTGTAGCGGTCGCGCGGGAGGTAGACGAGGGCGGAGTAGTAGCGCCCGTACTCGTCCTGGCGCAGGTACAGGCGCAGCCGCCTGCGCTCCTGCAGATACAGCACGGAGGTGGCGATGGACTCGAGCTCGCTGGCCGGCGTCTGGAAGAGCTCGTCGCGCGGGTACGTCTCCAGGATCTGCAGCAGGTCGCGCCCGTCGTGGCTGTTGGGCGAGAAGCCGGCGCGCTCCAGGACCTCCTCGACCTTGCGGCGGATGACCGGGACCCGGCGCACCGACTCGGTGTAGGCGGCGGAGGAGAACAGACCGAGGAAACGCCGCTCACCGACGACGTTGCCGTCCGCGTCGAACTTCTTGACGCCGATGTAGTCCAGGTACGAGGGCCGGTGCACGGTGGCCCGGCTGTTCGCCTTGGTCAGGACGAGGAGATTGTGCTCGCGGGCCTTGGCGCGCGCGTCCGCGGGCAGCCGCTCGAAGGACGGGCTCACCGGGTGGCTGTCGTCCCCGGCGTGGTGCGGGTCGGAGCGCAGGATGCCGAGACCGGTACCGGGCACGGCGGCCAGCGAGTCGTCCTCACGCAGCTGGTACTCGCGGTAGCCGAGGAAGGTGAAGTGATCGGCGGCCAGCCAGCGCAGCAGCTCGCGGGCCTCCTCGACGTCCTGCTCGCGCAGATCGGAGGCGACGGGCTCCTTGGGCAGTTCGTCGGCCATGCGGATCGCCGCGTCCCGCATCTTGTCCCAGTCCTCGACGGCCTCGCGGACGTCGGACAGCACACGCAGCAGGTCGGCGGTGATCTGCTTGAGGTCGCCCCGGTCGGTCTCGCGGTCGATCTCGACGTGGATCCAGGACTCGGTGTGCGCGTCGTGCGGCAGGTCGCCGGCCGACTGCGCGCTGAGCACCTCGATGAGCTTGCCGGTGACATCCCGGCGGACGACGATCTGCGGGTGGATGACGACGTGGATCCCGCGTCCCTGCCGCGTCAGCTCATTGGTGACGGAGTCGACCAGGAAGGGCATGTCGTCGGTGACGACCTCGACGACGGAGTGGCTGCACGTCCACCCGTTCTCCTCCACCGTGGGAGTGTGGACCCGCACGTTGGCCGTGCCCTGGGGGCGGTTCTCGGCCAGCCGGTAGTGCGAGAGCGCGGCTCCGAAGATGTCGACCGGGTCGCGGCCGGTGAGGTCCTCCGGGGCGGTGTGCAGGTAGTAGCGCTGGAGGAACGCGAGCACGGTGTCCCGGTCTGGGGTGCTCCCGTCCGTCGTCCCGGTCGGTAGGTGCCCCCCGACCGGGCTGTTCTCAGCTACCCGGGCGGCCCTCTCGAGCAGCTCGGCCTTGGCTTCGTCCAGCTTGGTCTGCATTGTCCTCTGGCTCCTGTCGCGCGCCGTTGCGTGACGTAGAAGGAAGTACGGTCTCTTCCCCTGCGGCTCGACGCCACGGCCCGGGTTCTCCGGTCTGCGTCGACGCTATGCCGCAAGGTGAGATGAGCGGGAAGATATGAGCCATATTTGAGCCGCCCCGAGGGTGTGACGCTGCTCTCGGCAGCGGCCGCGTCCAGGGGGTGAATGGCATCCCGGGAGCCCTTCCGGCCCCCTCCTGCCCGCGAAGACCAGCGACTGCCGCCCGGTCACGGAGGTGGTCCGTGCTCGCCGGGCGCAGGGCAGGGGCAACGGTGCCCCCGCGAGCTATCGCGCTGATCACGCCATAAGGCTATCGCTCAGTACGGGGGCCCCGTCATGAGCCGTATGTGTACAAAACCGGGGGTGGAACTTTGACACTCTGCACAGCGGCAAAGACCCCACGGTCGTGCGGCCCGACGAAACGAACGCCTCATTTGATCCCCCTTGCTCGAAAACGGCCGGACCCCTTGGCAAGGCCACCCCCCAGGAGGCACGTTGCCCATGACAGCGCACACCCGCCCGAGGGGAGCCGTCCGACATGACCACGAAAATCCTCATCGTCACCGGCGACGCAGCAGAGTCACTCGAGGTCCTGTACCCCTACCAGCGCCTTCGCGAGGAGGGCTACGACGTCCATATCGCGGCCCCCTCCCGCAAGAAGCTCCAGTTCGTCGTCCATGACTTCGAACCCGGTTTCGACACCTATACCGAGAAGCCCGGCTACACCTGGCCCGCCGATCTCGCCTTCGCCGAGGTCGATCCCGGCCAGTACGCCGCCCTCGTCATCCCGGGCGGCCGCGCCCCCGAGTACCTCCGCAACGACCCCGAACTCCGCAAGATCCTCAAGTCCTTCTTCGACGCGGACAAGCCGGTCGCCCAGATCTGCCACGGCCCCCTGCTCACCGCCGCGGTCGAGGGCCTGCGCGGCCGCCGCGTCACGGCGTACCCCGCCCTGGAACCCGACATGCAGGCCGCCGGCGCCACCTTCCAGGACACCGAAGCCGTGGTCGACGGCACCCTGATCTCCTCCCGCGCCTGGCCGGACCACCCGGCCTGGATGCGCGAGTTCCTGACGGTACTGCGCGCAAAGGCCCCGGCGATCTGACCGTTGGCCGCCGCCCGGCCCCTGCCCGCGGACAGCCGTGCCGTGCCGTCTGCGGGCAGTCGTGCCCACCACGCCGCGCCGTCCCGCCTGCGGGCAGTAATGCCCCACCATGCCGTGCCGTCCCGCCTGCGGGCAGTCGTGCCGCTAGGGGCGGCACGGGTGGGCGCAGGCGGCACCCCGCACGCGCGGGCAAGCGAACCCACCCCCGGCCCAGCCCCAGCGCCGGGCGCCACGAAACCAGCCCCGCCCCGCAACCCCCTACGCAGCCAACCGCTCCGCCTCAGCAACCGCCTCCCCCAGGGTGTCCACCACAGGCACCCCCACCACCTCAAGACTGGCCCGCCCATGCGACCCTCCGGTGTACAGCACCGCCCGCGCCCCCACATGCAGCGCGGCCACCGCATCATCGGCGGCATCCCCGATCACCACCGTACGAGCCGGATCCACCCCGACCAGTGAGGCAAGGTGCCGCACCATGTGCTCCGCCTTGCTGCCCCCCGAGGGCCCCGTCCGCCCGTCGACACGTATGAAGTGCGCCTCTATGCCGAACCCCCGCACCAACGGGACGAGTTCGTCGTGCGTGTACATGCTCAGGATCGACTGGCTTCGTCCCGCCGACCGCCACCCCGCGAGCAGCTCCGCCGCCCCCTCGGTCAGCCCGCAGCCGATCCGGTGCTCGGCGTAGTACCGGTGGAAGGTCTCGTCCATGACCTCCCATTCGGCGTCCGTCGGCAGCCGGCCCATGAGCCGCTCGTAGAACTTCGGCACCGGTACGCAGTACAGCGCCCGGTACCGCTCCAGCGTGATCGGCTCCAGGCCGAGCTCGGCGAACGCCGCGTTCGTCGCCCCGATGATCGCGTCATTGTCGTGGAACAGCGTCCCGTTCCAGTCCCAGACAATGTGCGCCCCTGTCTGCTTCCCCATGCCAAAAACGTACCCGCCGCCACTGACAATCAAGAGCGCCGCAGGTCGGACGGCCACTGAGCCGACGCCGGAGGGCGCAGGCGCGGCGGGAGAAGGCGCGTGAGGGCTCGGACGCCGGACGGCTCAGTCCGCGAACCCGACCAGGCTGGGGATCTCCTGCGTCGCGTACCACAGCAGTTCGTGGTCCTCGGCGCCGTCCACCACGAACTGCGCGTCGTCGTCCCCGCGGTCCGCCGCTTCGAGCGCCTCGGCCGCGGCGGCCACGTCCTCCTCCGCGTCGTCGAGGTCGACGTGAACGGCGGCGGCCTTCGCCAGCGCCACCGTCCCGGTCACCCGTACCTCGCCGAGCGCGGCCGGGTCGAGGCCCCGGTCGGGGTCGGCGGACGCTGCGCCGTCGGGCACGTCGACGGCGACCACGACCCGGCGCCGTGCCGCCCCGGGGTCCGCGGCCAGCAGCCGAAGCGAGGCCAGCGCGGCGCGGTTGAGGGCGGCGTACTCCAGTTCCTCGATGTCGTCGGAGAGGTACCACTCGCGCAGGGCGGGCGTGACGGCGTACGCCACGAGCGGCCCCGCCCCAAGCTCTCCCGTCTTGTACGCCTCGGCGAGACCGGAGAGGGTCAGGGGGACGTAGACGCGCATGGCTGGCCGCTTTCGTGGTCGGTGGCTGGGCGCGCTCTGGCGCCTGCTGAAGGGCCTTCAGGATACGTGCGGGAGTCCCCTTTCGAGTCCCTGCCCAGATGCCCGGATGCGTCCACTTGAGGCCTCGGAATTCACCCGGCGCACCCCCGTGATCACGGGGTTCCAGGCCCCCTGCTTCACCCTGATAGGTGAAGATCCCGACCGCCCCGGCCCAGCTCCCCGCTTCCTTGCTGCCGCCGCCCCTGGCCCCGTACAAGATCCCCAACACCAAGTTACCGACGGGTATCAATCCGTCTCGCTGAACGGGGACACACATGCACAAGATCATGACCAGGGCACAGCACCACCCGGGCACCCGCCCACCCGGCCGCCGCGACTCCCGCCGCCCCGGCGGCGCCCCGCCCCGCACGCCGGGCGGAACCCAGACCCGCACGGCCCCGGGCGGCGGCCGCCCACCCGGCTCCCGGGCCGAAGGCCGCTCCCCGAGCGCAGGGCCCGCCGACAACCGGCCGCCGACGGCCCCCGCCACGCCGGCCGGGAGCACGGCCACGGCCCTCAACGGGCCGGGTCGCCCGCCCGGCCTGGCAGCCCCGCCCAAGGGCACCGCGACCGCCACGGCGGCTCCGGGCGCACGTACCGCCGCCGCGGGGCCCTGCCCCACCGGCCACTCCCGACCGCTCCCCCAGCCCCGCCCCACCGACGTCTTCGCCGACCTCCTCCTCGCCGTGCTGAGCGGTCAGCGCCCCGTCCACTCGATGCTGCGGCACACCGCGGGCCGGGCCTACGACGAACTGGCCTGGCTCGCCGAGCGCGGCCCCCTGCGCACCCGCGGCGCACGCCCCGTCGTCCGCGACATCGGCTACTACGAAGCCCGTCCCGGTGCCGTAGAGGCCTTCGCCCGCATCGGCGCCGGCGACCAGCTGCGGGCCATGGCCTTCCGCCTGGAGCGGGGCCAGGACCTGCGCTGGCGCTGCACGGCGGTGGAGCTGGGCGGCCCCCGCCCGCCGCGCCCCACCGGCGACGACTAGACGACCAAAGCGGCCGCGGGCCCAGCTCGCCCTCCCGGCCGCACCGCAGTACGCCGAAGGGCCGGGCCACCCCGAGGTGACCCGGCCCTTCAAGCCGCTACGGCACGCTGCTCACTTCTTGCGGCGGCGCCCGCTCCGGGACTGCTTGCGCCGCTCCGCGCGCGTGAGACCGTCGGCCTCCGAGCGCACCGGCTCCTCGTCACCGACGAAGTCGCCCTCGATGGTGCCGCCCTCGCCGTCCACGGTCGGCGCGGAGAAGTGCAGGTTCCGGCGCTGCGGAGCGTCCAGCCCCTTGGCGCGGATCTCCGGACGGCTGCCCGCCTGCGCCGGCACCACGTCCTGCTTCTCCATGTCGACCGGCGCGGCGTCCTCGACCGGGACCTCCTCGACCTGCTGCTCGACCTGGACCTCCAGGTTGAACAGGTAGCCGACGGACTCCTCCTTGATGCCCTCCATCATGGCGGTGAACATGTCGAAGCCCTCGCGCTGGTACTCGATCAGGGGGTCCTTCTGCGCCATCGCGCGCAGGCCGATGCCCTCCTGGAGGTAGTCCATCTCGTAGAGGTGCTCGCGCCACTTGCGGTCCAGGACCGACAGCACGACCCGGCGCTCCAGCTCACGCATGATCTCGGAGCCGAGCTGCGCCTCGCGTGCCGCGTACTGCTCGTGGATGTCCTCCTTGATGGACTCGGAGATCCACTCGGCGGTCAGACCGGCCCGGTCACCGGCCGCCTCCTCCAGCTCCTCGACGGTCACCTTCACCGGGTAGAGCTGCCTGAAGGCGCCCCACAGGCGGTCGAGGTCCCAGTCCTCCGCGAAGCCCTCGGCGGTCTCCGCGGCGATGTACGCGTCGATCGTGTCGTCCATGAAGTGGCCGATCTGCTCCTGCAGATCCTCGCCCTCCAGGACACGGCGGCGCTCGCCGTAGATGACCTCACGCTGGCGGTTGAGGACCTCGTCGTACTTCAGGACGTTCTTACGGGTCTCGAAGTTCTGCTGCTCGACCTGCGACTGGGCGGATGCGATCGCGCGCGTGACCATCTTGTTCTCGATCGGCACGTCGTCCGGGACGTTCGCCATCGACATCACGCGCTCGACCATCTGCGCCTTGAAGAGCCTCATCAGGTCGTCGCCGAGCGAGAGGTAGAAGCGGGACTCGCCCGGGTCGCCCTGACGGCCGGAGCGACCGCGCAGCTGGTTGTCGATACGCCGCGACTCGTGCCGCTCGGTGCCCAGGACGTAGAGCCCGCCGAGCTCCTTGACCTCTTCGAACTCCGCCTTCACGGCCTTCTCGGCACGCTCCAGGGCCTCGGGCAGGTAGTGCGCCCACTCCTCGATGTGCTCCTCGGGGTCGAGGCCGCGCTGACGCAGCTCCGCCTCGGCGAGGTCATCGGGGTTGCCGCCGAGCTTGATGTCCGTACCACGGCCGGCCATGTTGGTGGCGACGGTCACGGCGCCCTTGCGGCCCGCCTGGGCGACGATCGTCGCCTCACGGTCGTGCTGCTTCGCGTTCAGCACTTCGTGCTGGATGCCGCGCTTGGAGAGCTGCTGCGAGAGGTATTCGGACTTCTCGACCGACGTCGTACCGACGAGGATCGGCTGGCCCTTCTCGTGCTTCTCGGCGATGTCGTCGACGACCGCCTCGAACTTGGCGACCTCGGTGCGGTAGATCAGGTCCGACTGGTCCTTGCGGATCATCGGCTTGTTGGTCGGGATCGGGACGACGCCGAGCTTGTAGATCTGGTGGAACTCGGCCGCCTCGGTCATCGCCGTACCGGTCATGCCGGAGAGCTTCTTGTAGAGGCGGAAGAAGTTCTGCAGGGTGATCGTGGCGAGCGTCTGGTTCTCGTCCTTGATGTCCACCCCTTCCTTCGCCTCGATCGCCTGGTGCATGCCCTCGTTGTAGCGGCGGCCGGCGAGGATACGGCCGGTGTGCTCGTCGACGATCATGACCTCGCCGTCGATGACGACGTAGTCCTTGTCCTTCTTGAAGAGCTCCTTGGCCTTGATGGCGTTGTTCAGGTAGCCCACCAGAGGCGTGTTCACCGACTCGTAGAGGTTGTCGATGCCCAGCCAGTCCTCGACCTTACTGACGCCGGACTCGTGGATGGCGACCGTGCGCTTCTTCTCGTCGACGTCGTAGTCGCCGGTCTCCTCGATGCCCTTGAGCGGGTTGCCCGCCTCGCCCTTCTTCAGCCGGGTGACCAGCTTGGCGAAGTCGCCGTACCACTTGGTGGCCTGGTCGGCCGGGCCGGAGATGATCAGCGGCGTACGGGCCTCGTCGACGAGGATGGAGTCGACCTCGTCGACGATGGCGAAGTTGTGGCCGCGCTGCACCAGTTCGTCCTTCGACCACGCCATGTTGTCGCGCAGGTAGTCGAAGCCGAACTCGTTGTTCGTGCCGTAGGTGATGTCGCACTCGTACTGCTGGCGGCGCTCGGCCGGCGTCATGTTGGCGAGGATGCAGCCGACGCTCAGACCCAGGAACTTGTGGACGCGGCCCATCATTTCCGAGTCGCGCTCGGCCAGGTAGTCGTTGACCGTGATCAGGTGAACGCCGTCCCCGGACAGGGCGTTCAGATACGCCGGCAGCGTGCCCACCAGGGTCTTGCCCTCACCGGTCTTCATCT
Source organism: Streptomyces sp. NPDC001137 (assembly GCF_040298885.1). Classification (NCBI taxonomy): domain Bacteria; kingdom Bacillati; phylum Actinomycetota; class Actinomycetes; order Kitasatosporales; family Streptomycetaceae; genus Streptomyces; species Streptomyces sp. NPDC001137. The sequence goes on from NZ_JBEPBA010000016.1 coordinate 199,074, forward strand.
CGGCGACATAACCGAGGTGGAGCGCCGCGCCACCCATCATCTGCACGTCGTAGTGACGCTGCCCGAGGACGCGCTTGGCGGCCTCGCGCACGGTGGCGAACGCCTCGGGGAGCAGGTCGTCCAGGCTCTCGCCGTCGGCGTACCGCTGCTTGTACTCATCGGTGAGGGCCCGCAGCTCGGCGTCGGAGAGGTCGACGAAATCCTCTTCGATGGAGTTGACCTGGTCCGCGATGCGGTGCAGCTTGCGCAGGATTTTGCCTTCGCCTGCACGCATGATCTTCGAGAGGACGGACACGGGGGTTGGTCTCCTTGCCGGTCGGGCCTGGGACGGTCGGTTTCCATTTGACTTGCTGAGCAACGGCCATCGTATGCGAGGACCCCACCAAGCCGGGAGGCCTGCCGGTACGACGACCGCCGAAGGCTTGGCGCACCGCTTCAAATCTTCTTCAAAGGGACAACGGACGGGCCCTGCGGATGGTGCCGCATCACACCCACGAATTGCGCGAATTGTGATCACGCGCTCACGCACGGCAAAAGGATGGCGCCCGTGTCGGGCCTCCGAGGAGAATCAGCCGATGGAACCCGTCACGCTCACGACCTCCCGGCTGCTCCTGCGCACGGTCGGCCCCCAGGACACCGACGCGGTGTACGCCGCGGCCCAGGATCCCGACATCCAGCGCTGGACGACGATTCCCTCGCCCTACCTCGCCGAGCACGCGCGGACATTCACCGAGGAACTCGCCCCCAAGGGGTGGGCCAACGGTTCCATACTCACCTTCGCTCTCTTCCTCCCCGAAGGGGAGGAACTCGTGGGCATGCTCAGCCTCACCATGCATTCCCTGAGCATGGCCGAGGTCGGCTTCTGGGGCACGAAGGAACACCGCGGCAACGGCTATGTCACCGAGGCCGTCGTCGAGGTCTCCCGCTGGGCCTTCACCCAGCTGTCGGTCGACCGCCTGGAATGGCGCGCGGAAGTCGGCAACGACGCCTCCCGTGCGGTGGCGGAGCGCGCCGGCTTCGTCATCGAGGGCGTCCTGCGCTCCGCGATCATCCACCGGGGCGTGCGCCGGGACTCGTGGGTGGGTGCCCTGCTGCCCTCGGACCTGGGGCTGGCGTCGACGGCGCCGTATCTCCCGGCACCCGCCTCAACCCCGGGCGTCCGCTGATGAATTCGCAGGTCACCCCGTATTGTCAGTGCCTCCTCCTATCGTGCGGACCATGACGACCCCGCGCCCCGCCGCCGAACTCTCGGCAGACGAAGCCCGCCGCATCGCCCTGCGCGCCCAGGGCCTTCTCGGCACGCCCGACCGCAGAGCCGGAGTCCGCGGTGTCCTGCGCCATCTCGGCGCGGTCCAGCTGGACACGATCTCGGTGCTGGCGCGCTCCCATGAGCTCATCGCGTACGCCCGCCTCGGCGCGGTGGGCCGCGCAAAGGTGGAGGAGGCGTACTGGAAGGCACCGTCCGCCGCCCCGCACGCCTTCGAGTACTGGTCGCACGCCGCCTGCATCCTCCCCGTCGAGGAGTGGCCCCACTTCGCCTTCCGCCGCCGTGCCTACCGAAGCCGCCCGCACTGGAACCACGACCTCCCCGACGGCACCTACGACCAGGTCATCAAGCAGCTCCGCGCCGAAGGCCCCCTCACGGCGACGGAGTTGGGCGGTGCGAAGCGCACCAGTGAGTGGTGGGACTGGTCCGGCGCCAAGGTCGCCGTCGAGCGCGCGCTGATGTACGGGGAGGTGGTGTGCGTGGAGCGCCGCGGCTGGAAGCGGGTGTACCACCTCGCCGAGCGCGCGATCCCGGACGCTCTGCTGCACGACGAGCTGGATGACACGGAGTGCCTGCGCCGTCTGGTCCGCCTGGCCGGCCAGTCCCTGGGCGTGGGCACGCGCGCGGACATCGCCGACTACCACCGTCTCAAGGGCGAGCAGGTCGACGCGGTGATCGCCGACTCGGGCCTGGTCCCGGTCACGGTCGAGGGCTGGTCCAAACCGGCCTGGGCCGACCCGGCGGCCCTGGACACCCCGCCGCGCGGCCGCCACCGCACCACTCTGCTGTCCCCCTTCGACTCCCTGATCTGGGAGAGGGCGCGCACCGAGCGGATCTTCGGCTTCACCCACCGCCTGGAGGCCTACGTCCCGAAGCCGAAGCGGGTGTACGGCTACTTCGCGATGCCGGTCCTCGCCGGCGGCCGCCTCGTCGGCCGGGTGGACCCGGCCCGTGACGGCGCCACGCTGGTCGCCAAGCAGGTCACCCTGGACGGCCCCAAGGTGGTCCCGGCCGTGGCGGAGGCGCTGGTCGAAGCGGCGAGCTGGGTGAACTGCACCAGCGTACGAGTGGAGCGCGTGGACGCCCCGGAGCTACACGAGCCGCTCACCAAGGAGGTGACCCGGGCACTCGTCGCGGCCATGCGCTGACCGGGGCCACCGGCCCTTCAGCGGATCTCGAGGATCTTCTCCCGCATCGCGTACACCACCGCTTCCATCCTGGAGTGCAGCTGCAGCTTCTCCAGGATGTTGCGGACGTGGTTCTTCACGGTGTTCTCGGAGATGAACAGCTCCTTGGCGATGTCCCGGTTGTTCATCCCGGTGGCGACCAGCTTGAGGACCTCCAGCTCGCGGTCGGTCAGCCGCGGCGCGGGCACGAGCCGGCGCTCGTCGGTCCGCTGGATCATCGACTTGAACTCGGTGAGCAGCTTCGACGCCATGGACGGGCTGATCTGCGACTGCCCGTCGGCCACCGCGCGAATGGCGGTGGCCACCTCGTCCGTGGAGATCTCCTTGAGGAGATAACCGGTCGCGCCCGCCTTGATCGCGTCGTAGAGGTCGGCTTCCTCGTCACTGATCGTCAGCATGATGATCTTGGCGCTGGGCGCGACCTCCTTGATGGAGGTGCAGGCCTCGATCCCGCCCCGCTTCGGCATCCGTACATCCATCAGGACGATGTCCGGCAGCAGGTCGGCCGCCTTGTCGACGGCCTCCGCGCCGTCCCCGGCCTCCCCGACGACCTGGATGTCCTCCTCGGCCGCGAGCACGATCTCCAGGCCCCGGCGGAAGAGGGCGTGGTCGTCCACGACAAGGACTCTGATCGGCTCCTTGCGTGGAGAGCCCGCGTCCGGGCCCATGCCGACGACGCCGCCGTCGGCATCCTCCTCATGCATCGGTCCGAAGCTGTCCGCCATCGTTCCTCCCCCTGAAGGCTGTGGCCTGTGGTGCTGTGCCATCGCCAACCCAAGGCAGCGGCCCACCGGTTGGGCCCTTGCCGCCATGATTCCATGCCCGGACGACAACGCGGTGACAGAGCGGTTCGTGAAGGGGTCGCACACCGGTGCCCCTGGGGGCGCACGGGCGCTCCAGGGGCACCGGCTCAGCCGTCAGCCGCGCGGGTCAGCCACCCAGGGTGCCGCCGGGCGCGGGAGACTGCGCCTGGGCAACCATCGGGTCGGTGCTGAGGTGGATGACGCCGTAGTCGTAGGCGTGCCGCCGGTAGACGACACTGGGTTCCTTCGTCTCGGAGTCGACGAACAGGTAGAAGTCGTGTCCGACCAGTTCCATCTCGTAGAGGGCCTGGTCGAGAGTCATCGGGGAGGCCACATGGGTCTTCTCGCGGACGACGAGGGGGCCTTCGCCCTTGACCTCCAGTGAACCGATCTTCTTGGTGGGCACTCCGTCCTGGTCTTCCTCGTGGACGGGGTGGCCGTTCCCGTTGAGCGTCGCCGCGTCCGGGACGTGGTCGGGGACCTCGGCGGCCGAGATCCTGCGCGCGCCACGGCGGGAGAACCGCTTGTCGTGCTGCTTGCGCAGCCGGGCATCCAGCTTCTCCGCCGCCAGGTCCAGCGCCGCGTACGGGTCGCTGGCCGCCGCCTCCGCCCGGATCACCGGACCGCGGGAGCGGAGCGTGATCTCCACTCGGTCACAACGGTCGGCCTGTCGGGGGTTGGGCTCCTTGGACACCTCGACGTCGAGGCTGATCACCTTGCCGTCGAGCTTCTGGATCTTCTCCAGCTTCAGCTTCTCGGCCACGTGCTTGCGGAACCGCTCGGGCACCTCGGTCTTGCGGCCCTTGACGACGATGTCCACGCAGAACTCCGTTCCCGGATCACTCCGCTCCACTGGCGGAGCATCTCCCTTTTGCACCAGGTTCCGGCGAGCTCCGGAACCTACGGACTCGGTGACTTCCACCTCCTCCCCCGCAGACGAGATCTCCACTCCACCGCGACGGGTGATTGTGAAAAACCCGCAGCACGGCATTCGGGTACGAGAGCGATGGCCTGCGCCTTTCTCTCACAACCGAACATATCTCGCCCGGACGGATGTCGTCACCCTCTACCGCGGCGTACCTCCGTTCAGGTGAATTGACCCTCTCATTACCTGCAACGATGCAAGTTGGCAGTCAGTTCCGGTTTATTTCGAAAGAGTCTGGGGGCGCCGCGACCACGGCTGCGCAGATCACGCCACCTGCGCCGCCCGCACCCGCCATTCCTGGCACTGAGTGCATACCAACGGGCCCCGCGTCCGCCGAGCCGGCGATCCGTTCTCCTGTGCCTTCCCGAGCAGCTGCCGTGTACACGGCCGAAGTTGCTTCGCCGTACGAAACCGGCCCCGAGAACTGCCGTTGCGCAGCCGCCTCTTGTTCGCTCCCCCCGTACGTGCCCGCCCTCCCTTCCGGCTCGATCGCCGCCCGCACGGCGCGCGCCGCTTCGGCCAGGGACGCGCCGGTGGTCATCAGGTCGTCGACGAGCACGACCGAACCGCCGCGAAGCAGCCGGTCACCGCCGGGGGCCACCGCCAGGGCGCCCGCGAGATTGTCCAGCCGCTGCCGGGAGTTGAGCCCGGACTGGTCGGCCACGGCGCGTCGCTGCCGCAGCACGGCGAGGACTCGGGCCACCGTCCCGCTCCGCCGCAGTTCGCCCGCAGCCGCGAGCGCGATCCGCCGTGCCGGGTCGTGGCCCCGAGCCCGTACCGCCGCACGCGAGGACGGAACGGGAACGAGCAGCACGGGCGCTCCGCCGCCCGCGGTGGCAGGGCCGGCCGCCTCCTTGAGCCCCGTCCGCACGGCCCCTGCCAGGGCCGTGCCGAGCGGTGCCGCGAGGGCCAGCGCGCCCCGTTCCTTGTGGGCCAGCAGCGTGGCTCGCACCTCGTCGGCGTACCGGGCGGCCGCGTGCACCACGGGCAGCCCGGGCGGCTCCGGCACCGGTCGCACCCGGCTCGGTGCGGTCCCGCTCAGGACGGCACGGCACTCCGGGCAGAGCACCGTGCGAGGCCTCCCGCAGCCTCCGCACTCGGCCGGCAGCACCAGGTCGGTGAGGTCCTGCCACCACCCCCGCATGCCCACCACTCTGCCAACACCCGAGCCCCCGGGCCAGCCCTGTGGATAACTCCCTGTGGACACCCCGCGAGAGACGGCGTCACCCCGGACAGACCGGGGTCACCCCGGATAGACCGGCGCCACCCCGTCCGTGACCTTCTGCCACTGCCCGCCGGACGGCAGTCGTACGATCCCGTCCTCCGAGTCCGCCACCAACGGCAGCCGGTCGGACTCGGCCGCGGTGATCTCCTTGATCCCGGACAGGGCCGCGGGTGCCGGTCCCTCGGGCGTGGACCCGTCGACCTGCGCGTACCGCATGGTCTGCAGTCCGCCCTGTTCACGCCCGACCACCACGAGCCGGCTGTCCCCGGCCCACGACATGGCCGTGATGTCCTCCAATTCCGGTGTTGCGGAGTGCAGTCCGAGCACCGAGACGGTGGGCCGGTCCTCCGTGGCTTCCTGCCGTCGCTCGATACGCCCGATGAACAGAGACTTCTTTTTGCCCTTCGCCACCACGAGCGCGATGCGCACCCCGTCGGCGGCCACCCGGACGTCCTGGATACGGCCGTCCAGCTCCGGGATCTTCACCGGTAGCGGTTCGCCCTTGCCCTGTTCCAGCAGGAGCAGCCGGGGGTTGCCGGGGTCGCGGTCGGCCACCCAGAGGTCGCCGTGGACATCCCAGCTGGGCGCCGCCAGCCGGTCCTGTGCGGACTTGGCGTGGCTGGTCAGTAGGGGGGTTCCGAGTGAATCGCCGGACACCAGAGACGCGACGTACAGCTCCTTGCCGTCGCCGGAGACGGCGGCCGCCTTGTTCTCGTCGTGCGACACGGCGACCGAGCGCAGCTGCTTCGCACCCTCGCCGAGCGCCCCGGCCACCGGTTCGGCCCTGGGGCTGCTGTTGTCGCCGCTCCCCATCCGTACGAGCCGGTTCTTGTTGTCGATGAAGTACAGGTAGCCGGGCTGCTGCACCGCACCGCGCGCGGTGGCGGCGTCGGTCTCGCGGAGCGAGCACAGCCGCGCATTGCCGGACTGCAGCTCGACCTGGTCCACCGCGGGGGTGAGGTTCTGCAAAGTGAACAGGAGCTGGGCGGCCATCTCGTTGCACTGACCGTGCCCGACACGGCGGGCCCTCTCGTTCAGCTGCACGGTCAGCTTGTTCTGGTCGTCGGGCGTCAGCGCGGTGGCGCCGTCCTTCAACGCCGTACCCGTCGGGAAGCTGGTCCGCACCACGGGGTCGAGCCAGGTCGTGGGCCCGTTGAGCAGCGAGCGGACCATCTGCGTCATGGGGTCCACGCGCCGGCGGACGTACACGGGATCGGCGACGGCCGCCGGCTGCGCCGTTGTCCCGGCCGCGGCGTTGGAGGCGAAGTAGTACTTGTTGACGGACATGTAGTTGCGCTGGAAGTCCGACTTACCCATGACGACGCCCTGCGGCAGCCTGTCGATGCGCCACTGCTTGGTCTTCTTGTCGCGCGTGAGATGCACCGGCGCGGCGTACGGCCCGTCGTCGGGCGAGTACGCCTGCTGCTCGTCCACTTTCGCGACCCTGGTGCCGGTCAGTGTGAACGAAAGGTCGTCGCCCTCCCGGCCGCCCAGGCGGTTGGGGGCGATGCCGGGCCCGTTGGCGAGGACCGTGCTGGACAGCCCCGGTTTCCAGGTCTGAGACGCCGTCTTGGTCAGGTACTGCCGCGCCGTCGAATAGTTCGGATCGTCGCTGGTCAGCGCTTCGAGGAAACCGGACACGATGTCCGGGGGCTGGGCGTCTTCCTGAGGCGGCATGGCGAAGACCCGCACCTGGGTGTCCTGCCGCGGTGTGGAGTCGACGCCGCGCAGGTCTCCGCTGTCGGGCATCGAGGCGCATCCCGCCAGCAGTACGGCGCCACAGACTGCGTACGCCGCCGCGCGCATCGGTCTGCGTCCGGCGCCCCCCAGGCGGTCAGCGGCCACGAAATGCCTCCCCTTGCTTCTTCGAGTCCTGCGGCCCGGTGTCGGGGCGGCTCGAGGTCTCGGCTCCGTCCTCGCCGGGCGTCTCGCCGTGTCGTCTGGTCCCTGAAGTCGGACGGGGCACCACGCGCGCGCCGTTCCCGGGCAGTGCCGTCGGGTCGGCTGTGGGGGCCGCTCCGCCCCCTCTGGGGGCTATGGGCGACATCTGGTCCGGGACCGGCTGCGCGGGCACGGTGGCGGATTTGTCGCCGCGCGGCAGCCCCGCGTCGTTGAGTCCCCGGTTGCGCCGCGAGTCCTTGGGCTCCAGGGGTATCGGCGAGCCCCGCAGCGGCTCGTCCGCGGTCCGCGGCAGCGTCAGCCGGAACTGTGAGCCGCCGCCGGGCTCGCCCCAGGCCTGCAGCCAGCCGCCGTGCAGCCGCGCGTCCTCCAGGGCGATGGACAGCCCCAGGCCCGTACCACCGGTCGTACGCGCGCGTGCCGGGTCGGCCCGCCAGAAGCGGCTGAACACGCGCGTGGCCTCACCGGGCTTGAGTCCGACGCCGTAGTCGCGCACCGCGACGGCGACGGCCCCACCGGCCGCGGCGAGCTTGACGAGGACGTCCTTGCCCTCGCCGTGCTCCACGGCATTGACGACAAGGTTGCGCAGCACCCGCTCCACGCGCCGCGCGTCCGCCTCGGCGACGACGGGCTGCTGGTCGCCCAGAACACGTATATGAGTGCCCTTGCGCTCGGCGAGCGGCTCGGCCCCGCTGACGACGCGCCGTACGACCTCCCTGAGGTCTATCGGCTCCGCCTCCAGCGCCGCCGCCCCCGCGTCGAACCGGCTGATCTCCAGCAGGTCGGCGAGCAGCGACTCGAACCGGTCGAGCTGGTCGGCCAGCAGCTCCGCCGACCGCGCGGTCACCGGGTCGAAGTCCTCCCGCGCCTCATGGATGACGTCCGCCGCCATCCGCACGGTCGTCAGCGGTGTCCGCAGCTCGTGCGACACGTCCGACACGAACCGCCGCTGCATCCGCGAGAGGTCCTCCAGCTGCTGGATCTTCAACTGAAGGTTCTGCGCCATCTTGTTGAAGGCCTCGCCGAGGCGGGCGATGTCGTCCTCGCCGGTGACCTTCATACGTTCCTGCAGCCGCCCGGCGGAGAGCCGCTCGGCGATCCCCGCGGCCATCCGCACGGGCGTGACGACCTGCCGTACCACCAGCCAGGCGATGGCCCCGAGCAGTACGACGACGAAGAGCCCCGCGGTCGCCAGCGTGCCCTTGACCAGGCTCAGTGACTTCTCCTCCTGGGTGAGCGGGAAGAGGTAGTAGAGCTGGTACGGCTCGCCGTTGGGGTCGTTGACCTGTTTGCCGATGACGAGTGCCGGCTCCGACTCCCTGTCGTTCCAGTAGACGATGCGGGTGTAGCTCTGCGCTGCCGTCGTGTCGTCGTTGACCCGCGCGCGCAGGTCCTCGGGCACGCTGGCCGTCGGGTCGACGTACCCGGAGGCACGCGGTCCGCGCCCGCCGCCGCTGTTGGCGTCGCCCGCGGGCAGCGTCACCACGTCGAAGGCGCCCTGGCCACCGCTGGACAGGGACTCCACGAGGTCGCTCATCCACGAGGTGAGGTTCTGCGACTGCCGTCCGTCCGCCGCCGTACCGTCGTCGCTGGTTCCGGTCGCCGCCTCGTCGGCCTTCTGCTTGGCCACGGCGAACCCGCCGGTGGCCTGACTCTGCGAGGCCTTCACCTTGGCGTCCAGCAGCCCGTTGCGCACCTGCCCGATGACGACGAATCCGAGCAGCAGCACCACGCCCAAGGACATCAGCAGCGTGGTGGCGACGACCTTGAGCTGGATGTTGCGCCGCCACAGCCGCATGACGGGCAGCAACGGCCGACGGACCCAGCGCATGAACAAGCGGAGCACCGGACTGCCCTGGACGCCGCCCTGCAGCAGTCCGCCTTCCAGCAGCCGGCCCCAGCGCGATCCTGTCGTCCTCCGGCCGACAGGCCGCCCCGCGCCGACCCTGTCCGGCCCCGGCGCCGAAGCGGCACTGTCACCGGACATGTCAGCTGGGCCCTGCCTTGTAGCCGACGCCCCTGACGGTCACCACGATCTCCGGCCGCTCCGGGTCCTTCTCGACCTTGGAGCGCAGCCGCTGCACGTGAACATTCACAAGCCGGGTGTCCGCAGCATGCCGGTATCCCCACACCTGCTCGAGCAGCACCTCGCGCGTGAACACCTGCCACGGCTTCCGCGCCAGCGCCACCAGCAGATCGAACTCCAGCGGCGTCAACGCGATCGACTGCCCCTCGCGCTTCACGGAGTGACCGGCCACATCGATGACAAGGTCACCTATGGCCAGCTGCTCCGGTGCCGGCTCCTCCGACCTCCGCAGCCGCGCCCGGATCCGGGCGACCAGCTCCTTCGGCTTGAACGGCTTCACGATGTAGTCGTCGGCACCCGATTCCAGCCCGACCACCACATCGACGGTGTCGCTCTTGGCCGTGAGCATCACGATCGGCACGCCCGACTCAGCCCTGATCAGGCGGCACACCTCGATACCGTCCCGCCCGGGCAACATCAGGTCGAGCAGCACCAGGTCGGGTTTGCTCTCCCGGAATGCGGCCAGCGCCTTGTCGCCGTCGGCTACGAAAGACGGCTCAAAACCTTCACCACGCAGCACGATGCCGAGCATCTCGGCCAGTGCCGTGTCGTCGTCGACGACAAGGACTCGTCCCTTCATAAACGACATCATCCCATTCTCATAACGGTGGCGAAGGTGCAGGTGAGCAGCGTCACTGGCCCGTGACGATAGTCGTACTCGGCCGTCACTGTCTGCCCCTGTCCCGCGAGGTCGATCTCAGACACGGATGTCAGCTACCCAGGGTAGGCGGAGCCTGACCATACGGTCGGTCCAGCAGTCCTTGGCCGGAGTGCAGCGATGCCACGACGGACGTGGCCTGCCCGCCCCGACTCCACTCACTGACGGACGGCCGAGGAGCGCCCTTGGCCGGCCTCGGACCGCTACCCGGCAGACCTCGCCCGCGGGCCGAGCCCACCCTCAGCTGATCGTCACCTCGCGCGACCTGGCACGCAGCTCCGCAAGCGCCTCAGCCGTCACGGGTGAGACGGCACCCTCCTCCGTGACGATCGCGGTCACCAACTCCGGCGGCGTCACATCGAACGCCGGGTTGTACGCCTGGGTCCCCAGCGGCGCCACCGGAACTCCGCCTCCTGCTTCCGCTCCCGCCACCGGCACCTGGGGTGCGGTGACCTCGGTCACCTCATGGCCGGGCCGCTGCTCGACCTCGATGGAGGCCCCGTCGGGGGTGTCCGGGTCCAGCGTCGTCACCGGTGCCACCACGATGAAGGGCACATGGTGGTACCGCGCGAGCACGGCGAGCGGGTAGCTCCCGACCTTGTTCGCCACCGAACCGTCGGCCGCAATGCGGTCCGCCCCGATCAGCACCGCGTCCACCTCGCCCGCCGCGAAGAGCGAGCCCGCCGCGTTGTCCGTGAGCAAGGTGTACGCCATGCCGCTGCGGGCCGCCTCGTAAGCGGTCAGTCGAGCGCCCTGCAGCAGCGGACGCGTCTCGTCCACCCACAGCCGACGCAACCTCCCCGTGCGATGCGCCGCCAGCGCCACCGCGAACGCGGTCCCCTCCCCGCCCGACACCAGCGACCCGGTGTTGCAGTGGGTGAGGATCCGGTGCCCGCCACCGGGCAACAGCTCGTCCAGCAGTGCCAGCCCACACTCGGCCATACGGGCACTGGCCTCGGCGTCCTCCTTGTGCAGCCGACGGGCCGCGGCGAGCGCCGCCGCCGCAGCCTGCCCGGCGTCGCCGCTCCTGGCGAACTCGGCCCGGTAGGCGGTCTGGGCCCTGCGCACACCGACACCGAGGTTCACCGCAGTGGGCCGGGCACCCGCCAGCGCGGTTGCGGCCTCGTCCACGTCGAAGCCACGCGCGGCGGCGAGCGCGACACCGTACGCTCCCGCGATCCCGAGCAGCGGCGCCCCGCGCACAGCCAGTGAACGGATCGCTTCCACCAGCGCGGGTGCGTCCGTGCAAACCCGCTCGACCTCCTCTGCCGGCAGCCTCGTCTGGTCGAGAAGTACCAGTACGGGCCCTTCTGGTGGCTCCTCCCAGCGGATCGCCGGTATCTCGGTCGGACTGCTGTCTTCGCCGGATTGCACGTACTGATCAGCCATGCGGTCAGTCTGCCCCTTATCCGGCGGACAATTGAAGGTGTGCAGCCCATACCGCGGCCGGTACCCCGGCGACCACCCCATGGCACGATGGCTGCCAACCTGCCGCCGCGACCGCGGACGGGCACCGTGAAGGAGCGACGATGAAAGACACTCCGGGCTGGGCCTCGCCCGGATCTGCCCCGTCCGACGGGCAGGAGCCCGGCGCGTCCGGCCCTGCCGGGCCCACCGACCGCCCCGGCCCCGCGGAGCCCGCGGACCAGCCCCGTTCCGACCCGCAGGGCACGCCTGACCCGCAGGGCCCCGGCCCGCAGTGGTCCAAGCAGCAGCCGCCACCCGGCCAGTGGTCCGCGCCCGCCGGCTCCGCAGGCTCCGACCGACCTGCTCCGCCGCCCCCACCGCCCAGCCCGGGCTGGGGCACCCAGCCTCCCCCCGGCCCAGGAGCCCATGGTCCCGGCGGCTTCCAGGCCTACGGCACTCCCGGATACCCCGCATGGGGCGGCGGCTGGGGCGGCCCCCCGCCGGCCGCCAAACCGGGTGTCATTCCGCTCCGCCCGCTCGGCGTGGGCGAGATCCTCGACGGCGCCGTCTCCACCATGCGCACCTACTGGCGCACGGTGTTGGGCATCTCCCTGACCGTCGCGGTGGTCACCGAAGTCCTCGTCATCCTGCTCCAGGGCCTGGTGCTCAACGACACCAGCACCGCGGCCCTCGACGAGCCGAGCGCCACCGCGAGCGAACTGACCCGCGCCATGGGCGAGGCCATGCTCAGTTCCGGTGCGGTCTTCCTGATCACTCTGATCGCCACAGTCGCCGCGACCGCCCTGCTCACCACCGTCACCAGCCGCGCGGTCCTCGGCCGCCCGGTGACCGCGGGAGAGGCCTGGCGCGACGCCCGCCCTCAGGTCGTGAAGCTGTTCGGCCTGATCCTGCTGCTGCCCCTCATCGCGGTCACCATTGTGTTCGGGGGCGCGCTGCCCGGCATCCTCGTGGCGGTCTTCGGGAACACCGACGGGGGTGTCGCACTCGCCGTCCTGGGCGGCCTCGCCGCCGGCGTCGTCGCCCTGTGGCTGATGATCCGCTTCTCCCTGGCGTCGCCCGCACTGATGCTGGAGAAGCAGGGCATCGTGAAGTCGATGAGCCGATCCGCGAAGCTGGTCCGAGGCTCCTGGTGGCGTGTCCTTGGCATCCAGTTGCTCGCCGGAATCATCGCGAACATCATCTCGGCGATCATCGTCGTCCCCTTCACTTTCCTCGCCGCAGCGCTCGGCGGCGAGGGCGTCGTCGGCTTCCTCAACGGTGAGGGCAACAACCTCGGCTGGACCTTCCTCATCATCAGTGGAATCGGCTCCGTGATCGGCTCCATGATCACTTTCCCGATCAACGCCGGCGTCACCGTGCTCCTCTACATCGACCAGCGCATCCGCCGCGAAGCCCTGGATCTCGAATTGGGCCGCGCTGCCGGTGTCCAGGGCTACGGCACCGACGCAGGCTCGGGAGGCTGATGCGGTGAGCATCACGGGGGGAGTTCTCACAGCGGTGCCAACGGCCGTGCCGCGTGCCGCAGAATCGGCCGTACGGACGCTGCTGCGCGCCGGCAACAATTCAGTCCTGTCGCTGGCGCACTCCGGCAACGAGCCGCCCGTGACGATCCCTCGGGACCCCGCACGTGAGGCAGCCCGTCGCGAGCTGTCGAAGCGCATGTACCACGAGAACGACCCCAGCCTGTTCCAGCGCGCCCTGAACGCCTTCTGGGACTGGGTCGACAAGCTGTTCGGCTCGGCGGCGGCCGCGACCCCCGGAGGCACACTCGGCCTGGTCATCGTCATCGTGGCCGTCCTCGCACTGCTGGGTGCGCTGTGGTGGCGGCTGGGCACACCACGGCGCGAACCCGCCTCGTCCGCCACCCTGTTCGACGATCGCCCCCGCAGCGCCGCCGAACACCGCGCGGCCGCCGAGGCGCACGCCGCCCAGGGCCACTGGAACCAAGCCGTCCAGGAACGCATGCGCGGCATCGTCCGCTCCCTCGAGGAACGCGCGCTGCTCGACATCCGCCCCGGCCGCACCGCGGACGAAGCAGCCGCAGAAGCGGGCCGCGCACTGCCCGACCACCGAGACCGGCTGCACGCCGCTGCCCGGGACTTCGACGATGTGACATACGGCGGCCGAAGGGCGAGCGAGCAGTCGTACCACCGCATGGCCGAACTCGACCGCGACCTCGAACGCACCAAGCCCCAACTCGCGAGCAGCAGCCCCAGCACTGCCCACAACGCCCGCCAGGGAGCCGCCGGATGACGACCGAGGTCATGCTCCCCTCCACCTCGGCCTCGCCCACCGCACGCCAGGTGTGGACCCGCGCCCGCGGCATTGCACTCGCCGTAGTGCTCCTCCTGGCGGCGGCCGTCGTGATCGCCGTGATCCGCTCCGACACGCGGCACGGCGAACTCGACCCACGCTCCGTCGACTCCCACGGCAGCCGCGCCGTGGCCGAACTCCTCGCAGACCGCGGTGTGTCCACACGCGTGGTCACCACTCTGGACGGAGCCCGCGCAGCAGCCGCCCCGGACACAACTCTCCTGGTCGCACTCCCCGACCTGTTGACGCACCGTCAACAGACCAGGCTGCACTCCGCGATCGCACCCTCCGGTGGCCGCACCGTCTTCGTCGCCCCAGGCAGCTCGTCCGTCGAGAAGCTCGTCCCCGGCGTCACCGCGGACCCCGCCACCAGCTTCGACTCGACCCTCGCCCCCGACTGCCAACTGCCCGCCGCCCGCCGCGCGGGCACCGCGGACACGGGCGGCATCCGCTACACGACCACACGCCTCGGCGCCGACAAGTGCTACCGCAGCGAGCGTCTGGCCACCCTCCTGCGCATTCCGGAGACCTCCGGAGACGGCGACACCGTCATCCTCGGCGCGCCCGACATCCTCTTCAACGACCGCCTCGACAAGGAGGGCAACGCCTCGCTCGCCCTCCAACTCCTCGGCTCCCGCCCCCATCTGGTCTGGTACCTCCCCTCGCTTTCCGACAACTCCGCCACCGACACCGGCGACGAAAAAGGCTTCTTCGACCTGCTCCCCTCCGGCTGGCGCTGGGGCACACTGCAACTCTTCGTCGCGGCAGCCCTCGCCGCCTTCTGGCGGGCACGCCGACTGGGCCCCCTCGTGCCCGAGAAACTCCCCGTGGCGATCCGCGCCTCCGAAACCGTCGAAGGCCGCGCCCGCCTCTACCGCAAGGCGAACGCCCGCGACCGCGCGGCCGCCGCTCTACGCTCCACCACCCGCACCCGCCTCGCCCCCCTCGTAGGCGTCCCCGTCGCCCAGGCGCACGCGCCCGAGGCCCTGCTCCCCGCCCTGTCCGCCCACCTCCACGGCGACGGACAGACTCTGAACTCCCTCCTCTTCGGCCCGCCCCCCGCCGACGACACGGCTCTCATCGCCCTCGCCGACCAACTCGACGCCCTCGAAAGAGAGGTACGCCGTCCATGATGGACCCGACCACTGACAACGCCGGGCAGATCGGGGACCCGGGCAAAGCCCGAGCCTCCCTGGAAGCCCTGCGCGCCGAGATCGCCAAAGCCGTGGTCGGCCAGGACCCTGCCGTGACCGGCCTCGTCGTCGCCCTCCTCTGCCGCGGACATGTACTACTGGAAGGAGTCCCCGGGGTCGCCAAAACGTTGCTCGTACGCGCCCTCGCCTCCGCCCTCGAACTCGACACGAAGCGCGTGCAGTTCACCCCCGACCTGATGCCGAGCGACGTCACCGGCTCCCTGGTCTACGACACTCGCACCGCCGAGTTCTCGTTCCAGCCCGGTCCGGTCTTCACCAACCTCCTCCTGGCAGACGAGATCAACCGCACGCCCCCGAAGACCCAGTCGTCCCTCCTGGAAGCCATGGAGGAACGCCAGGTCACGGTCGACGGCACCCCGCGCCCGCTCCCCGACCCGTTCCTTGTTGCCGCAACCCAGAACCCGGTCGAGTACGAGGGCACATACCCCCTCCCCGAAGCCCAACTGGACCGTTTTCTCCTCAAACTGACGGTCCCTCTCCCCTCCCGCCAGGACGAGATCGACGTCCTCACCCGACACGCCGAAGGCTTCAACCCGCGCGACCTGCGCGCCGCAGGCGTACGCCCCGTGGCCGGCGGGGCCGACCTGGAGGCCGCCCGTGCCGCGGTCGCCAAGACCGCGATCTCCCCGGAAATCACCGCCTACGTGGTGGACATCTGCCGGGCCACCCGCGAGTCGCCCTCCCTCACCCTGGGCGTCTCCCCACGCGGCGCCACGGCCCTCCTTGCCACCTCGCGAGCATGGGCATGGCTCACGGGCCGTGACTACGTCATCCCCGACGACGTCAAGGCCTTGGCTCTCCCGACTCTCCGACATCGCGTGCAACTCCGCCCGGAGGCCGAGATGGAAGGCGTCACAGCGGATTCCGTCATCAACGCGATCCTCGCCCACGTCCCCGTTCCCCGCTGATGCCACTCACCGGACGCGCCGCGCTCCTCGCGGCCCTCGGCTCCCTCCCCGTGGGTATCTGGGACCCCAGTTGGACGGGCATCCTCGCGGTGAACGGCCCCCTGGCTTTGGCCTGCGCCTGCGACTTCGCCCTCGCGGCCCCGGTACGGCGCCTCGGCCTGACCCGATCCGGCGACACGTCCGTCCGCCTGGGCGAGACCGCCGACGTCACCCTCACCGTCACCAACCCGTCGCGCCGCCTCCTCCGTGCCCGCCTGCGCGACGCCTGGCCCCCCAGTAGCTGGCAGCCCGGCACGGAAATCGCGGCCTCACGCCACCGCCTGACCGTTCCTGCAGGCGAACGCCGCCGGGCCACCACCCGGCTGCGCCCCAGCCGCCGCGGCGACCGTCAAGCAGACCGCGTGACGATCCGCTCCTACGGCCCCCTCGGTCTGTTCTCACGCCAAGGCAGCCATCAGGTCCCCTGGACAGTACGCGTGCTGCCCCCCTTCACCAGCCGCAAGCACCTGCCCTCGAAACTCGCCCGTCTCCGCGAACTCGACGGCCGCACCAGTGTGCTCACCCGCGGCGAAGGGACAGAATTCGACAGCCTGCGCGAGTACGTCCCAGGGGACGACACCCGCTCCATCGACTGGCGAGCGACGGCCCGCCAGTCCGCCGTCGCCGTGCGTACGTGGCGTCCCGAACGGGACCGCCACATCCTGAGCGTCCTGGACACCGGCCGCACCTCAGCCGGCCGCGTGGGAGACGCCCCACGCCTCGACGCCTCCATGGACGCGGCCCTGCTCCTGGCAGCTCTCGCTTCACGCGCCGGCGACCGAGTGGACCTGCTCGCCTACGACCGTCGGGTACGCGCCCTCGTCCAGGGCCGCACAGCACGCGACGTCCTCCCGTCCCTGGTCAACGCAATGGCCACCCTCGAACCGGAACTGGTCGAACTGGATGCCCGAGGACTGACGGCAACCGCACTCCGCACGGCCCCCCGCCGCTCACTCATCGTGCTGCTCACAAGCCTCGACGCGGCCCCCGTGGAGGAGGGTCTGCTCCCCGTGCTCGCCCAACTCACCCAGCGCCACACAATTCTGATGGCATCGGTGGCGGATCCGTACATCGCGCGCATGGCGAACGCCCGTGGAAGCACTGACTCTGTCTACGAAGCTGCAGCCGCTGCCCAAGCCCAAAGTGAACGCCACCGCACCGCAGAGCAGCTCCGCCGTCACGGAGTCACAGTCGTCGACGAGACCCCGGAAGAACTGGCGCCGGCACTGGCAGATGCGTATCTGGCCCTGAAGGCAGCGGGACGTCTGTAAGGGGAGGTGGAGGGCCCTCTTGGAAGGGCCCGGCACCCAAAAGCCCTGAAACGCAGAAAACCCCCGCACCGAATGGTGCGGGGGTTTTCCCAAGAATTGTTCGGCGGCGTCCTACTCTCCCACAGGGTCCCCCCTGCAGTACCATCGGCGCTGTAAGGCTTAGCTTCCGGGTTCGGAATGTAACC
>NZ_JBEPBA010000017.1:0-206653 GCF_040298885.1 Streptomyces sp. NPDC001137
AACAGGCCCGCCCGTTCCGCTGGACCAAGACAGCCGACCAGATCATCGACCGGATCTGCCACTACTGCGACAGGATCTCCGGACCAGCTCACTAGGCTGCGCTCGCTCTTGCCGCCGCGGCTGCTGCCGGACAGCTCTCCCGGTTGCTACGCGACGTCGCTGACAGCATTGCTCGCCGAGCGCCCCGCGCGGCCGAGTCCACATGGTCCTCGTGCCCGTGCGTCAGACGATCAGCTCGGCCGACACACGCGCCAAGTGCGTTGCCCATGTGGCATGTTGGGTGGCGCGAGGACTCAGTGTTGCCCGATGGGGATCGGAGACCGAAGTGGCGCGGGGGGCGCAGAGCGGCGTTGGGAAACGACCGGTGCGGGCGCGGGTTCGGGAGTTCCGTCGGAGCAGAAGAGTGGCGTGGGCAGCCGCCTGCGCGGTGACGTGGTCCGTCTCTTACCCGTTCCTCGGACCTGTCGTCTCCCTGATGGCGCTTGTCGTACCCAACCTCGTGTTCAACCCGGTCCTTGCCAACTGGGGCCTTGTCCTGCGCCACCGCGGGGTGAAGCGTCTTACGGTGGACTGGTCCTGGAGACGGCTTGCCGCTCCGGAAGCCTGGCTGCCGCCGGTTCAGTTGGCCGTTGTGGCCGCGCTCGGCAGCCATATGGTCCAGCACTTGGGACCCGTGTCCGTATGGGTCTACATCGTCCTCGACGTGCTTCTGGCGCTGAGTTGGCACGCTGCTGCCGGCGTTCGGGTGGGTGTGGGCGGGGAGACCGAGCACCGGCGGGTCCCGACCCCGGAGCGGGTCATGGCGCTGAGCGCCCTTGCTGGTGCCGCCGGCATGGGCGTTGCTGCGTGGGCCGTTCGCCTTCTCGTGCTGCCGATCACTTACGGCGAGGCCACTCCCGGCCCGAGGTGGCGCTCGGTGACCTGGGGCTACGCCTGGCTGGACGAGCAGATCGGCAGCAGCCTGTTCGGACCTTCCTTCGAACAGCCCTACTGGCCGCTGCTGCTTGCCGGAGCCGGCCTAGTCTCCGGGCTCGTCGCCGCGACCGCGCGGCAAGCCGTCGACCGTGCCGGAGCCGTACGCAACCCTTTCGTCCCCGCACACGACGGCACTGGAGGCAAGGTCTTTCTCAGTTACTCTCGCAGCGACACCGACTTCGCCCGGGCCATCACCGATGCCCTTCACGGCCGGGTGCGAGAAGTATGGGTGGACTGGCAGGCGATCAAGCCCTCCGAGAGATGGCGCAAGTCGATATCCGACGGTATCCGTGAATCCGACGCGCTGATGGTGCTGATCAGCCCCAAGTCCCTGGCATCTCCTTACTGCTGGGACGAGTGCCGCCAGGCGATCGAGGGACGTAAACGGATCCTCCCTGTGATCATCGACGCGGAGTTGGCGTCGGGTGCCGGAGCGGCGCTGCGGGAAGCGGGTTGGGAGGAACTGACCGCCTTTCAGCGCCTCGACATGTCCGATCCCGACCGCTTCGACGAGGGAGTGCACCACATCGCGGCTTTCACCGCCCAGGAGCACCGGTGGGTTTCCGGTCACACCCGGCTCGGGCTGCAGGCCCACGAATGGCGGGAGAGCGGCAGAAGTGACGGTTTCCTGCTCCGGGAAGACGAGCTGGGTGCGGCCGAGTGGTTGCGTGACAACGTACCGACGTCTCCCGGTTTCATGGCCCAACTCACCGATGAAGAGCAGGAATTCATCGACAGCAGCCATAGCGCCAGAAGGCGGCGACGGATCCGTTTCCGGACCGGCGCCGTCGCGATCCTGCTCGCGATCGTGAGCCTGTCCTCCCTGGTGGTGGCCGCCCAGTCCGGGGCGGAGGCCGACCGCCGTGAGTCCCTTTCCCGCTTGCTCGCCACCGCCTCCCAGAGCCAGTCGGGAGGCCGCCTGGACATCTCGTCGCTGCTTGCCGCGGCGGCGTATGGCGAGTCCGACACGGCGGAGGCGCGCAGCGTGATGGCCGAACGGCTCATGCGGTTCAACCATGTCGCGAAGGTTCTGCCGGGCAGGGACACGAAGGGAGCGGGTTGGCCCGTGTTCAGCGCGGACGGCTCGACGCTGGCCGTGGGGCGCGAGGACGGGACCACTCAGATCTGGGACGTCAAAGGGTGGCGGTTACGCGGTACGTTTCATGGCCGGCTGCCCAAGAAGGGGCAGCGCGGCCTCACTCCGGACGGTCGCGTGGTCGCGCTGCTGGCCGGGACACAGATCACGGTGACCGACACGATCGCCAGGCGCACAGTGGCTTCCTTCGACCTGAAGGAGGACGGCCCGCCATTCGACTGGAGTGGCGGGCTGAGTCCCGACGGCCGGATCCTCGTGGCATCGACCGACTACCAACGGGCATGGACGTGGAGCGTCCCGAACCGGCGGCTCCTGGCCCGGCATGATTCCGACTGCGACTTCAGCTGGTTGAGTCCCTCGGGCAAGTGGTTGTGGTGTCTGTCCGGTGAGCGGGGTTCGCTCCACGACGTCCTCACGGCGTCCTCGGCATCGGATGTCCATGTGCGCGTGAAAACGGGCTTTGGACAGCTCCTCGGCTGGACCGCCTCCGACGAGCCGGTCGTCGACACCGGTGACGGCCCCCCGGAGATCCTGCCTGCGGGAGGCAAGGGCACACCGTGGGTTCCGGAGCAGGGCATGAGCATCCGGAGCGTGTCCGAAGACGGCCGCCGCGCCTTGCTGTCGGACACCGAAGGCCGCCGGTTCGACGTGTGGGACCTCCAGGCCCGTAGAAAGCTCGGGGACGTCGAACCCGGCCAGCTCAAGAGCGTCAGTGGTCCGGACAGCGATGAGGAGGTCGCCGCACTGACCGGGATCACTGCGACCCATGGGATGTGGTTGAGCACTGGTGGAGACCGAGGCACCGGTGTGTGGGACCTCTCCGACCACGAACCCGGTCATCCCTACGTCGCCTTCAGCCCGGACGGTCGCGCCGCGGTCTCCGTCACCGAGACAGGGGTCGTCGCCTGGGATCGCGTCGCCGCCGGACGCCTTGTCTCCAAGATCCCCCTCAGGAGTGGTGACGACAAAGCTCGTCCTTCGTCCACCGTCAGCCCCGACGGAGGCACGCTCGCCGGGGTGAGCGGACGCACGGTGCAGCTCTTCGACACCCGCACCGGAACGCTTCAGGAGACCATCCGGCTCAAGGGGGCCGGCAACGGGATCACCTACGGCAGGGACGGCACCCGGCTCGCGGTGAGCGAGACGGTCACCCTGCCGCCGGCCAGAAGCGGGCAAAGGGTCCTGACCACGATCGTCGAGGTCTTCGCTCTGCCGGGGCGGAACCGAGTCGGTCTGATTGAGAGTGTCGGCCCGAACGGTACGCCACAGAAAAGCACCGCCCTGTCCCTCTCACCGGACGGGCGACTGCTGTACCTGGCGGTCTCACAGGACCACATCATCTATGTGTGGGACACCACTGCCGGCCACATCGTCCGAAGCTACAACCTCGGCTCCGTGGACGCGGCTGCGCTGAGCCCCGACGGTCACTGGCTGGCTGCAGTGGACCACCAAGGGGTGCTGCACGAGTGGAACACCACGACGGGCCGCTCCGCCCTCTCCTACCGGGGAGCGGCTCGGACGGTCGCCTTCAGCCAGGACGGGCGGACACTCGTAGCCGCCTCCGAATCCCGGCAGTCCTTGGTGATCTTCGATGCCGAAACGCATCAGAAACTGGCGGTGGACGTCAATGTCGGAGCCGACATCCGTGCGGTGCGGCTCTCCGGCGCCAACGGAGTAGCCGTCATCACCCTCGACTCCGACGGTGGTGCGGTGGTGCTGTGGGACCTCCTCCACCACGCCAGGACCGGACCGGTCCTGGCCCGATTGGGCACCGGATCCGTCGCGGAGATGACCGCTGACGGGAAACGAACGGTGGGGCAGGCTCCGGGGACGATCGTCTCCGCGCTGGTCGACCCTCAGGCGTGGCACAACAATCTCTGCTCCGTGGTCGGTCGCCCGCTGCTCAGGCAGGAGTGGAGCAGGTTCGTTCCCAACCAGCGCTATGCCCCGGCGTGTTGAACGTCGGTGAGTGACCCGCCGCAATGAGAATCCGACAGAGCGCCAGAGCAGGAGCGAGGATCCGATGGGCCGACGGTAGGCACCCCAAGGTCCGCCTCCGGACAGGCAGGCGGAGTTCGAGGACCAGAAGCGCGCGATCCTCGGCGGGTGACCGCCGGCCATGGACGGCCTGCAGATCCCGCTTGCCATCACCGGCGACAGGTCGTTCGCCTCGGCGCTGCAGTTCATCCCCATGACAGTCCTCGTCGCGGCGCTTCCGCTACTGGTGCGCCTGTTGTTCGGCCGGCATGCAGAAGCCGCCATACCCAAGCTGCTGGCCCTGGCGAGAGCCGAGGGACCGCTGCGCGACGCGCTCACCTTCTCGGGCTTGTCGTCGAAATCGGGCCGCACCTTCTCTTCCCATCCGTTCGGTCCGGCGTACGCGCCTGGCGCGCCTCGCTGTCGCGGCATCGGTCGGCGGATTTCGTACCCTGGCGCCATGCGTATGCGCCCCACCCTGAGCTGGACCCCCACCGAGGACCCGCCGCCGAGCACGACGGACCTGCAGCCGGTCGTCGACGCGCTGGCGGCTGGCCGGGTACTGGTGCTCAGCGGTGCGGGCATCTCCACCGAGTCGGGCATCCCCGACTACCGGGGTGAGGGCGGCAGCCTGAGCCGGCACACCCCGATGCTGTACCAGGACTTCACCGGCAGCGCGCAGGCGCGGCGGCGGTACTGGGCACGCAGTCACCTCGGCTGGAGGGCCTTCGGTCGGGCGCGGCCCAACGCCGGGCACCGGGCGGTGGCCGCGTTCGGACGGCAGGGGCTGCTCTCCGGCGTGATCACCCAGAACGTGGACGGGCTGCACCAGGCCGCCGGCAGCGAGGGCGTCGTCGAACTCCACGGCGGGCTCGACCGGGTGGTCTGCCTCGGGTGCGGCGTCCTCGTCGCGCGAAAGGAACTCGCCCGACGACTGGAGGAGGCCAATCCCGCTTTCGCGCCGGTCGCCGCCGCTATGAACCCTGATGGTGACGCCGACCTCACCGACGACCAGGTCGGAGACTTCCAGGTCGTGCCCTGCGCCCTGTGCGGCGGGATCCTCAAGCCGGACGTGGTGTTCTTCGGCGAGGCGGTGTCCAGCCACCGGGTCGAAGAGTGCCGCGACCTCGTCCACGCGGCGGACTCACTACTCGTCCTCGGATCCTCGCTGACCGTGATGTCCGGACTGCGGTTCGTCCGACAGGCCGCAAAGGCAGGGAAACCGGTGCTCATCATCAACCGGGACGTGACCCGGGGCGACCGCCACGCCCTCACCCGGATCGACCTACCGCTCGGAGCGGCCCTCACGACGGTGGCAGACCGACTGGGCGTTCCCATCGACGACGAGGAGGCGGTCGAGGCCTGAGTCCGCGCCGACAACAACGGATCGGCTCCTGTCACCTGGACGAACAGCGTGCATCCAGGGGAGGAGGAGATGAGTTCCCTGCGCTGGTGGGCATCGACAGGTCCGAACGGAGCCTGACCGCGGCCGACCGGGCCGGGCGGGAAGCGGCGCTGCGTGGGTGCGCCTGCGTCTCGTGCATGCGTCTCCGACGCCGGCCGGTGGGCCACGCCGTTCTGCACCACATCCGCCTCCGGCGGCGGTCGTCCCGCACACCGGCCGACCGGGCCGGAGCTCAGCCGAAGAACACCTGGAACTCGTCGTACAACGACGGATCCACCAGCTTGGTGTGCGCGGTGGCCTCGGCGAGGGGAATGCGGATGATCTCCGTGCCGCGCAGGGCCACCATCATGCCGAAGTCACCGTCGTTGACCGCATCGACGGCATGCAGCCCGAAGCGCGTGGCCAGCCAGCGGTCGAAGGCGCTCGGGGTGCCGCCGCGCTGGATGTGACCGAGGACCGTGGTGCGGGCATCCGTGCCCGTGCGCGACTCGATCTCCTGGGCCAGCCACTCGCCGATGCCCGACAACCGCACATGGCCGAACTCGTCCAGTGTCCGGTCCTTGAGGATCATCCGGCCGTCCTTGGGGACCGCCCCCTCGGCCGCCACGACGATCGGCGCGTAATTGATCCTGAACCGGCTCTTCACCCACGCACAGACCTGGTCGATGTCGAAGGGCCGCTCCGGAACGAGGATCACGTTGGCCCCGCCCGCGACACCGGCCCGCAGCGCGATCCACCCGGAATGCCGGCCCATCACCTCCACCACCAGCGTGCGCATGTGCGACTCGGCAGTGGTGTGCAGACGGTCGATCGCCTCCGTCGCGATCCCCACGGCCGTGTCGAAGCCGAAGGTGCAGTCGGTGCCGGACACGTCGTTGTCGATGGTCTTCGGCACGCCCACCAGACGGATCCCCTGACGGCTGAGCTCGGTGGCCACGCCGAGGGTGTCCTCGCCGCCGATCGCGACCAGCGCGTCCACGCCGTGCGCGGCGAGCGTGTCCCGGATGCGCTGCACCCCGTCCTCGTGCTTGAACGGATTGGTGCGGGAGGAGCCGAGGATGGTTCCGCCGCGGGGAAGGATCCCACGCACTTCCCGGATGCCCAGTGGCACGACGTGGCCCCGCAGCGCACCGAGCCAGCCGTCGCGCAGACCGACGAAGTCGAAGCCGTACTCCTGGACGCCCTTGCGGACGACACTGCGGATCACGGCATTGAGACCGGGACAGTCGCCGCCGCCGGTCAGCACTCCCACCTTCATGGCTTCGCTCACCTCCGCGGACGTGAACTCCGAGCGCCGTTCGGCTCCCTTTCCATCATGGGCGCCTGCGGTCCGCCGACGCACCTGCACAACCGCTCGACAGTCGCCGACACTGTTCAGACGGCGTGTCGAGCAGGCCGCCCGGAGGCCGTTTTCCACGGTGGGCCGACCGGCCCGATGTGATGGATCGGTCGGTCACACTCCCGTACCGGCGGTCAGCCGGTGCCGCAGGGCCAGTGACGCGCAGCTGAGGAGCAGCACGGCGAAGCCCGCGAGGACGGCCAGGTCCCGCATGATCGCCGAGAGGTCCCCGTTCCGGGACAGCAGCGTCGTCCACGCGTCGACGGCCCAGGCGTGCGGCACGGAGTGCCCCGCGGCGCGCAGCCAGCCGGGCACCAGCGCCAGCGGCCACATGCAGCCGCCCAGCATGCCCATCCCGATGCCGAGAGCCGGTCCGATCGCATGCACCTGCTCCGGCGTACGGAACACGGCCCCGGCCAGCAATCCGGCGCCGGTGCCGACCAGCGCCCACACGGCGATCAGGGCACCGGCGGCGAGCGGATCACCCCAGGCGACGTCGAAGGCCAGCGCTCCGATGCCGACGATCAGCAGGGACTGGAGGAGCGCCAGCGCCAGATAGGCGATCGTCTCCCCGAACACCAGCGTTCGGGCGGCAACCGGCGCGGCGAGCGCCCGCGCGTACACGCCGGTTCGGCGGGTCTGCACGATGGCCGCGCCGCCCGCCAGGGCGTTGATGAACACGAACAGCACCAGCATGGTCGGCGTGCTGTAGCTGTAGCCCAGCGGCAGATAGTCGCTCTGTCCGTTGACGGTCTCGGCCCGTACGGCGATGGGGGCCGAGGCCTGCTCGCCCTCGACGGAGCGGGCGCGCGCGAGGGCGCCGTCGAAGGAGCCGCCGGTCTCGTCCTGGGCGAAGCGTGCGGCCTGCAGGCGTGCCGCGTGCTCGGCCACCACGGCCGACACCGAGGTCACGGCCGAGTGCCCGGCACTGCCCGAGGGCTCCACCAGGACCCGTACGGTGACGGAGTGCCCGGCCCGTACCTGCGCGTCGAGCCCGGAGGGCACGAGGACGACCGCGTCCAGTTCGGCCCGGCGCAGCGCGGTGCGCGCGTCGGCCGCGGTGTCGTAGGTGCGGGTACGCAGCCCGGGTGCGTCCTGGAGGTCTGCCGTCAATTCCTGTGCCACCGGGCCCGCTTGAGGGGCCGGGACGAGTCCGATCCGGAACTTGTCGAAGCCGCTGACGGTGACACCGATGACGACGATGATCGCGACCGGGAGCAGCACCATGAAGAACAACGCTGTTCGGTCGCGCAGCACCCGCGTGAGGGTGGCCCGGGTCACGGCGAGCGCGGTCATGACGTCCTCCTCAGCCGAAGGAGCAGTGCCGTCAGCGCGGTCACGGCCGCCGAGAACACGGCGATGCCGAGCAGCGGGGCGCCGACCCCGTCCCAGCCGCGCACTCCGGTACCCAGATCGGTGAACCCGCGCAGCGCCCAGCCGTTGGGCGTGAACAGGGCAAGGCGGCGGATCAGCGGCGTAGTACCGGAGGCGAAGACGAAGTTGCCGCCGAGCAGCACGAGCGCGAAGACCAGGATCGAGGCGAGCCCCTGAGCCTGCTGCTCGGTGCGCACGAGCGCGATGACCAGCGCCGTCAGACACACCACGGACACCGCCATGGCGACGCTCAGCGCCGCGACCCCCAGCGGATCGGCCCACCGGGCGTCGAAGGCAACCCACGACACCAGCGTCACGGTGGCGAGACCGGCCAGGCTGTAGACGAACGTGGAGACCGACTTGCCGATCAGCAGCGCGCCCCGCCCCACGGGCGCGGCGGCGATCCGGTCGAGGGTGCCCTGCTGCTGCTCGACGAAGTAGCCGCGCGCCGCGAAACCGACCGTGAACAGCACGAAGAACATGCCCATGCTCGGCCCGAAGTAGCTGATCACCTTCAGCGGCTCGTCGGGCAGCCCCTGTGCCCGTATCTGCTCCGGCAGCCTCAACACGGCCGCCTTCGCGGCCAGGCGGGGGATGTCGCCCTGCGGGGCGCCCGCGGCGACGGCCGTGGCGACCGACAACCGGTCGGCGTTGACCTGGGCGACGTACGACTCGGTGACCGCACGGGCGAGCTGCGCCTGCAGACCGTAGTCGACGCTGTCCAGGACCCGCACCGGCGCCGCGTTGCCGCCGTGCAGCGAAGCGGTGAACCCCCGCGGCACCACGATCGCGGCGTGCACGTCGCCCGCGTCCACCGCCCGCCGGGCGGCGGCCTCGGCGCCGTACGAGCGCACATGGACCGTGCCGCGAAGCTCCGGGCTCTTCAGCACCTCGGTCAGCCCGGCGGCGGCCGGACCACGGTCCAGGTCCACCACGCCCAGGTTCGCGCGGAACGTGTCGTTGTTGTTGAACGCCAGGGCCATCAGCGCGGAGATCAGCACCGGCGCCAGGAACACGATCACCCAGGCCGACCGGTCGCGCAGCCGCTGCCGCAGGTCCTTGGCGGCGATGGCGAGGACCACACGCACGATGCCTCACTCCCTCAGCGCGGTGCCGGTGAGATGCAGGAACACCGCCTCCAGGTCGGGCTCGTCGACCTCCACACTGCGGATGCCGACGGCCTGCTGGTGGGCGAGGTCGAGCAGGTCCGGCAGCAGGCTCCGCGCATCCTTGACGACCAGCTCGACCACGTCGCCGCGATCGCCGCCGCGCGCTACGCCCTCGACCCGGGGCAGCCGGCGGCAGGCCTCCGCGTACGCCGACAGGCCCCCCACGGCGGTGAGCCGGACCCGGTCGCGCTCGGCCACCAGCTGCACCAGTTCGCGCGGGCTGCCCTCGGCGATCAGACGGCCGCGGTCGATGATGCCGACGCGGTCGCACAGCCGCTCGGCCTCCTCCATGTAGTGCGTGGTGTAGAGGACGGCCATGCCCTCCTCGCCGAAGCGGGTGACGCTCTCCAGGATCGCGTGCCGGCTCTGCGGGTCGACGCCCACGGTGGGTTCGTCGAGTACCAGCAGAGTCGGCGAATGCACCAGCCCCGCGCCGATGTTGAGACGCCTGCGCATGCCGCCCGACAGAGACTCGACGCGGTCGCCCGCCCGGGAGGCCAGGTCGACGAGGTCCAGCACCTCGTCGACGCGCCGCTCCAGCCGCCGGCGCGGCAGCCGGTAGAGCCGGCCGAAGAAGCGAAGGTTCTCGCGGACGCTGAGGTCCGGGTAGAGCGCCACGTCCTGCGGGACGAAGCCGATCAGCTGCTTGGCGGGCCCGGCCGCAGTGTTCACCGGACGGCCGGCCACGCGCACGGTACCGGCGTCGGGGCGCAGCAGCCCGCAGACCATCCGGATCGTCGTCGTCTTGCCCGCGCCGTTGGGGCCGAGCAGCCCGTACGTCTCGCCCGGAGCGATGCGCAGGCTCACGTCGTCGACGGCCGTGCGGTCGCCGAACCGCCGTACGAGACGGGCGCAGTCGAGGACCGGCGGCGCGGTGTCCGGGTTTCGCGGGGGATCGGTCATGTCGTCTCCTCGATGAGGGTGGCCCGCGGGGGCTGTCAGGGCGCGAGGGAGAAGTAGCTCTCCTCCTCCTGCGTGAAGTGCAGGCGCAACACGGTGTGCAGGCCGTAGAGGCAGGCCCGCAGGTCGTCGAGCTGCTCGGGTGACAGGGAGCCGTCGCGGCGGGCCAGCGCCAGATGGGTGGCGATGCGGCGGGCGAGTCGTGCGATCTCCGCGTGCGCACGGCTCATGGTGACGGTCGCCTCGGGCCCGCCGAGGGTCGGGGCGAGCGCGGGATACAACTGGTGTTCCTCGGCGTCCTCGTGCGGCAGCAGGCGCTCGGTGAGCAGCCGGTGCACCTCGCCCACCGCGGCGAGGGACTGCGGGCCCGCCCCGTCCGACAACCGGTCTGCGGCGTCGCGTACGGCGTCCAGGACGTCCTGGAGGTCGTCGTGTTCCGCGGCGAACCGGTGGATGAGGGCCTCGGCCGAGGGCGTGAGCTGCGGCCGGCCCCGCCGGTCGTCGCGCAGCACGCGCAGCGCGTTGAGGATCATCGCGACATCGATGCCCTCCTGCAGCAGGGCGCCCACGGCCGGCGCCAGCAGGCCGAAGGCGGCCACGACCATGGCGGCAAGCGACAGCAGCATGCCGCCGAGCGCGCTCTGTACGGCGATGCGACGGGCCCGTACGGCGATGGCGACGGCGTCGGCCAGGCGGTCCACCCGGTCGGTGGTCAGGACGATGTCCGCGGCCTCGGAGGATGCCGTGGAGCCGCGGGCGCCCATCGCGACGCCGATGTCGGCGGCCGCGAGGGCAGGGGCGTCGTTGACCCCGTCGCCGACCATCACGGTGACGGCACGGTCGTGCTCGGCGCGCACCGCGGCGACCTTGTCGGCCGGAGCGAGGCCGGCCCGTACGTCGTCGAGGCCGAGGACGGCGCCCACCTCGCGTGCGGGCTCGGCACGGTCGCCGGTGAGCATCACGATCCGTTCGATGCCCGCCGCGCGCAGGCGGCGCAGGGTGCGCGGGGCGTCCGGGCGCAGCGGATCGCGCAGGAGCACCGCGCCGACGGGGCTGCCGTCCACGCACAGCCAGGCCACGGCCGCCTCGTCCAGGACCGCCCGATTGTCCACCGCCCTTGCCCAGGCGGGCAGTTCGCCGGCTTCGGCGCGTCGGCCGATCGTCATCCGCCGCCCGGCCACGGTGCCGGTCGCACCCCGGCCGGGCTGCTCCGACACGTCCTCGGGCACGGACAGCCGAAGCCCCCGCTCGCGGGCCGCGTCCACCACGGCCTCGGCCAGGACGTGCGGGGAGTACTGGTCGAGGGAGGCCGCAAGCCGCAGCACCTGGGCCGGCTGCCAGCGCGGCGCCGCGACCACGTCGAGAACGCGGGGGCGGCCGGCCGTGAGGGTGCCCGTCTTGTCGAGCAGCAGCGTCCGGGCCCGGCCAAGGTTCTCCAGCGCCCCTCCGTCGCGGATCACCACGCCGAGACGGGAGGCCCGGGACAGACCGGAGACGACGGCCACCGGCGCCGCCAGCAGCAGCGGACAAGGCGTCGCCACCACCAGCACCGCCACCGCCCGCACGGCGGAACCGCTCAGCAGCCAGGCCAGCCCGGCGACCGCCAGGGACAGCGGCAGGAACCAGGCCGCATACCGGTCGGCCAGCCGCACCACGGGAGCCGACTCCGCGCCCGCCTGCCGGGCCAGCCGCACGATCCCCGCGTAGGTGCTGTCCCGCTCGGTCGCGGTGGCGCGCAGCTCGAAGGCACCGCCCGCGTTGACCACCCCGCTGCGCACCGACTCGCCCTGCACACGCCGCACGGTGAGCGGCTCGCCGGTCAGCGCGGACTCGTCCAGCACGGCCTCCGACCCGGCCACCCGGCCATCGACGGCCACCACTTCGCCAGGCCCCACGACCAGCAGGTCACCGACGGCGACCTGCGCCGACGGCACCGTGCTCACCCCGTCGTCGGTGAGCAGCCGCGCGGTACGCGGGGCACGCTCCAGCAGGGCCCGCAGATCATGCGAGGCGCGCCGCCGCGCCGCCGCCTCGAGGGTGCGGCCAGTGGCGAGCATCAGCGCGATGAGCGCTCCGGCCAGGTACTCGTGCACCAGCAGGGTGCCGCCGAGCGCCAGCACGGCGATCACATCGACGCCGGCGTGGCCGCGCCGCAGGTCGGCCAGCACCCAGCCGAGCGCCGGACCCACGGCGGCGACGGTGCCCACGGCCCAGCACAGATCGGCCAGGCCGGGAGCGCCGGCGAGCCGGGCGACGCCGCCCGCCACGAGTGCGGCAGCCGTCACGGTCAGCAGCACGGGTTCGAGCCCCGGCGCCCCGAACAGCCTGCGCCGCTGCTGTTTCCCCCTGCTGCTTCGGTCCATGACAAGCCTCGATCGGGCGGGCGGTGCGGGTCAGGCGTGCGGTACGACGGCGACGGGGCACGGCAGGTGGTGCAGGGCCGCGTGCGCGACGGGGCCGAGCTTCCAGGTGAGCGGTGAGGGATGGCGCCTGCGGCCCACCACAGTGAGCCTGCTGCGCGTGGACGCCGCGAGCAGAACCTGTGACGGGGAACCCCGGACGACGTGCTCGACGACCTCGATGCCGGGGAACTTCTCCTGCCACGGTGCGAGGTCGGCGGCGAGCCGCGTGCGTTCGTCCGCCTCGTAGCCTTCCCCGGCGTGGGACGCGTGCGGATGCGTCACCAGCGACGACGGCGGCAGTGCCCGGACCGCGCGCACCCTGGTTCCTCGCAACTCGGCTGCGGTGAAGGCGAACTCCAGCAGCGGATCGGCGACCGGCGGAGGTTCCTGGACACCGACGACGACCTCCTGCCGGCCGATCGCCGCCGGGTGCCCCCAGCCGTCCTCCACGGCGGGATCGCCGGCCCGCACGGTCACGGCGGGGCACTGGGCCAGCCCCAGAACGTGCAGGCTGACGGAGCCGAGCAGGAAGCCGGCCACGGAGCCGTGGCCGCGCGAGCCCAGCACCAGGAGCGTCGCCATCTCGCCCGCGTCCACGAGGGCCTTCGAGGCGGACTCCGACACC
The DNA here is from genome assembly GCF_040298885.1 of Streptomyces sp. NPDC001137. Taxonomy (NCBI): domain Bacteria; kingdom Bacillati; phylum Actinomycetota; class Actinomycetes; order Kitasatosporales; family Streptomycetaceae; genus Streptomyces; species Streptomyces sp. NPDC001137. The sequence goes on from NZ_JBEPBA010000017.1 coordinate 13,263, forward strand.
AGTTCCGTGACCAGGGGGAGGTCGGCGTGCCGGTGCAGCAGCTCGGCCTCCATCCGCTGCAGCACCCGTGCGCCGTAGCGCTGCTTGTCGAGGGCTTCCTGCGCGACGGGCACATCGAGCGGCTGGGTGGTCCAGGAATGCAACAGCAGTACGGACAGGTGCCGGTCCAAGGCCTCGCGTGCCGCCCACCACGCGGCTGTCACGCTCGCAGGAGAGCCGTCGACTCCGACGACGACGGGTCCGGCCATGGTGCACCTCCGGTGTCGGCACGGCGAATGCCGCGCATATGCCTCCCACCCTCCAGGCTGGCTGCCGCACGACCGCCGAGGGAGGGCCGGATGGTGCCACCCTCGGGCCCGCATGGCCCTCTGCGACGGGATGCCGTGCGACGGACGCCGGCTCTCAAAGGAGGCACTGGCAGGCGTGATGCATGGCTGGAACACGTCGCTGCTTTGAGAACACCGGACCGAACACACCCGGCTCGGCCCGCAGCATGGGCGCCGTCGGCCAGACAGTCGCCGCCGAGCGCGACGGCCAAGGCCACGTCCAGTGTTCGCCGAGGATCGTCGTGCGGGCCGGCATCGCGGAATCACAAGGGGCGCGGCCCCGCGTGGTTCCCTGGCTCCGTTTCGACCCTGCTCAGCTGCCTGCCGTGTGCCCATCACTCGTGCCGACGACGGGTGCGCGTACTGCCTCGGCGTCCTCGATGAGGTGGCGCAGCTCCGCGACGAACCGGGCGGCCGGTGCGCCGTCGATCACGTTGTGGTCGAAGGTGACCGTCAGGTCGAGCACGTCACGGACCTCGATCCGTCCATCCACGACACGGGGCCGCTTGGTCGCACCGCCGATGACCACCTGGAGAGGCATCAGGCTCGGCGGGGCAACGCCAAATCCGCCGCCGGCGCCGAACATTCCCACCGCTGTGACCGCGACCGTCCCAGTCAGCTGGCGGAGCCGGACGGACCTGGCCAGCACCGCGTACATCGTCGGAACGAGGACGGGGAGGCGAGTCATGGTGGTGCCGAAGCGATCAAGGAGACGCCCCGTGCCCGTCGTTGCGTAATCGCGCTTGGCGGCCCGCAGTTCTGTCGTGAGGTCCTGTACATCGCGGATGTCGGCATCATGCAGCACATGCGGGAGAGTGAAGAGGCCTTGCCGTGTCGTGACCTCCACGAGCGTGTTGACGTCGACATGGCGGTGCCGGACCAGCCGACCGCGCCAGTTTCGGTAGGCGTGCACCTGCGGGTGCGCCGCTGCTGCCCGGGCGACGGACGCTACGACGAACGCGGTGAACGACACTGGTTCCGCGGACCGGGCGAGCAGGTTCCGCGCCCTCGTGACGTCGAGATCGACGAGGCTGTGCATGGCCGCCATGTGCCGACCGGCCCGGACGGCCGCGATCACCAGCCGCCGACTCGGGGGGAAGGGGCCGACGTCGACCCTGCGTGGCCGGTCCGTAGCAGCGGGGGACGTCGCCTTTCGGCCGCCGTCGGATGTCATGCCGTGCTTGCGCATCGAACGGCTCCTTGCCATCGGTTCCGTCGCCACCTCCCGGAGCCGTGGCTCGGTCGGCGGTCTGTCGATCAGGCGTCACTGATCCGGGACCCTGCGGGCCGAGATCGTTGTTCCGCAGCGGCCTTGATCGCGCGGAGCGTCCCGCGCAGAACGACGCCGACGCCTGGGGAAACGAGTGTCCAATAGCGGCCGAAGCGGGTCGTGGAGGCGGGGTCGGTGCAGGCGGTGCGTGCCTCGTAGGTGAGCAGGGACCGCCGGGTGCCGTATGGATGGACCACGAAGGCAGCCGCCATCTTCGCCCAGCCGGCCTCGCCGAACGACGTGAAGTGCTCCGGTTCGACCCGCCGCCACTCGATGGAGGCCCTCCACGGCTTCCCGACCGCCCCGAAGACCAGCTCACGTCCCGGATTGTCGCCCAGCGCCACCCAAGGCTGGCCCTCCCAGGCTTCACCAGCGGTGTCGAACAGGTCGGCCACCCGCAAGGACGGCGGGCTCGGCATGGACCGGCCGCGGAGGCGGTCAGGCAGTCCGCGCGCTGACATGGCCGCGTTGAGCAGTGGAGAGTCGATGGTCAGCAGGTCCAGCCCGCGCACTGCCTCGTAGGCGACGGGTGGTGCAGCGGCAAGCGCCACGCACTCCAGGCGGGAGAAGCCGAACTCGGGCAGCGCACCGTCCAGCAGCAGCGATCCACCGGCGGGAGCGACGGTCGAGCCAGTACTCATCAAAGCCTCCCGGGAGCACCTGGTCACGCGGCACGGGCGAGCCGCGTGCGCAGGTTGTGGAACTGGCGGGTCTGCATGATGAAGTGGGCAGGTTCCCAGAACACCAAGTCCATCGGCCTCGTGAGCACGCGCGGGCGGCTTCGGCCGCGCGTGCGGACGACGAGGCGGGTGTCCGCGCCGGCCGGTTCGAGGTGGAAGCCCCAGATTGAGCTGACGAACGCCGGGGGCGCGAGTCCATGGAGCGTGTCGAAGGGGCTGCCGGACGGCAGTCGCGTGTCGGCCCGCAGCACCAGGGTCCGTTCCGGCACGAGTGCCGCGACGGTGAACCACGTGCGGCCGCTGGGCACCGAGGCAAGCCGCTGTCCCGGCCCAAGGCTCTGCCAATGGGGGACGATGCGGTCCGCGCTCGGCCGTCCGCCGTTGTCCAGCCGGTCCCAGCTGTACCAGCCGCCGCGGTCGCAGCCCATCTGCGCCAGCCACGGCCAGACGGCCGAAGGTGGCGCGGGCAAGGTCGTGGCCATCGTCGAGCTGCTGTCGGCACCGGGGATGAACTCATCCCCGGGATAGCGACGCGCAGCCTCCTCGCGAGTCGCGCCCCAGGTCAGCATTCTCGGCCGCAGGACCAAGCCGTGCAGCGCCAGGGCGACCGCGGCGGCAGCGACGGCGGCCGACCCGAGCGTGGCTCGGTGTTCACGCACCCTTCAAGCGTTACGCACTCGGCTTGGTGGCGCCATCGAACTGATGCGCTGGAGCGGAGGTGGCTTCGAGGGCGGACATCACCACAGCGCCCCCACCAGCCGGCTGGCAGCCCGGACTCGGGCGCAAGCATCGCGATCAGGCGCCATCCACCCCGAACGCGGGGGCCGGAAGGCTCAGTCAGCCTTTGTACGGGGAACGCTCGGGAGGCCTCCCGGCTCCTTCCAGCGTCGCCTTGATGGTGGCGATGTCGCGTTCGGGTTCTGGGCGCATGCGGCGCTCGCCTGACTGCACACCGGGCCAGGCAGGGGGCGCGCCGGCGTCGGCTCTCGGCCGATCGGCAGGCTCTTCTGGTACTGGCGCACCTGCCCTGTGGGCACACGTCTGCGCGGCTCGTGAGCCTGCGGGTTGAGCCCGAGCAAGTTCGGACTCGACGCCCACTCGGTGCCGTACTGAGGCATTGGAAGGCGTGCATGAGCCCTACTGAGCCGTGAGTGCACTACCGCGCGCCCCAGTCACGGGACTGGCCGGAATGATTCTGCTGGCGCATAGTCGGGGATGTCGGAACGTTTCACAGGCATCGTCCGGCAGTCACCGACAGACGGTGAATGGACATAACTCTTCTGTTCACGTGCCATTGCGTGCACCGCAGGCCGCTTATGGCCAACCATCCGAAAGTTCATTTGGCTTGCTGGGGAAGGTGCATTATGTTCCGTCGGCAAATATTCCGCATCGCCGGTGCGGTTGTCGTGTCGGTAGCGGCGTTGACCGTCAGCGCGACCGCGGCGAGCGCAGACGAGGTTGCGTGTGTCGGGGCGCAGGCGAGCGTCAACGACGTAGATGTGAACACCGGACTGAAGTGCGTCGTGCTCCCGCTGTGATCGGGTTCTGAGGATCCCATCGACCCAAGTCGGCCAAGGATGCGACCGGTTGAGGGCGGATCCGCCTGAGGAAATGAGCAACGGGGTTCCCCTGGTACGCGGTACGGTGCGCTGATGCCAAAGATCAGGACGTTCCAGGTCACTTTTGACTGCGCGGAACCCGAGCGCCTCGCCCGCTTCTGGTGCGAGGTGCTGGGCTACGTCGTACCGCCGCCCCCCGCGGGGTTCGCCACCTGGGACGAATTCAAGCGTTCGCAGCCTCCCGAGAAGCGGGATGCATGGTTCGCCTGCGTCGACCCCTCGGGCGTTGGCCCGCGACTGTACTTCCAGCGCGTCCCCGAGGGCAAGGTCGTCAAGAACCGGGTGCATCTCGATGTGCGGGTCGGCACGGGACTCGTGGGCGAGGAACGCCTCGCCGCACTCGAGGCCGAATGCAAACGGCTGATCCCGCTCGGCGCGGTCCATGTGCAAACGCTGTACGACGGCAACGACTCGTGCATCCCGATGCTGGACATCGAGGGCAACGAGTTCTGCATCGACTGAACACCCGACAGGGCGGGAGATATCCCCGCGGGGCGAGGTTGTACAGCCGGGCGATGCCGAGCATGGCGGTGTGAACGCCGTCGCCCTTCAGGCGGCAGTCCCGAAGGATAGGTGTTGTGCTCCTCTGGCGGGACGGCCCGTAAAAACTGTCCCGCAATGGCTTGGAACGCAGGGTCTGGAGTATTGAGTCAGTACCAATGGTTGGTACATCGTGCGCCGGGGTCGGCCTTGGAGTCTCACGTTGGAGAAGCGGGTACTGCTGATCGCGGCTTACTGCGTAGCTATTTGACGGTGCGTCAGCTCGTTCTGCCATTCGGCGTTTCGAAGTCCGCGGCGGCCAGGATCATCGACCATCTCGGCCCGCTGCCGGCCACGCCCGCGATGATGTGATGCAGCGCCTGGCGTGCGAGGCGGGCCGGTGCATCCGGGACGTGCGGGGACTGCCGGCCAGGAGCGGGCCGACGCGGCCACCGTCGCCCTGGCGGCCCTGGACAGCACGCGTCGGCGCGGACACCGCCCTGACCATGGCGATCACGGCGCTCGTCCTGTACCGGCTGTGCGCCCGCGTGGACGGCGGCCCGCGACCACCAGCCGCACAACCGGACCCGGTGGCTGTGCCTGGCCGGTGTCCTGCCCGTGCGGACCGCTGCCGTCGCCCTGCCCTGGGCCCGCCGTCTTCGGGACCGTGCCCCTCGTTGCGGCGCAGCGGGCGGCCCGCCCCGGCATCGCGTCACGCTGCCGCTCGCCGAGCCGGCCGTGCGCGCCGTACAGACGGTCCTGCCGGCCGGGTGAACGGTGGCGCAACCGGCACTGAGGGCCGACCGGCCCCCTCATCACCGCCGGTCAGCCCCTGGGGCCCCGCGCCGTTCCGCTGGACGCTCGAGGTGGAGAGAAACCTGGAGGAGACCGCGATGACGGACCACACGACCAGCGCGCCCCCGGTCCACGCCCTGCTCGCGGACGGCACCACGGTGTGCATCCGTCCCGCGGTGGCTGCCGACCACGAGCAACTGCAGGGGCTGTACGAGGAGATGTCCCCGGAGAACCTGCGGCTGAGGTTCTTCGGCATCAGCTCGCGTTCCGCCGAAATGGCCGCCGACCGTGCCTGCGCCGCACCCCACCGCGGATACCGTGCGCTGCTCGCCGAGCGGGCTGGCCAGGTGATCGGTCTCGCCGAGTACGACACCGGTGGCCTCGGCACCGAGGCCGACATGTCCATCGCGGTCGCCGACGGGCTGCACCACCGCGGCGTCGGCACCCTCCTGGTCGAACACCTCGTCTCCGCCGCACGTGCGGAGGGCATCACGACGTTCACCGCCGACGCGCTCAGCGAGAACCGCGAGGTGCTCCGGCTCTTCGCCGACCTCGGCCTGCACATAGGCCGGCGCTTCGAGGGCCCCGAGGTGCGCTGCACCATTGCCCTCGACGAGGACGAGAGCTACTTCTCGGCGGTCGAGGAGCGTGGCCGGGCCGCCGACGTGCTCAGCCTGCGCCCCCTGCTGCGGCCGCAGGCGATCGCCGTCATCGGGGCCGGGCGCAAACCGGGCTCCGTGGGCCGGGCGATCCTGCACCATCTGAAGGCCGGCGGCTACACCCGCCGCATGTTCGCGGTGAACCCCGCCGCGACCTCCCTCCTCGGCGTGCCCTGTCACCCCTCGGTCAGCGCCCTGCCCCGCACACCCGACCTCGCCGTCGTCGCGGTACCCGCCTCCGCGGTCCCCGCCACCGCGGAGGAGTGCGGCAAGGCGGGCGTACGAGCCCTGCTCGTGGTCACCGCCGGGCTCGACGTCGACCAGGCGCAGGCGCTGCTGGCGGCCTGCCGCACCTACGGCATGCGGCTGGTCGGCCCCAACTGCCTGGGCCTGTCCAACACCGACCCGGAGCTGAGCCTGGACGCGACCTTCGCCGCGAACCACCCGCGCCCCGGCACGGCCGGCGTGGCGGTGCAGTCCGGCGGGGTGGGCATCGCCCTCCTGGACGGGCTGTCCCGGCTGGGCATCGGCGTGTCGACCTTCGCGTCGCTCGGCGACAAGTACGACGTCAGCGGCAACGACATGCTCCAGTGGTGGGAGAGCGACGGCCGCACCCGTCTGGCCCTGCTGCACCTGGAGTCGTTCGGCAACCCCCGGGCCTTCTCCCACACCGCCCGCCGCGTGGCGCGCCGTATGCCCGTGCTCACCGTCGACGCGGGGCGCACCGACGCGGGCCGCCGTGCCGCCGCCTCGCACACCGCCGCGGCCGCCACCCGCACCATGACCCGCGCGGCGCTCTTCACCCAGGCCGGCGTCACCGCCACCCGCTCGGTCGGCGAGCTCCTCGACGCCGCGGCCCTGCTGCACTCCCAGCCGCTGCCCGCGGGGCCTCGGATCGCGATCGTCACCAACGCCGGCGGCGCCGGGGTCCTCGCCGCGGACGCCTGCGCCGAGGCCGGACTGACGGTGCCCGCGCCCACCCCGCACCTGGTCGACGACCTGCTCGCCCTGCTGCCCGACGGCGCCGCAGCCGGCAACCCCGTCGACGCCACCGCGGCCGTCACGGAGGACCAGCTCACGCAGTGCGTCGACCGCCTCATGCGGCACGGCGACGCCGACGCCGTGCTGGTCGCCCTGGTGCCCACGGCAGTGGCCGCGGCCACCGGCGACGACCTCGTACGGGCCGTGACCCGGCTGTCGGGGCCCCGGCCGAAGCCGGTGGTCGCCGTACGCCTCGAACAGGCGCTGCCGGTGGAACTGCTGCCCACGACCGACGGCGGCACCGTCCCGTCCTACGCCGAACCCCAGGCGGCGGCACGGGCGCTGGCCCATGCCGTGCGCCGCACGGAATGGCTCGCCCGCCCCGCCGGTACCGTCCCCCGCCTCGTCGGCGTCGACACGGCACGTGCCCGTTCCACCGTCGCGACCTACCTCGATGCCAACCCCGACGGCGGCTGGCTCGGCCCGCGGGAGTGCGCCGCACTCCTGGACTGCTACGGCATACCCCAGTTGCCGTGGGCCTGGGCCGAGACCGAGGACGACGCCGTCCTCGCCGCAGACCGGCTGCGCGGCGCCGACGGCCGGGTGGTCATGAAGGGCCACTGGCCGGGCCTGCTGCACAAGACCGCCGAACACGCCGTCCATCTCGACCTGCGCGGCGACTCCCAGGTGCGCGCTGCCTTCCGGGACTTGGAGACGCGCTTCGCCGGCCTGCTGACGGGCGTGGTGCTGCAGCCGCTCGCCGACCGAGGCACCGAACTGTTCGCGGGCGTCGTCCAGGACGAGGTCTTCGGCCCGCTCGTGCTGTTCGGCCTCGGCGGCACCGCCACCGAGGTGCTCGCGGACCATGCCGCGCGCCTGGCACCCCTCACCGACCACGACGTGCACGACCTGATCACGGCCCCGCGCTGTGCCCCGCTCCTGTTCGGCGCGAACGGCGCGCGGCCCGTGGACCTCGAAGGCCTCGAACAGCTGCTGCTGCGCCTGTCCCGGATGGCGGCCGACCTGCCACAGTTCGCCGAGGCCGACTTCAACCCCGTCCTCGCGACACCGGGCGGAGTGACCGTGCTCGACGCACGGGTGCGCCTGCTGCCGCGCAGGCCGCACGACCCGTATCTGCGCCGACTCCGCTGAGGAGGAACGTCATGAAGCACAACAAGGTCGGCTCCGTGATGACCACGGACGTCGTCCGCGCGACGTACGGAACCCCCTTCAAGGAGGTGGCGCGGCTGCTCGGCGAGCACCGCATCAGCGGGCTGCCGGTGGTCGACGAGGACGAGAAGGTCATCGGTGTCATCTCCGAGACGGATCTCATGGTCCGGCAGGCCCAGACGCCGGACCCGTTCGAGCCGAGGAAGCACCACTGGCCCGCCTTTGCGAACCGTGCGTCCCGGCAGCGGGCCACGAAGGTCAGGGCCCGCACGGCCGGTCAGCTGATGACCGAGCCGCCCCTGACGGTGCACGCCGACAACACCATCGTCGAGGCGGCCCGCACCATGGCGCAGCACCACATAGAGCGGCTGCCCGTCCTCGACGAGGAGCACCGGCTGGTCGGCATCGTCACCCGCCGCGACCTGCTCCAGGTCTTCCTGCGGCCCGATGCGGACATCCGCACCGAGGTCGTCCAAGACGTGCTGGTGCACGCGCTGTGGCTGCCGCCGCACGGCATCGACGTCCAGGTGGTGGAGGGGGTGGTCACGCTCTCCGGCCAGATGGAACGCAAGAGCGAGACGGAGATCGCCCTCTCCATGACCCGGCAGATCGACGGAGTGGTCGCTGTCGTCGACAAGCTCACCTACCGGCTGGACGACGCCAAGATCCAGCCCCAGGAGCAGGCCCTGCACGGCGTGGCCGACGAATGGCTGCGCAAGCTGTGAGAGGAGGCGGACCGCCATGCCAGGCAAGGTGCTGGTCGCCTACGGGACGACGAACGGATCGACCGCGCAGATCGCCGAGGCCGTGGCCGAGGTCCTGCGCAAGGAGGGACTCACGGCCGCCGCACTGCCGGCCGGGGCCGTCGTGGATCTGACGGGGTACGACGCCGTCGTGGTCGGCGGCGGGCTGTACGCAGGACGCTGGCACAAGGACGCCCGCCGGTTCGTGCGCCGGCACCGCCGCGCACTGGCCGAACGCCCGCTGTGGTTCTTCAGCAGCGGCCCGCTCGACGCCTCGGCCTCGGAGCGGGACATCCCGCCCGTGCCGGGTGTGCGCCGCGCGATGACCCGGCTCGACGCCAGGGGACACGTCACTTTCGGAGGCTGCCTGCAGGAGGGTGCCAAGGGCTGGATCGCCCAGATGATCCTGCGCAACGGAAAGGGCGGGGACTTCCGCAACTTCCCCGCGATCGAGGCATGGTCGGCGCGTGTCGCGGGCGAACTGGTGACGGAGCTGGCGAAGAACTGAACAGCGGCAGACGCACTGAATGCGGTGCGGGCAGCCGAGGGACACGGCCTCGCGGCGGGTGGCCGACGGGAGCCGCGCGCCATCAGGTCAAGCGTCCCGGACTCTTGACTCGGTAGGTGCCCGCACCCATCCTCGTCCCATGTCTTGCGCGGGTCATGACAACCTCATGGGTTGGTCAACCGCGCGATCCCGCCGACCGAGGGACGTGGGCCGTGACGCCGACTCGACGCTCGTACCGCAGCCGCAAGAACGTCACCGTGGTGTCGCTGCTTCTCTTCCTGCTGGCCCTGACCTTCGGCCCCACGCCGAGCTCCGCGGCCGGCAACGACTGGTGGATCCCCGCCTCGCGCCCTGCCCCCGACGCCCAGATCAACATCACCGGTGAACCCTTCACCGGCACCGATGCGGCGGGCGACGTACGCGGATTCGTCGACGCGCACAACCACCTGTTCTCCAACGAGGCCTTCGGCGGGCGGCTGATCTGCGGCAAGGTGTTCTCCGAGGCCGGGGTCGCGGACGCGCTCAAGGACTGTCCCGAGCACTACCCCGACGGCACCCTCGCGGTCTTCGACTACATCACCCACGGCGGCGACGGCAGGCACGACCCGGTCGGCTGGCCCACCTTCAAGGACTGGCCGGCGTACGACTCGATGACCCATCAGGCGAACTACTACGCCTGGCTGGAGCGGGCCTGGCGCGGCGGGGAGCGGGTGCTGGTCAACGACCTCGTCACCAATGGCATGATCTGCTCGGTCTACCCCTTCAAGGACCGCGGCTGCGACGAGATGACCTCCATCCGCCTGCAGGCAAAGCTGACGTACCAACTCCAAGACTACATCGACAAGATGTACGGCGGCCCCGGCAAGGGCTGGTTCCGGATCGTCACCGACAGCGCGCAGGCCCGTGAGGTGATCAAGCAGGGCAAGCTGGCGGTCGTCCTGGGCGTGGAGACCTCCGAGCCGTTCGGCTGCAAGCAGATCCTCGACATCCCGCAGTGCAGCAAGGCCGACATCGACAAGGGCCTCGACGAGCTGTACTCGCTGGGCGTGCGCTCGATGTTCCTGTGCCACAAGTTCGACAACGCGCTGTGCGGCGTCCGCTTCGACTCGGGCGGCCTCGGCACGGCCATCAACGTCGGGCAGTTCCTGTCCACCGGCACTTTCTGGCAGACCGAGAAGTGCACCGGCCCCCAGCACGACAACCCCATCGGCACCGCCTCCTCCGCCGCGGAGAAGGACCTGCCGGCGGGCGTGGACGTCCCCTCGTACGACTCCGACGCCCAGTGCAACAAGCGCGGCCTCACCGACCTCGGCGCCTACGCCGTGCGCGGCATGATGAAACGCAAGATGATGCTGGAGATCGACCACATGAGCGTCAAGGCGGTCGGTCAGGCCCTGGACATCTTCGAAGCCGCCTCCTACCCCGGCGTGCTCTCCTCGCACAGCTGGATGGACCTGAACTGGACCGAGCGGGTCTACTCCCTCGGCGGCTTCGTCGCCCAGTACATGCACGGCTCCCAGGGGTTCGTCTCGGAGGCCGCCCGCACCAAGGCGCTGCGCGACAAGTACCACGTGGGCTACGGCTACGGCACCGACTTCAACGGCATCGGCGACCACCCGGCCCCGCGCGGCGCCGACGCCCCGAACAAGGTCACCTACCCCTTCAGGAGCGCCGACGGCGGCTCGGTCGTCGACCGGCAGACCACCGGTGAGCGCACCTTCGACTTCAACACCGACGGCGCCGCCCACGTCGGCCTGATCCCCGACTGGATCGAGGACATCCGGCGGGGCGGCGGCCAAGGCGTGGTGAACGACCTGATGCGGGGCGCCGAGTCCTACCTCGACACCTGGGGAGCGACCGAGCAGCACCAGGCCTCGGTCAACCTCGCGAAGGGCGCGGCGGCCACCGCCAGTTCGTCCGAGTGGAACCCGTTCACCAGCTACCAGCCGGGCCGGGCCCTCGACGGTGACGACGACACCCGCTGGGCGAGCGACTGGAGCGACGACCAGTGGTGGCAGGCGGACCTCGGCGCAACCCACCGGGTCGGCCGGGTCACGCTGGCCTGGGAGCGCGCATACGGCAAGTCGTACCGCATCGAACTGTCCACCGACGGCACCGACTGGCAGACGGTCTGGTCCACCACGTCAGGCGACGGCGGCCTGGACACGGCCAAGTTCACCGGCACCCCGGCGCGCTACGTCCGCATCCACGGCCTCGGCCGCGGCACCGACTGGGGATACTCCCTGTACGAAGTGGGCGTCCACAGCGCCTGAGGTCCGTCACCACCCCCGAGGACGCACATGGCACGCATGCCGTCGGCCGAGCGGCGCAGACAGCTGACGGAAGCGGCGATCAGGGCGATGGCCCGGGACGGCGTCGCCAGGACGACGACCCGGTCCATCGCCGCCGAGGCGGGCGTGTCCCTGAGCGTCTTCCACTACTGCTTCGACTCCAAGCAGGCCCTGGTCGAGGCCGTCATCACCACCCTCACGGACCACTCGGTGACGGTGGTGAAGCAGGCCCTGCGGCCCAGGGCCACGCTCGTGGAGACCGTCCGGGCAGGCTTCCAGGCGTACTGGGACCACGTCCGCAGCCACCCCGACGAGCACATGCTCACCTACGAACTCACCCAGTACGCCCTGCGCGAGCCGGGTTTCGAGCACCTGGCGCGACGGCAGTACGAGCTGTACGGCGCCGCCTACGCCGAGCTCATCGACGGGCTGCGGCGCACCATGGATCTTCAACTCGCCGTCCCGGCAACGGTGCTGGCCCGCTACCTGGCCGCCATGACCGACGGTCTGACCCTCAACTACCTCGTCCTCGGCGACGAATCGGCCTGGGCCGACATCCTCGACACGGTCACCACCCATATCGCGGGCCTGGTCCACGACGATGTTCGCCGGGCCTGAGCCTTGTCCATAAATGATCTACGGCGTGCCGGCTCACCTGCTCGCTGTCACCCACGCCCACGAGCGGTAGAGGTCGCCAGCCTGTTTCGGCCGACTGGAAGCGGTCGAGGCCGCCGTCTCTGTCCGACGGAACCGAACCGTCAGGACCGGGCGTCTGACGCCTCGGCAAGCCGATCGACCATGGATCACCGACCAAGGACGTGGCAGAGGTGTCCCTCGAGTTCGCATCAACAACGGGCGGCCGACGCACATCCGCCGCGTCGGCCGCCGCGCTGCTTCTGCTCGCCGCCGCCCTGACCGGCTGTGACAGCTCCAGAGCCACGAAGACGTCCGCCACCTCCGACGCCCTCCAGACCGCCGCCTCCGGCTGCCCGAAGACCCGGGGCGATTTCTTCAACCCCTGGCCGGGCCAGGTCACCTCGCCGGCCCGCCTCGGGGGGCTCTCCCGCCTCGACAAGGCAGTCGCGCCCGGCCGGCGCCCGGCCCGCTTCGACATCACCGTCACCAATCCCACTCCACGGACCACCCGACGCGTCGCGCTCGCCTTCACCATCAGCGGCCCCGAGAAAATCCCCACATTCAGCGGCGGTCTCCAGATCCACTACCGCGACCGATGGTGCGAGATCCCCACCTGGATGCGGGAGGAATCCGAGGACTCCCCGTCCGGCTCCGCCGCGATCCCGCTCACGCTGGACCCGCGCAGCAGCACCGTCCTCCACTTCCGGCTCTCCGATTCACGGCCGACGCCCGAGGGCCGCGACGAGGATGTCGTCGGCTACACCGTCGAGGTCAACCTGCTGGGCACCAAGGACGTCCGAGGCCACCAGCTCCACTTCGACCTCGCCCCGGACTCGACAACCGGCCCGACGTCGAGCTCCACATCCCCCTCATGAGCCGGGACAGCGGCGCAAGACTTTCCTGTCCGGGCCCATCCATGAACGCCGTCCCGCACGGTCCCAGGTAACGGGACAGCCCTTACCCTCAGCAGATCCGGGGCAGTTGCTCGCCCAGCGGCATGTCCACGATGCGCCGGGCGCCGACCAGGGTCCGCAGGGTGACCCGCCCGCGCGGCCCCTCGAGCACCTCGCCGATCCGCACCGCCTGCGCCCCCTCCGGCAGCGACCTGAGGGCGGCCAGCGCCCGTTCGGCCGCGCCGGCCTCGACGAAGGCGACCAGGCAGCCCTCGTTGGCGACGACCAGCGGGTCCAGGCCGAGCAGGTCGCAGGCGGAAGCCACCGCCTGGGGCACCGGGACGGCGCTCTCCTCGATCTCCACGGCGACGGACGAGTCCCGGGCGATCTCGTTGAGGGAGGCGGCCAGCCCGCCCCGGGTCGGGTCACGCAGCACGTGGACCGCGCGGCCCAGCGGCGCCAGGGCGCGCACCAGCCGGTGCAGCGGCCGTGTGTCGGAGGCGATGTCGCTCTCGAAGCCGAGCCCCTCACGGGTGCTCAGCACGGTCGTGCCGTGCATCCCGACCGGCCCGGACAGCAGCACCACATCGCCCGGGCGGGCCAACGCGGCCGACGGGCACAGCAGTTCGTGGCGCTGACCCACGCCGGTGGTGTTGATGAACAGCCGGTCGGCCGCACCGCGGCCCACGACCTTGGTGTCCCCGGTGATCACGGGCACGCCCACGTCCTGCGCCGCCTTGCCCAACGAGGCCATGACGGAGCGCAGTTCGGCGAGGGGGAGCCCTTCCTCGACGATGAGGGACACGGACAGCGCGAGCGGCCAGGCACCCCGCATGGCGAGGTCGTTGACCGTGCCGTGCACGGCGAGGGATCCGATGTCCCCGCCGGGGAAGGACAGCGGGCTGACGACGAAGCTGTCGGTGCTCATCACCAGGCCGGGATGGCCGGGCAGCAGCGCGGCATCCTCCAGCGGGCCTGTGCCGCCGCCAACGGCGGGCAGCACGAGTTGGTCCAGCAGCTCCGCCGTCAGGCGTCCGCCGGCGCCGTGGCCCAGCAGGACGACCTCGTCCTCGTGGTTCGGGGTGGGGCATTGGATGCTCATACCGTGCTCCTCGTCGGAGTGCGTCCGGCCGCGTGGAAGGCGGCGCAGGTGCCCTCGGACGACACCATCGGCGCGCCCAGGGGATGACGGGGGGTGCAGCGGGTTCCGTACGCGGCGCAGTCGGTGGGCAGCTTCGCCCCGGTGAGGATGGCGCCCGCGATGCACTCCGCGTCCTCGACGGGGCACAGCCCGCCCACGTCGAAGCGGCGGGCGGCGTCGAACTCCCGGTACTGCTCGGCAAGTTCGAGACCGCTGTCGGGCAGTGCCCCGATGCCCCGCCAGGCCCGGTCGGTGACCCGGAAGACCGCACGGACGGCGTCCTGCGCGTCGGTGTTGCCGGACCGGCGCACGGCGCGCACGTACTGGTTCTCCACCTCGGCCCGGCCGTCCTCCAGCTGCCGTACGGCCATCAGGATGCCCTCCAGCAGGTCCAGCGGCTCGAAACCGGTGACCACGATCGGCACCCGGTAGCGGGCGGCGATCGGCTCGTACTCGGTCCAGCCCATCACCGCGCACACATGCCCGGCAGCCAGGAACGCCTGCACCTCGCAGTCGGGGTCCTCCAGCAACGCCGTCATGGCGGGCGGCACGAGGACATGGCTGACCAGCATCGAGAAGTTCGTCAGGCCGAGGCGGGCCGCGTGCAGCACCGCCATCGCGTTGGCCGGCGCGGTCGTCTCGAAGCCGACCGCGAGAAAGACCACCTCCCGGTCGGGCCGGTCGGCGGCCAGGCGCACGGCGTCCATCGGGGCGTAGACAACCCGTACGTCCGCGCCGCGCGCCCGCAGCGACAGCAGGTCGGTGTCCGTGCCGGGCACCCGCAGCATGTCGCCGAAGCTGGTGAGGGTCACGCCGGGCCGGGCGGCGATCGCCATGGCCCGGTCCAGGGTCTCCAGCGGGGTCACACAGACCGGACAGCCGGGACCGTGGATCATCCGCATCCCGGCGGGCAGCAGTTCGTCGATGCCCTGGCGGACCAGTGTGTGGGTCTGCCCGCCGCACACCTCCATGATCCGCCAGGGCCGGGTGGCGGTCCGCCGCAGCTCGTCCAGCAGCCGCCGGGCGAGGACGGGATCGCGGTATTCGTCGAGGTACTTCATCGGCCCTCCGCGTGCGTCATCGATGCGTGAGATCGAGCCGGATGTCCACGACCCCCTCCACGGCCCGCACCGCCCGCGCCACCACCGGCACGAGCATCCGGTCGGGCAGGGAGCCGCCCAGCGTCACGACGCCCTCCTTCACACTCACGGTCAGGGGAGAGGTGACCGGCAACTGGCCCAGCACGCTGTGCCGGACCTCCTGGGCGATCTCCTCGTCGTCACGGAGGAAGACCTTCAGCAGATCGCTGCGGCTGACCACGCCCTGCAGCAGACCGACCCCGTCCACGACGGGCAGCCGCTTGACGTGCCGGCGGGCCATGATCCGGGCGGCCTCGGCCAGCGACGCGTCGGCGTGCACGGTCACGGCCGGGGCGCTCATCAGCTCGCCCGCGGTGATCGCGCCGGCCTTCCTGCGGTCGGCCGGATCACCCTCCTCGGTGTCCCGGAACTCCTCCTTGGCCATCAGGTCCGCCTCGGAGACCACCCCCACCACGCGGCCCTCGCCCGCCAGGACCGGCAGGGCGCTGACCTTCCACTGGTCGAGCAGTTCGACGATCTCCTTGAAGGGCGCCTCACTGCCGACGGCGACGACGGTGTGCGTCATCACATCGCTCACGGTGTACGGAGATTCAGGCATCGAAGCCTCCCGAAGTGTCTTGCGAGGTGTCCGAGGAGGTACGGACGACCGTCAGGTCGAGGAAGTGGGTGGAGCACGAGATGCACGGGTCGTGGTTGCGGATCGCCCGCTCGCACAAGGCCGTCAACTCGGCGTCGTCCGGGTCGCGTTCGCCGATCGCACGCTGGGTCAGCCGACGCAGGTCGTCCTCGATCGCACCCTGGTTCTGTGCCGTGGGCGGTACCAAGAGGGCACTGGTCACCAGACCGTCCGCGTCGAGTTCATAGCGGTGATAGAGCAGTCCGCGGGGCGCCTCGGTGGCGCCGTGGCCGACGCCCGCGACCGGGGGCACCTCTGTGTACGGGCGTGCGGGCGGTTCGTAGGCCTCCATGATCCGCAGCGCCTCCGTGACGGCGTACACGCTCTCCACCGCTCGCACCAGGATCGACCGGAACGGATTGCGGCACACCGCGCCCTCCCGTGGATCACCCAGCCCCGCCTCCACGGCCGCCTCCAGCGCCACCGGGGAAAGCCGTGCACCGCCGATCGCGAACCTGGCGAGGGAGCCGGTGAGATGCAGCCGTCCGTCCAGCCGTGAGTGCAGCGCCGTGGAGTGCTCCACATGGGTCTCGGCGACACGCTCGGTGAACTCCCGCACCGGGAAGGAAGCGGTGGAGCCGTCCCTGCGCAGCACCGTCGGCGTCCCGCCTTCGATGGCGTACGTGTCCGGGGCGGCCAGCGCCAGCAGGTCGGCCTCGACCTCGGCATCCGGGAACTCGAATCCGGCCACCCAGCGCACGGTCTCCCACGCATCGTCCAAGGCCTGCTTCAACTGCTTGGCGAGCGGCCGCAGTTCGGCACGCGTCGGCACCCGGTGGAAGCCGCCCAGCCGGACGTTGACGGGGTGCACGGCCCGTCCGCCGATCAGCTCCATCAGAGAGTTGCCCGCCTTCTTCAGCCGGAGCCCGCGCTCGACCTCCGCCCGATGCGTGCGGGCCAGCTCGATCGCGCTCGCCCGGCCCAGGAAGTCCGGGGCGTGCAGCAGATAGATGTGCAGGACCTGGCTCTCGATCCACTCCCCGCAGTACAGCAGCCGGCGCAGGTCCCGGATCACCGGGTCGACCGTCACCCCGCACGCGTCCTCGATCGCCGCGCATGCGCTCATCTGGTACGCCACCGGGCAGATCCCGCACACCCGCGCCGTGATGTCCGGCGGCTCGGTGTACGAACGCCCACGCAGGAACGCCTCGAAGAAGCGCGGCGGTTCGTAGATCTCCAGCCGTGCGTCGGTGACCGTGCCGTCGTGCACCTGCAGACGCAGGGCGCCCTCGCCCTCGACCCGGGAGAGCGAGCCGACGTGCAGGACACGGGATCCGCGGTGCGTCACTTGCCCAACTCCTCATCGAAAGCTGCGGTGTTGAAGGTGTGCAGGAACCGCTCCACGTCGTCCTCGTCGAGGCCGTCGCGGCGCAGCAGCGGGATCAGCGCGGGCAGGTTCACCGACCCGGACGGGCCGAAGCAGCCGAAGCAGCCGCGGTGGTAGGCCGGGCACAGCGCGCCGCACCCGGCGTGCGTGACCGGGCCGAGGCACGGCGTGCCGTGGGCGACCGTCACACAGACCGTGCCGCGCCGCTTGCACTCGAAGCACACGCTGTGGTTCGGCACGTCCGGCTTGCGGCCGGCGAGGAATGCTGTGATCACCTCGATGAGCTGTCTGCGGTCGATCGGGCAGCCGCGCAGCTCGAAGTCGACGTCCACATGGGCCGAGACGGGGGTGGAGGTGGCGAGGGTGGAGATGTACTCGGGGTGCGCGTAGACCGTGCGCCGGAACTCGTCGACGTCCGCGAAGTTCCTGAGGGCCTGGATGCCGCCGGCCGTGGCGCACGCCCCGATGGTGACCAGGTGGCGCGAGGCGGTGCGGATGGCCCGGATCCGCTCGGCGTCCTCGGCCGTGGTGATCGAACCCTCGACGAGGGAGAGATCGTAGGGGCCTGCTTCCACCGCGCTGGAGGCCTCCAGGAAGTGCGAGATGTCCACCTCGCCCGCCAGCGCCAGCAGTTCGTCCTCGCAGTCCAGCAGGGTGAGCTGACAACCGTCGCAGGAGGCCAGCTTGAACACCGCGAGCCGGGGCCTGGTCTTCGTGTGCGTCGCGGTCATCTCACAACTCCCTTACGGAGAGCAGGGGTTCCGCACATTCCCATTCCACGACGGGGCCCGCACGGCACACCAGCAGGGGGCCGAGCTGGCAGTGCCCGCAGTGCCCGGTCGCGCAGCGCATGTTCCGCTCCAGCGAGACCTGGATGCGGTCGCGGGGCACACCGCGGTGGGCGAGTTCGCGGGACGTGGCCCGGATCATCGGCTCGGGACCGCACACGTACGCCGTCGTCTCCTCCGGCTCGAACCGCGCTCGCCCGATCAGCTGGGTGACCACGCCGACGTCGCCGCGCCAGTCGACCTCGGGCTGGTCCACCGTCACGCCGGTGTACGCGGTGGCCCAACTCGCCACCTCCGCCCGGGCGATCAGATCGCTCGGGGTGCGCGCACCGATCAGGACGTTCACGCGCCCGTACGCGGCCGGCTCGGCCAGCACCGCCAGGATCAGCGGCCGCAGCGGGGCGAAACCGATGCCGCCCGCCACGATCACCACGTCACGGCCGCGCGCCCGCGCCGACTCCCAGCTGGTGCCGTAAGGACCGCGAATGCCGACGACGTCTCCGACCCGGGCCGCGCACAGCCCGTCGGAGACCGCGCCCACGGAGCGAACCGTGTGTGCGAGACCGCCGGTGGCCTGCACGGAACTGACGGACACCGGAATCTCGCCACGCCCGAAGGAGTGCACCATCGCGAACTGCCCCGGCAGGAAGTCGGGGAGCGCGCAGCCCACCGGTTCGAACCGGAGCGTGACCGTGTCGGCGGTCTCCGCCCGGCGGCCGACCACCCGGTGGGGCACCGGCAGCGCGGTCATCGCTCGTCCTTCGTGTCGTAGATGCCGTACAGGTCGACCAGCCGGGCGCGGGCCGCATTCAGCCGGTGGGCCAGCACCCGGCCGACCCAGTGCTCCACGGCACGGCCGAACTCGGGGTCGTCCAGGCACATCAGCCGGACGGCGACGGCGTCGAACTCGTAGGCCTGCAAGGGCGTCACCGCCCCCGCGCCGAGCTGCCACACGAACGGCTCGTACAGCCAGGACCAGCCGAGGAGATCGCCGACACCGATCGTCTCGACGACCGGCGGGCGGCGGCCGGGGACATGCATGTCCAGGGCGGCCGTCCCGCTGCGGATGATCCAGAACCGGTTCGCGTGCCCGCCCTCCTCGAAGAGGCGGCTGCCCTGCGGGAAGGCGGCCTCGCGACCGACCCGCAGCAGCCGCTCACGGTGCTCGGCGGGCAGCGCGTGGTTCATGCGCAGGGCGATCGAGGGAGGCATCAGTCCGACTCCGTTCCGCGTTCGGCCTGCAGTGCGGCCACTTCCTCCGTGATGTCGATGCCGACCGGACACCAGGCGATGCACCGCCCGCAGCCCACGCATCCGGTGGTGTCGAACTGGTCGTGCCAGGTCGAGAGCTTGTGGGTGAGCCACTGCCGGTAGCGGCTGCGGGGCGAGTGGCGCACCGAGCCGCCGTGCAGATACGAGAAGTCCAGGTCGAAGCAGGAGTCCCAGCGCTGCCAGCGCTCGGTGTGGTCACCGGTCAGGTCGGTGACCTCCTCCGTGGTGGTGCAGAAGCAGGTCGGGCAGACCATGGTGCAGTTGCCGCAGGTCAGACAGCGCTCGGCGACGTCGTTCCAGCGTTCGGCGTCCAGGCTCGCGCCCATCAGGGAGCGCAGGTCGACCGGGGGCAGCGAGCGGCCCATCCGGTCGCGGGCCGCGTCCACCGAGGCGCGGGCGACGGCCTCCGTGGCCAGGTCTGCGCCGTGGTGCGGGACCTGCTCCAGCAGCCGGGCGCCTTCCTCGCTTCCCACGCGCACCAGGAACCGGTGCCCGTCCTCGTCGACCACCTCGGTGAGGGCGAGGTCGTAGCCGGGGTCGGCGGCGGGTCCGCCGCCGGTGGAGACGCAGAAGCAGGTCGCGCCGGGCTCGGTGCACTCGGCGGCGATCAGCAGGGCGCCGGACCGGCGCCTGCCGTAGCCGGTGTCCTCGTAGCGGCCGCCGGTCAGCACGCGGTCCTGGATGGCGATGGCCCGCAGGTCACAGGGCCGCACACCGAGGAAGGCGTAGGCCGGGACCGCGGGCTCGTGCGCGGTGAACGTCACCTCGCCCTCCGCCGTCCGGTCGGCACTCCACAGCCGCTCCCGGGACGGGTGCAGGAAGTTCTTCCAGGACTGCGGGCCCGCGCTGTGCGCGAAGGCTGCGCCGTCCTCGCGCGGCACCAGCCGGTACCGCCCGGCCTCCAGCTCTACACCCCAGCCGTACGGCAGGGCATCCGCCGAGGTCAGCTCGGACAGCACGATCGCCCCGTCGCGGACGGTCGGCCCGACGACGGTCCGTCCGTCCGCCACCAGCACCGCGACCAGGGCGCTGAGCCCGTCCCGATCGAGGACGGCCGGGGCTGCGGTCATGTCGCTCCTCCTCGTCGCTTGCTCCACTCTCAGCTTCTGACGGCGCCCGCCACATGAGGCAGGGGCCAACTGGCCCAGCCGGACAGCCGACCGGACCTGCAACGCCCCGAAAGCGGTGCGGGGCTGTATGGATGTGCGGCGCCACCGCGCGAGCGCACTCAGCCACAGACGGCCTGCGGTCGCCACGTGGCTTGCGGGAATGCCGGGTAGTGCGCCTGGCTTGCGTCCGCCGGATGCAGCGCCGGACCGGGCGTGTCTCGTGGTGCGCCTGCCGCGCGCGGCGGCCGGCACGCGGCCTGCCGGCCGCCGCTCTGCCGGCCGAGCACTAGGGAAGGGGCTCGCCCAGTTCAGCCTCGACGGCCCCCGCCATGGCCCGCAGTACGTCGAGCGTCCGCTCGGCCTCCGCTTCGTCGACCAAGGTGATCGCAAACCCGACATGCACGATGACGTACGCGCCCACCTCCGCCTCGGGGGTACAGCTGAGACAGACCTCGCGCCGTATCCCGCCGAAGTCCACCGTGGCCATCCGCAGCCCCGCATCGTCGTGGATCTCCAGGACCCGTCCCGGGATGCCCAGGCACATGTGCGCTCACCTCTCCCCGGCCAGGCGGGCGGCAGCAACCGCCGCCTGGCCGTAGCTGATGCCGCCGTCCCCGACCGGGACCTGACCGCCGACCAGCACCCGCAGCCCCTGCGCGTGCAGCCGCCGCCTCACCTCCGTCAGCAGACGGCGGTTGACGAAGCAGCCACCGCCGAGACAGACCGTGCGCGGCGCGCCCTCGGCCACGGCCCGCGCGACGAGCTCCGCGGTGACGATCCCGAGCGTCAGATGGAAGGCCGCGGCCAGCCGGGCCACCGGCTCCCCACCCAGCCGCCGCTCCAGCAGATCGGCCAGCGTCGGCGCGCAGTCGTACACCCACAGGCCGTGCGCCCGGACCACCCGATGGGCCAGGGCCGCGGCGTGCTCGGCGCCCGCGGCCGCTTCGAGCAGGACCGCCGCCTCGCCCTCGTAACTCGCCCGGTCGCACAGCCCGAGCAGCGCGGCGACCGTGTCGAAGAGCCGTCCGGCGCTGGAGGCGCGGGGGCAGTTCACGCCCTTGGCGATCATCGTGCGCACGGCGGCGACCTCGGCCGGATCGAGCCGGTCCGTGAAGGCCCGCGTGAGCCAGTGGTACGGGCGCGGGGAGCCCAGCGTCTCGGCGCCGAACAGATGACCGAGCGCCGTGCGGGAAGGATGGCGTACCGCCGCGTCGCCGCCGGGCAGGGGCGCGGTCGCGAACCTGCCCACGCGACGGTAGCCGCTCAGATCGGCGACGAGGATCTCGCCGCCCCACAGCGTGCCGTCGTCGCCCAGTCCGAGGCCGTCGTAGGCGACACCGAGGAAATGCCCCTGTACGCCGTGCTCGGCCGCGCACGCGGCCACGTGCGCGTGATGGTGCTGCACCGGAATGCGGCGCAGTGGCTGCGCCTCGGCCCACTGCGTGGACAGATAACCGGGGTGCAGGTCGTGGGCGAGGACCGTGGGTTCGATGCCGGTGAGCCGCTTGAGGTGCTCGTACGAGGCCAGGAACGCCTCGTGGGCGGCCAGTTCGGCCAGGTCTCCGGTGTGCGGGCCGAGATGGGCCCGGCCCTCGGCGGCCAGGGTGAAGGTGTGCTTGAGCTGGGCACCGGCCCCGGCGACCGGTTCACGGACGGACAGCGGCAAGGGGGCGGGAGCGAGCCCGCGGGCCCGGCGCACCGTGATCCGGGTCCGTCCGGCGAACTGCACCACCGAGTCGTCGTAGCGGGAGCGGATCGGCCGGTCGTGGGTGAGGAAGCCGTCCGCGACGCCGGCCAGCGTGCGGCGGGCCTCGGTGTCGTCGACGGCGATCGGCTCGTCACTGAGGTTGCCGCTGGTCACCACGAGAGGGCGGGCCAGCTCGTCGAGGAGGAGGTGGTGCAGGCCGGTGGTGGGCAGGAACAGTCCGACGCGGGTCAGACCGGGGCGCACCTCGTGGGCGAGCGGGGCCGTGCCGTGCCACCGGCGCCGGGCGAGCAGCACCACCGGGCGTTCCGGGGACGTCAGGGCCTGCTGCTCCGCGGCGCCGATCTGCGCCAGCCGGGCGGCCGTGCCGAGGTCGCGGACCATGACGGCGAATGGCTTCGGCGGCCGGTGTTTACGGCGACGCAGCTCCGACACGGCGGACGGGTCGCCCGCGTCGCACACGAGCTGGTAGCCGCCGAGGCCCTTCAGCGCGACGATCCCACCCGCCTCGACGGCCTTCACCGCTGCCCGCAGTGCCTCCTCGCCGCGCAGGTCCCCCCAGGCCAGCAGGGGACCGCAGGCGGGGCAGGCGACGGGTTCGGCGTGGAAGCGCCGGTCGCCCGGATCGGCGTACTCGGCGGCGCACCGGGCGCACAGCGGGAAGCGGCGCATGGTGGTGCGGATCCGGTCGTAGGGCAGGTCCTCGATGATCGTGGCGCGCGGCCCGCAGTCCGTGCAGTTGATGAACGGGTAGCGGTGGCGGCGGTCGCGGGGGTCGTGCAGCTCGGCCAGGCAGGCCTCGCAGATCGCCGCGTCGGGCGGGATCTCGCGCGGTGCGGTGTCCCCACCGCCGGGCGCGCTGTGCCGTACCTGGAACCCCTGGCCATAAGTCTGCTGGGGCGTGCCGCCGGTCAGCCGGACGCGGCGCACCCGGGCGAGGGTCGGCGCGTCGGTGCGCAGCCGGGCCGCGAACTCGTCGATCATGCCGAGCGGTCCGGCGACCTCGCCCTCCACATGCCCGTTGACGTTGGCCACCCAGCCGTCCAGACCGAGCGCGGACGCGGTGCGGTACACGAACGGGCGGAAGCCGACGCCCTGGACGATCCCCTCCACATGGAAGCGCCGCACGGTCATGTCGGCCTCCCGGCCGCGGTCTCCTGGTGTCGGGTGATCTCGCCTTCCACATGCCCGTTGACGTTGGCCACCCAGCCGTCCAGACCGAGCGCGGAGGCGGTGCGGTGCACGAACGGGCGGAAGCCGACGCCCTGGACGATCCCCTCCACATGGAAGCGCCGCACGGTCATGCCGGCCTCCCGGTCGCCGTCTCCCGGTGCCGGGCGACCTCGGACTCGACGGCTCGGACGAGGGGCTCCACGGCGTCCTCGACGGCAGGGGAGAGGCCGGTGCCCAGCGCGCTCTCGGCGCCCTCCACCGCGTACACGACGAGGTGCTGGGGCAACACGCCCAGCGCACGGGCGAGTTCGACGGCTTCGCCGAGACCGAGACCGTGCGAGCTGGTCGTCTGCGGCTGCGCCACAAGTCCGCCGGAGAGTTCGAGGCGGTGCACGCGGCCGGGCTCGCCCGGGTGCGCATGGGCGGCGTCCACGACCACCGCGAGGTCCGCGCCCTCCCACAGCCCGATCAGCCGTCCGGGATCGCCGTCGCAGGTGGCGAGCACGGTGCCCGGCGGCAGCGGCCGCTGCGCGGCCCGTTCCCGCAGCCGGGCGAGCACCGCCCAGCCCACGCCGTCGTCGCGCCTGAACTCGTTGCCGACGCCGATGACGGCGATCCGAGTACGCGTCCTCATGGTCCTCACCCTGCGCCGACGCCATCCGGCCCCACAGGGGCCGAACGACCCAACCGCCGGGGCCGACCCTCCCTTGATCATGCGGGGACGACGGCCACCGGGCAACGGGAGCGCTCCAGCAGCTCCCGGAGGGTCGCACCCCGGGCGGAACGCCGCCCGAGCACCACCAGTTCGGCACCTTCCGAGGCGTGGACGAGGGCCTCCACCGGGGGGAACAGCATGACGTCCTCGAGGACGTCGACGTCGGGGTACTTCCTGCGCCACGGCCGCAGCACGTCGGACAGCAGCTGCACCTCGTGGTCCTCCCAGGTGGCGCGGTCCTCCTCCAGGACGGGGAAGGGCGAAGCGGCGGCGGACGCGGGCAGCTTCCACCCGTACACCGCATGCAGACGTGCACCGCGCAGCCGGGCCGCCTCGAAGGCGAAGTCGAGCGCGCCGCCGACCGGGTCCCGGACGTCGACGCCGACGGCCACGTCGGCGGACGGGCGCGGCGGACCCTGGCCGACGAGCGGGCCGGGCACCAGGGCCACCGGCCCGGCGGATCCTTCTGCCAGGGCCGCGGCGGTGGCGCCCACCGTGCCGCCCACCCGGCCGCCCTCGCCGCGCAGGCCGAGCACCACCAGCTCCGCCTCTTCGCCCAGCGCCCGCAGAACCTGGGCCGGCATCCCGGTGTGACTCGCGCCGCGCACGCGCAACGCCGGGTGCCGTTCGACGAGTTCGGCCACCACATGGTCCGCCACGGCCGCCGGACGGTACGGCCACTGCTCCACCGGATCCAAGGGGGCCGGCGGCACCACGTGCACCACCCGCAGGGGCAGTTCCCGCAGCAGCGCCTCGCGTGTCGCCCACTCGGCCGCGGCACGGCTGCATGCCGACCTGTCGACACCGGCGATGATCACTCGTTGCATGGTGTGCCGCCTTCCGGGCCGGGGTCCTTCCACCCTCGCCGCCCGCCCCCGTCGTGAGCAGGGGCCGAACGGACCCGCTTGGAGACCTGGCGGCCCATACCCGCCGGTAGGCCGCGGGACGAAGCTGGTCGTGAGGAGCAGACCGAGCGCAGGAGGTGCGCACCATGCTTCCGCCCGTGATCGCCGGAGTCGACGGATCCGCCGAGAGTCTCGCCGCCGCCGAGTGGGCCGCCCGCGAGGCGGTACGCCGCGACCGGCCGCTGCGGCTCGTGCACGCCTGGAACTGGCATCCCCGTCAGGGGGACGGCGAGATCGCAGGCGCAGCACAGCGCCACCTCGCACAGAGGTCCCTGCGCCAGGCGGAGGACCGTATCCGACGCACCTGCCCCGCTGTAAAGCTGGACCAGGAGCAGGTCGAGGGCCCCGCGACCGCCGCCCTGCTGAAGGCGGCCGAGCAGGCCGACCTGCTGGTGGTGGGTTCGCGTGGTCTCAGCGGCTTCACCGGGTTCCTGGTCGGATCGGTTGCGCTGGGTGTGGTGGCGGGGGCCGGCAGGCCCGTCGTCCTCGTCCGGGCCGGCGAGGAGGCCGCCGACGAGCATCTGCCGGACGACTACGGCGCCGAGTCCACCCGCACCGGCTACCGGGACGTCGTCCTCGGCATCGACCTCGCCGGCCCCTGCGACGAGGTGATCGAGTTCGCCTTCGAGGAGGCCCGGCTGCGGGGTGCGCGGCTGAAGGCCGTGCACGCCTGGCAGCAGCCCTCACCGATCGGCCTGGGCTCCGGGGACATCGGCCTGGTGAAACGTCCGGACCGGGCCGAGGAGTGGCTCGGCTTCCTGACCGCCGTGCTGCAGGTGTGGCGCGAGAAGTACCCCGGGGTCGAGGTCGTCGAGACCGTGACCGAGGGCCGCGCGGCCTCCGCGCTGGTCCGGGCCGCGTCCGGCGCGAGCCTGCTCGTCGTGGGCCGCCGCAGGACCGGGCGGCCCACCGTGCCCCGTACCGGCCCGGTCGCCCATGCCGCCATCCACCACGTCGGCTGCCCCGTGGCGGTCGTACCCCATGACTGAGAGGCCGCGATGACCAAGCCGACGAAGTACGTGTACGAATTCGCCGAGGGCGGCCGCGACATGGCCGGCCTGCTCGGCGGCAAAGGTGCCGGACTCGCCGAGATGACCCGGATCGGCCTGCCCGTCCCGCCCGGATTCACCGTCACCACCGACGCCTGCAAGGTCTACCTGGCCACGGGCGCGGAGCCGCCCGAACTCGGCGTCGAGGCGGCCCAGGCTCTCGCCGGTCTGGAGCGGGCCATGGGACGGACCCTCGGCGCCCCCGACGACCCCCTGCTGGTGTCCGTGCGCTCGGGCGCCCGCTTCTCCATGCCGGGCATGATGGACACCATCCTCGACATCGGGCTCAACGACCGGTCGGTCAACGGGCTCGCCAAGGTCTCCGGGCAGGAGCGGTTCGCCTGGGACTCGTACCGCAGGCTCATCCAGATGTTCGGGCACACCGTGATGGGCGTGGACGGCGACCTGTTCGAGCAGGCCATCGCCGCGCTCCCCCAGTCTCGACTTCGCTCGACCGGGGGGACCCCCATGCCGGACGACCACGACCTCGACGTCGGCGAACTCATGGCGCTCACCGAGGAGTTCAAGGCCATCATCCGCAAGGAGACCGGCGAGGACTTCCCGCAGGACCCGGCCGACCAGCTCGCCCGTGCCGTCCGCGCGGTCCTCGACTCCTGGAACACCGAACGCGCCCACGTCTACCGGCACCGCGAACACATCCCGGAGGACCTCGGCACCGCCGTCAACGTGCAGGCCATGGTCTTCGGCAACCTCGGCAACGACTCCGGCACCGGTGTCGCCTTCACCCGCGACCCCGCCACCGGAGACCGCGGCATGTACGGCGACTATCTGCCCGACGCACAGGGCGAGGACGTGGTCGCGGGCGTGCGCGACGCCCTGCCCCTGAGCGAGCTCAGGTCGCTCGACCCCCGCGCCTACGTCGAGCTCGGCGACCATCTGCGCACCCTTGAGAAGCACTACCGCGACCTGTGCGACGTCGAGTTCACCGTCGAACGCGGCAAGCTGTGGATCCTGCAGACCAGGGTGGGCAAGCGCACCGCCGAGGCCGCCTTCCGCATCGCCCACGACCTGCGCGAGGAAGGGACGATCAGCGCCGACGAGGCGCTGGCCCGTGTGAACGGCGCCGAGCTGACCCGGCTGATGTTTCCCCGCTTCGACGTGAAGACCACCGACGTGCCCCTCGCCCACGGCGTGCCCGCCTCGCCGGGCGCCGCGGTGGGCGCCGTCGTGTTCGACTCCACCGAGGCCGTACGGCGTGCCGCGGCCGGCGAGCAGGTGGTCCTCGTCCGCCGCGAGACGACCCCCGACGACCTGCCCGGCATGATCGCCGCGCAGGCCGTCCTGACCAGCCGGGGCGGCAAGACCAGCCATGCCGCGGTCGTCGCGCGCGGCATGGGCAAGGTGTGCGTGTGCGGCGCGGAGGGCTTGGCCGTGGACCCGCTCGCACGGCAGTTCACCGCTCCGTCCGGAGCCGTGGTCCGCGAGGGCGACGTCGTCTCCGTCGACGGCACGGCGGGCACCGTGCACCTCGGCGCCCTGCCGCTCACCGCGTCCCCCGTCGGACGCGCGCTGGAGACCGGAACCGCCACGGATACGCTCACCGAGGCCGTGCTGGGCGCTCTCGCCCGCGCCGACTCGGGGCGCCGTCTGCAGGTGCGGGCCAACGCCGACACACCCGAGGACGCCGTCCGCGCCCGCGCGCTGGGCGCGCAGGGGATCGGTCTGTGCCGCACCGAGCACATGTTCCTCGGTGAGCGCAGGGAACTGGTCGAGGCGATGATCCTGGCCCGTGACGACCTCGCACGCGAACGGGCCCTGGACGCCCTGCTGCCGCTGCAACGGGCCGACTTCACCGCCATCCTCGAGGCGATGGACGGGCTGCCGGTGACGATACGGCTGATCGATCCGCCGCTGCACGAGTTCCTGCCCGACCGCACCGAACTGGCCGTCCGCCTGGCCCGCACCGAGCACCCTGCCGCACGCGACCGGGAACTGCTCGCCGCCGTCGAGCGGATGCACGAGCAGAACCCGATGCTGGGCCTGCGCGGGGTCCGCCTGGGCCTGGCCGTGCCGGGCCTGATGGCCATGCAGGTGCAGGCGATCGCCGAGGCCGTGGTCGAGCGGCTGCGCGACGGCGGCACCCCGCGCGCCGAGATCATGATCCCGCTGGTCGGCACGGTCGAGGAACTGAGGCTGGCCCGCTCCGAAGCGGAACTGGTGCTCGGCGAGGTGGAGAGCGAGACCGGTCTGACCCTCGACTGCCCGATCGGCACGATGATCGAGCTGCCGCGCGCCGCGCTCACCGCCGGACGCATCGCCGAGGCGGCCGACTTCTTCTCCTTCGGCACCAACGACCTCACCCAGACCACCTGGGGTCTGTCCCGCGACGACGCGGAGGCGTCGTTCTTCCCGCTGTACCTGGAGAAGGGTGTCTTCGCCGTTTCGCCGTTCGACTCGATCGACCAAGAAGGCGTCGGGCGGCTGGTGGAGCTGGCCGTCGAGGCGGGCCGCACGGTCAACCCCCGCCTGGAGACAGGCGTGTGCGGCGAACACGGCGGCGACCCGGACTCCATCCACTTCTTCCACCGCGCGGGCCTGGACTACGTCTCCTGCTCGCCGTTCCGGATCCCGGCGGCCCGGCTCGAGGCGGGCCGCGCGTACCTGATGGACACCACCGGGACCAGCGACAGCCGGTGACGCATCCGCCGGGGCTCCCGTGGTGGTTACTGCCGTCACCGCGGAACTCATGACGCATGCCGACACCGCCCACTCGAGGTCCGGCCGACGCGCCGCCAATCGGTCGACCTCCCTGGCGGGTCGACGGCCGATCGCCACGGCCGTTGAGACCATACGCGCATGGCACCTCGGGAAACCGGCCCAGAGAGTCCGGCAGCCACACGGCTCGTCCTGCTGACACTCGCGTCCGGCCAGTTCCTGATGGCCCTGGACAGTTCTGTCATGAACGTCTCGATCGCAACGGTGGCCGACGACGTCGGCACGACGGTGACCGGGGTTCAGGGCGCGATCACCGCCTACACCCTTGTGATGGCGATGTTCATGATCCCCGGCGGCAAGGTCGGCGCGCTGATCGGTCACAAACGCGCGTTCATGATCGGCTGTGCCGTCTACGGGTGCGGATCCCTGACCACGGCCCTGGCCCCGAACCTGCCGGTCCTCCTGCTCGGCTGGTCGCTCCTGGAAGGCCTCGGGGCGGCGCTGATCCTGCCCGCGATCGTGGCGCTCGTCGCCGGCAACTTCGGCGTCGAGCGCCGCCCCGCCGCCTACGGATTGGTCACAGCCGCCGGAGCCGTTGCGATCGCGCTCGGTCCGCTCGTCGGAGGTGTCGCGACCACCTATTTCTCCTGGCGCTGGGTGTTCGCCGGTGAAGTCGCGATCGTTCTCGCCATCCTGGCCCTCGGCCGCCGTATCGCCGACGCACCGGCCGAAAGCCACTCCCGCATCGATCTCGTCGGCACTGCGCTGTCCGCCGCCGGGCTCGGGGTCTTCGTCTACGGCGTACTCCGCTCGGACGAATGGGGCTGGTTCCAGCCGAAGCCCGACGCGCCCTCCTGGCTAGGGATCTCACTGGTCGTCTGGCTGATGCTGGCGGGACTGTTCCTGATCTGGCTGTTCCTCCGCTGGGAGGCTCGCCTTGTGAAGCGGAGCAGGGAACCTCTCGTGGACCCTGCCCTCCTTCAGAACCGGCAACTCACCGGCGGACTGACGATGTTCTTCTTCCAGTACCTCGTGCAGATGGGGGTTTTCTTCGTCGTACCCCTGTATCTGTCGGTCGCCCTCGGCCTGTCCGCGCTCAAGACCGGCGCCCGCATCCTGCCGCTCTCGCTGACGCTGCTGGCCGCCGCGATCCTCATCCCGCGTTTCCTCCCGGATGTCTCGCCGCGGCGGGTGGTGAGGCTCGGGATCCTCTCGCTGTTCGCGGGAGCGGTGATCCTGATGGCCGCGCTCGACGCCGACGCCGGTGCGGAAGTCGTCACCATTCCCCTCCTGCTGATCGGGCTGGGCATGGGCGCGCTGGCGTCCCAGCTCGGCTCGGTCACCGTGTCCGCGGTGCCGGACGAGCGGAGCGCGGAAGTGGGCGGCGTCCAGAACGCGGTCACCAACCTGGGTTCCTCGATCGGTACGGCACTGGCCGGATCGGTCCTGATCGCCGCGCTGACCAGTTCGTTCCTCGCCAACATCGAGCAGAACCCCGAGATCCCCGCCAAGGTCAAGAGCGAGGCGAGCGTCGAACTCGAAAGCGGCGTGCCCTTCCTGTCGGACGCTCAGCTCAAGGCCGCCCTCGACGAGGCAGGCACGAGCACGAAGGTGACCCAGGCGGCGCTCGACGCGAACGCCGACGCACGGCTGGACGGCCTGCGCGCCGCACTCGCGATCCTCGCCCTCACCTCGCTGCTCGCGATGTTCTTCACCCACCGGATCCCGACGACTCAGCCCCGCTCGACGTAGCCCCCGGCGGACGCACGTTCACCGAGTCCGTCACCCCTGGGGTGTCTTCAGTCGAGTCGTTTCTGGTCACCGGTAGCGTGGCGACGGGCAATGGACAAGCGGCTGGATAAAATCGACCCGTTATGGGTTGAATCACCTGTCGTGTCCTGACCTCGGGAGGACCCCATTACCGGGACGAGATCGGGACCGGCCGTGTCCGCGCGGGGAAGTCAGCCCCCTGAGGCCGACCAGCTGCGGAAGATGCTGCGACGCCCCGAATACCGCAAGGCGCTGGTGTTCTGCGGGTTGATCGGTGTTCCGGTGGCACTGCTCGCCTTCTGGTTCCTCGTCGCGCTCCACCAGCTGGAGCAGCTGATCTGGACCGACTGGCCCAAGGACCTGGGCTGGAAGCAGGCTCCCTGGTGGTGGGCGCTGCCCCTGATGGCGGTGGCCGGTTTGATCGTAGGCCTGGTGGTCGCCCGGCTTCCCGGGCGGGGCGGGCACATCCCGGCGGGCGGTCTGCATGCCGGCGGGGTCACCAAACAAGCGCTGCCCGGTGTCCTCGTCGCCGCTCTGGTCGGTCTGCCGCTCGGGGTCGTACTGGGTCCGGAGGCGCCGCTGATCGCCCTGGGCGGCGGTCTGGCGCTGCTCTTCGCGAGCCTGGTCCGGGCGCCCCAGACCGAGGCGAGCACGGCGTTGCTCGGCGCGGCCGGGGCCGCGGCGGCCATCTCGGCGCTCTTCGGAAACCCGGTGGTGGGAGCCGTACTCCTGATGGAGGTGGCCGGGATGGGCGGGCCGCAGCTGTTCGCGGTGATGCTCCCGGCCCTGCTGGCCAGCGGAGTCGGGGACCTGATTTTCACCGGGTTCGTGCACTGGACCGGCCTGGACACCGGGAGCCTGGACATCGGGCTGCCGAAGCCGCCGCCGCTCGACTGGGCAGACGTCCTGTGGGTCCTGCTGATCGCGCCGGCCCTCGCCCTCCTCATCCACTGGGTGTTCGTGGGCGGCAGGTTCGTGGCCGGCTTCGTGACGACCCGGACGGTGCGGAACACCATTCTGTGCGCGCTGGGGGCGGCGGCCTCCATCACCCTCTACGCGGTCGCCACCGGCCGTTCGCCGGCCGACGCCGCCATGTCGGGGGAGGCCGCCCTGGCCGGCCTGGCGCAGCACCCGCACGCCTGGTCGGTGGGTGCCCTCGTGGCGGTGCTGGTGTTCAAGGCCCTCGCGTACACCTTCTGTCTGGGCAGCCTGCGCGGTGGCCCCGTCTTTCCCGCCCTGTTCCTGGGCGGGGCAGCCGGTGTCCTGCTGGCGCCGCTGCCCGGTCTGGGGCTGGTGCCGGCGATGGCGGTCGGGATGGCGGCGTCGGTGACCGCGGCCCTGCGGGTGCCCGTGAGCAGCGTGGTCCTGGTCGTGCTCCTGCTGGGCAACGTGGACACGGTGGCGCTGGTGGTGCTGGCCGCCGTGGTGTCCTTCGTCGTGGTTCAGCTGCTTCCGCAGGGGCCGAGCATCCCCGCGTTCGGCGCGCCGCCGGCCGGTCGAGCGCCTCGTCCGGGCGTGTCGCAGCCATCGTGAGCGAGGCTGGGTGAATGCCTGCGGGACATCGCCGGAGCCGGCCCGGCTCGCGCGAGGGCGTCGACGTATACGAGCGTGCAGAGGCTGAACGCGCCGTCCGAGCCCCGCAGCCCGTCAGCAGAGCCGCCGGGTCGCAGCCGCCGCGCCCCCTCGGGCCGACGCGAAACACCATGGGCCGTCGGGAGGTGCCCGCGACTCGATGACCCGCATGGGGTACCGCAGCCTCGTCCGGATCCTCGACATCATGTTCCTGATGTGCCGGCCGTGGACTCAGCTGGTTCCGGGGATGACGTAGTAGCTCAGCCACGGGGACTGGCCGGGTGTGAAGGCGACAGACGCCTGTGTCGCGAGGTAGAAGCTCTCTCCGCCGATCTGACCGCGCTGGTCCTGACCGGCTGGTGTCAGCACGCAGTCGGCGTTGGTGTAGAGCCGGATGTCGTAGAGCGTGTAGTTGTCCACGCTGTAGGCGCCGCCCGGCAGACGATGGCATGCCTCGACTGCCGGGCTCTGGATCGCCACCTTCCGCTTGGCGGGTGTCGTGTAGACGAGCTGACCCATGGCGGAGTCCGAGCAGCCCGCTGCGGCGAGCAGGAGAACGACGGCTCCGGCCCCGCGGCCGACGTGGCGACGACAGATCATGGCGACGAGTCCTCGTCTGTGCAGGAATTCAGCGAGAGGCCTGCGGCCTCTTCGGCCACGCTGCCGTGATCCGGTCGGGGGTGCCGTGCGGTGGTGGGCTGAAGGGGTGGCGCGGAGGTCGCGGGTGACACCGGTAGGCCGATGTGGCGGCCGTGCTGCTCGGGGCGCAGCGAGCTCGGGGCGCCCGATGTCGGCTCCGCGCTCGTGTGCACATGTTCCAGGCCGGACGAACAGCAGCGCGGTGTGATCGGGAGCCGGTCGCCGCCCGCGTGCTGGTACGTGAGGGGCGCCCTGGACCTCCTCGGCGGTCAGGACCCTGCGCGGCTCCCGAGCCCGCCGCTCGGCAGGGCGTCGTAGTCGGGCAGCGGCAGGGTGCCGCGGGCGGGTGGGTCTTGACTCTCACGTCCTCCCGGCGTCAGCGGCTGCCCGGCCCGCCGCTCCCGAACGCCCCGCTGTTGCCCTCGCTCCAGCGCTTGCGCTGCTGCGACCCACTCGTCCTGCTCGGCGTATTGCCGTGACCGGGCAGCTCGTGCGGGGTCAGCCGCTGCTCGCTGCGGGGTATCTCGGCGGGCTCACGGTTCTCCTGTACCTCGCGGACCGGGCCGTCGTCCGGCAGTTGCGGCTGATCCTCCGGGCGCGGCGGAGCGGGTTCACGGCGACGGATGCGGGCGCCCAGCCAGAAGGCACCGATCAGCAGGGCCACGACCGCCACCCCCACGACGACCAGGCCGATTCCCAGGGCGCCGCGGCCTGCGGCGATGTCCATGTCCATCCATGAGGTGCTCATGGGCACGCGGGTACCCATGGGACCCGGTGCGAACCGGCCCGGCCGGCCCGAGTCGACGGGATCGCGGTCACCGGTGTTTGAGGGGGTCGGTGACGGCAACCCGCCAGGTGTGACTTCGACGACCCAGCAGGAGCTCTTCCGGTTCCTGGAGGACCGCTTCGCCTGCGCGCAGGCGTGCACCGAGTGCGCACGCGCGTGTGCGCTGCGCGCGAGCCTCGTGGACCCGGACGGCACGGAGGAGCAGGAACTCGTACGACGCAAGGGCATCATGTGCGCGGAGGTGTGCGACGCGACCTGCCGTGTGCTGTCCGAGCAGAACAGCCTGGACGAGGCCGCCATCCGCATCCAGGTGGAGTGGTGCCGCACCGTGTGCCTGGAGGGTGCGCACGCCTTCGACCGGTTTCCGGGCGCCGAGGACGGCGCGAAGGCCTGCCGGCAGTGCGCCGAGGCGTGCACGGAATTCCTCGCCACCCTGAACTGACGCTCACGGCGCACCGACCGGCTGCCCGAGCCGCACGTTCCAGCGCCCCGCCCTGCCGCTGAGCCCGACGGCCGTCAGCGGCGGGACGTCCGCGCGCCAGAACGCCGACTCCGGCGCCCCGAGCGCCCGGACCACCGCGGCCCGTACGGCCTCGGGTTCGACAACGGCGATCGTCCGGCCCGGTGTCCGCGCGACCGCCTCCAGCCAGCCCGCCACCCGGTCGCACAGCGCCGTCACCGACTCCCCGCCGTGCGGCGCCGCCGCGGGGTCCGACAGCCAGCGGGCCAGCGCCTCCGGCTCGCGCTCGCTCACCTCCGCCAGCGTCGCACCGCGCCAGCGGCCCGCATCCAGGGCCGCCAACTCCGGCGCGTCCACGGCGTCGAGGCCGAGGGCGCCCGCGGTCTCGCGGCAGCGCACGGTGGGGGAGACCCAGACCCGTTCCGCCGCCGGGAGCGTGCCGGCGGCCGCCCGTGCCTGCCGCAGCCCGGAGGCGTCCAGCGGGCAGCCGTCGTCGAAGCGGGCCTCCCTGAGGGCCGCCGTGATCGCAGGTGAGACCAAGATCACTCGGCTCGTCATACGTCCATCCCCGCCCTCGACATCCCTTCAAATCCCTGGCCCTGACGAGAAAAACGGCTCACCAGGGGCGCTCACGGCCGCCCCGTGCGCCCTTGGCCCCACCTCTGCTTCGCGGTACCTTCTCGTGGATATTGACGACGGCACAGCGGAAGCCGGTGGAAGTCCGGCACGGTCGCGCCACTGTAAGTCCGGTACGCACCCTGGGTGCGCACCGGGTGAGTCAGACCCGCCCCGTCGTCGCGTGCACCACCGAGACGGGACGCGAGTTCCCCAGGAGGGCCTGCCATGGCGCAGTCTGTCGCTCAGCCGACCACCACCCCCACCGCCGTACCGGCAAAGCTGCCGATCGGCGCGATCGTCCCCTGGGCGGTCTTCTTCGGCATCCTGATGCTGGTTCTGCTCTACTTCGTCGGCGCCGAGCAGGGCGCCACTTCCGTGATGAACGGATCCGACGTGCACGAGTGGGTGCACGACGCCCGCCACCTGCTCGGCTTCCCCTGCCACTGAGGGCGGCGAGAAAGCACAGCCGCTCATGAACTCGGCAACCGTCCGCAACCTCCTGGTGCGTGGCATGCTCGCGGGGCTCGCCGCGGGCCTGCTCGCCCTGGTCGTCGCCTACTTCCTCGGTGAACCGCGCGTGGATGCGGCCATCGCCTACGAGGAGGCGCACTCCCACGAGCACGGCGTCGAAGCCGTCAGCCGCACGATGCAGTCCACCGCGGGCCTGTCCACCGGTGTCCTGGTCTACGGCGTCGCGTTCGGCGGCATCGCCGCCCTCGCGTACTGCTTCGCGCTCGGCCGCATCGGCCGCTTCGGGCCGCGCGCGAGCGCGCTGCTCCTGGCGGCCGCCGGCCTGATCACCGTGTACGTCGTGCCGTTCCTGAAGTACCCGGCCAACCCCCCGTCCGTCGGAGACCCCGACACCATCGGCAAACGCACCACGCTGTACTTCCTGATGGTGGTGCTCAGCGTGCTGCTGGCCGTGGCCGCCGTCATCCTGGGCAAGCGCCTGGCGCCCCGCCTGGGCAACTGGAACGCCACGCTCGCCGCGGGCGCGTTCCTCGTCCTCGCCATCGGGCTCGCGTACGCGTTCCTGCCGTCCTTCAACGAGGTCCCCAAGGACTTCTCCGCCACCCTGCTCTGGCAGTTCCGACTGGCGGCCCTGGCCGTCCAGTTGACCTTGTGGACCTCCTTCGGGCTGGTCTTCGGGGTGCTGGCGGAGCGGGTGCTCGCGCCGAAGCCGGCGCGGGCGAACGGCGCTTCCAAGGCAACTCCCGTCGCCCATTGACCCGTTCCACCGGTTCACTTGGCAAAGGGCCCCCGGTCGACGACCGGGGGCCCTTTCCCTGTCCCTCGCCATTCCCAATTTCTGGAACACGTTCTACGGTGTGCGCCGTCAGGACCGGCCTGGGAAGCCTGGAGGCGCCGTGCACCTCGAATACACGCCCGAGCAGCAGCGGCTGCGCACCGAACTGCGCTCGTACTTCGCCGAGTTGGTGCCGGACAACGCCTACGCACGGCACGGCGACCCGGCCGCCCAGAAACGCTTCTACCGCGAGACCATCCGACGCCTGGGCACCGACGGCTGGCTCGGCGTGGGCTGGCCGAAGGAGTACGGCGGGCGCGGGCTGACCGCGATGGAGCAGTTCATCTTCTTCGACGAGGCCGCCCAGGCCGGCGTACCACTGCCGCTGATGGCGCTGAACACCGTCGGGCCGACGATCATGCAGTTCGGCACGGAGGAGCAGAAGGCGTACTTCCTGCCCAAGATCCTCGCCGGCGAGATCGACTTCGCGATCGGCTACAGCGAGCCCGACGCGGGCACCGATCTCGCGTCCCTGAAGACGCGCGCCGTACGGGACGGCGACGAGTACGTCGTCAACGGCCAGAAGATCTGGACCACCAACGGCGACACCGCGGACTGGGTGTGGCTGGCCACCCGCACCGACCCCGAGGCACCGCCCCACAAGGGCATCACCATGCTCCTCGTCCCCACCACCGACCCCGGCTACTCCTGCACCCTCATCAACACCCTTGCCTCGCACGACACCACGGCCAGCTACTACGAGAACATCCGCGTCCCCGTCTCCCGCCGCGTCGGCGCCGAGAACCAGGGCTGGCGGCTGATCACCAACCAGCTCAACCACGAGCGCGTCACCCTCGCCGCCCACGGCACCATGGCGATCCGCGCCCTGCAGGACGTCCAGCGCTGGGCCATGGAGACCAAGCTGGCCGACGGCCGCCGCGTCGTCGACCTGCCCTGGGTGCGCCGACGCCTCGCCCAGACCCACACCAAACTCGATGCGATGAAGCTGCTCAACTGGCGGATGGTGCACGCCGTCCAGAACGGCACGCTCGCCCCCCAGGACGCCTCCGCGGTCAAGGTCTACGGCTCAGAGGCGCGCCGGGACGCCTACGCCTGGCTGATGGAGATCGTCGGCGCGGCGGGCGCGCTGAAGGAGGGCTCCGCGGGCGCGGTCCTCCACGGCGAACTGGAGCGCGGCTACCGCTCGGCGGTCATCTTCACCTTCGGCGGCGGAAACAACGAGATCCAGCGGGAGATCATCTCGTGGATCGGTCTGGGGATGCCGAGGGTGCGGCGTTAGCCTGCTGTGACCACAGACGTTAGTTGTCACATACCGAGGATAGTTGGCACCGTGATTCTGTGGGATCAGGATGACGGCCGAGCCGTGATGCGGCAGTTGGCACTTCGCCGCGAGCACTGGAAACGCCGTCGACTGCGACTTCGCGGCGATGGCGGCTCCAACTCAAGATCGAGAACTTGCCGCCTGCCAGGCTGAAGTTCTCCGCTGGCGCCGCGTCCGAGGTTGCCCGTGGGCGTACACCATCGGCAGCGGCCGTTCTGGCGGGGATCTTGGAGATGCCGTTCGCGGACTCGAGGGCGGTGGATGACTGAGCCCTGCTGCCCTCTCGTCAGGTGACGTCCTCGAAGCGGGTGTGCGCATCGATCAGTTGGTGCAGGGGGCGGGCCGGCTCGCGATAGCGCGGCAACGTGGGCGGGCCCCATCCCTGGTAGGGCGGCAGCTCCGGCTTGGCACCGGCCGGGCGGGCGATCTCCTTGGGCTCGACAGCGACGATGTAGGACCAGCCGCGTTCCTCCAGGGCCAGGCGGAAGCCGACACTGCGGCCGTAGCCGCAGTCGGCCACAATCACCGGCACCGACGGAAGCCAACCCGCCAGCCTCTCCAGCAGCCCCAGGGTCAGGCGGGGCTTGGGCACATGCCCCACCTCATCGGGCACGCCCGCAGCCGTGCGACGCCGGGTGTCGTGCGCCCATTCCTCGGGTAGGAACAATTCCCATTCCAGTGGGCAGGAGGCGGTATCCGTGGCCGCATGCACACTGACGGCGACCTGGCGGGTTGCCCGCTTCCCCAGTGCCCCGCAGTACTGCCGGGCCACCCCCACCGACGCCCGCCCGCACTTGGGAAACGCGACGTCGTCGATGACCCACACCTCGGGCTTGACGACCTGGACCAGCCGCTCGGCGATCCGCCGCCGCACCGGCGTCCACTGCCACGGCGACTGGTTGACGAACTGCTCCAGGGCCTGCATGTTCCCGTCCGGCAGCCGCTGCGCCATCGGCTGGATCGACTTGCGCCGGCCGTCCAGCATCAGCCCCCGCAGATAGCAATCGCTCTACATCGCAGGCATCTTCCTTTGGTCCGCACGGTGATCCAAACGAAAGTCCCTAGGTGCGACTGGGCCAGCCGGAAGGCGACGTGGGGAGTGTCTGCGAGGTGACAGTGGACATGTCCGGCAGGCCGTTTTGTCACGCCTCGGCAAACCTGGCAAAGGGAAGTGATGACTGTGTAGGGCATTTCTTGCTCCGTGCCGCGTCCGCCGAGCACGCACCTGGTCACCGGGAATGCCTCGAAGCGCGGTGAACTCCAGCCTCTGGCGGGCCGCGGACCGGGTCCGCTCCGCTCGGGGCGTGCGTCGGCGCTACGGGGCGGTGGGACGCGGGGCGGGTGAGGGCGAAGAGGTAGCCGCGTTCGTCGTCGAGACGCAGGGCGTGGGGGACGGAGGGACGGCTTCGGAGAGGTGCGGGTGGCGGCCCGGCTCCAGGCGGGTGTAGTGGGTGGTGACACACGCCAGGGGCGCGACCTCCTCACGGCTTGGGCACCCGGCGCGCCCCGCGCCCGGTGGCAGTCCGGCGGTGTTCGGGGTGAGGAGGGGGCGACGGGAGCGGAGAAAGTCGCCGAGTTCGCCGTTGTACCCCATTCCTCAGGTAGTTGGAGGCGCGTGGGACTGTGTGCGGTGCGAGGTTGGCCCAGACGACGCTCAGGTGGCCGGTGCGGTAGAGGGCGGGGCCGTCGTCCCCCGGACCACGAGGTGTGGAGCCACCACCTGTTCCCCGGTACCGGTGTCGCGACCGTCCAGGCGTGCGATGGCCCGGTCCACGGCGAGGTGGGCGAGGCGGGGAATGTCCTGCCCGACGGTGGTGAGGTCGATATGGGCCAGGCGGGCCAGATGGCTGTCGTCGAAGCCGACGACGGAGATGGCGCCGGGGACGGGAATGCCGCTGCGGAGGAAGACATCGAGGACACCGGTCGCGCAGCGGTCGTTGAAGGCGAGGACCGCGGTGGGGCGCGGGTGGGAGGCGGCGAGAACCTGGGCGGCCTCGGCGCCCTCTGCCTCGGTGAGGCCCCCGGGCACGACGCGGATGTGCTCGGTGAGACCGTGGCGGCTCATGGCGGTGCGGTAGCCGCGTCGCCGGTCGGCTGCGCCGGGTGCCTTGCCGCCGTCGATGTGGGCGATGGCGCGGTGGCCCAGCGCCACGAGGTGGTCGACCGCCTGGCGGGCGCCCTTGTCGTCGGCGGTCCGTACGACCTCCAGGCCGGGGACGGGTGGCCGCAGGTGGCGGGCCACAGAGACGACCGGCAATTGCCCGGCGAGCTCCGTCAGCCGTGAGGCGGGGGCCTGTGGGCCTAGCAGGATCAGCGCCTCGCAGCGGTCGTCGAGCAGGGTTTCGACGGCACGCTGCTCACCCCGTTCGGCGGTCACGGCGCTCAGCGCGATCTGGTATCCGGCTGGTTCGGCGGTGGCGTAGATGCCCTCCACCAGGTCGGCGTGGAAGGGATGCTGGAGGCCGAACTGCACGCCGAGCAGGTGGGAGCGGTGGCTGCGCAGCAGTCTCGCCCGGGCGTCCGGGCGGTAGCCGATCTCCCGCGCGGCCTCCAGGACACGCTCGCGGGTGGCGGCGCTGGCCCCCTTCGCCCCGCGCATCACGATGGAGGCCAGCGCGGTGGACACACCTGCCCGCGTCGCCAGGTCGGCGAGCGTCGGCCGCTTCCCGTCCGGGACCGCCGGGGTCGCAGGCATCCTGTCCTCTCCTGGTCGGTCTCGTCTGCTGGGGACCGATTGTAGAACGTTCCATGTGGGCGTTGCTTCAGGAGGGGGCTCGGCAACGGCACGGTGACGTGAGAGGTACGACCCTGGCGGCGGCCGCTCGGGCTGGAGAAGGCGCCGCCGAGTCGGCGTCGTGTGCTCGGTGCTACGGCCGCACTGTCACCGGGCTCTCCCTGACGTCACCCACGCTGACCGCACCGCCCGTGGCGATCGAACCGATCGAGGCGAGGGCGATGCCCAGCGCGGCCCGAGCGTCCTCGCCGGTCACCGACGGAGCACGCTTGTCCCGGACGCTGTCGGTGAACTCGGCCAGTTCGGCAACGTAGGCCGCGTGGAAGAGATCCTGGTCGTAGCTGACGCACTCGGCGGCAGCGCCGGCCGCACCGTAGGACGTGAGGTGGCTGCTGCGCAGGTCACCCAGGGTGAGCATGCCGGTCGAGCCCTTGACCTCACCGCGGACGTCATAGCCGTACACCGCCTGGAAGTTGGCCTCCGCCGTGGCGATGGCGCCGTTGTCGAAGCGGATCGTCACCACGGCCGTGTCGAGCAGTCCGTGGTCCTTGAAGTCGGGCCGGACCAGGGCGTCGGCCATGGCGAAGACCTCGACGGGCTCTGAGCCGGGGTTGAGGTAGCGCAGGACGTCGAAGTCGTGGATGAGCGTCTCCAGGAAGATCGTCCATGGCGGGATGCGCGACGGGTCGTGCAGGTTGGGGTCCCGGGTGAGGGAACGCAGCAGCTGCGGGGTACCGATGTCACCGGCGGTGATCTTCTCGTGGGCGGCGCGGAAGCCGACGTCGAAGCGGCGGTTGAAGCCCACCTGGAGCACCACGCCCGCCTCATGTGCGGCGGTGATGGCGCGGTCGGCTTCGTCGAGGGTGACGGCCATCGGCTTCTCGCAGAAGACCGACTTGCCGGCGCGTGCTGCGGCCTCGATGAGTCCGGCGTGGGTGCGGGCGGGCGTGACGATCACGACCGCCTCGATCTCGGGGTCGTCGAGCAGGTCACCGATCTCCGTGTACGTCTTGGGGCAGCCGAGACGATCGGCCAGAGCCTTCGCGGCCCCGGGTGCGGGATCGGCAATGGCGGCCAGCCGTACCCCGGGGAGGCGGCGGGCCAGGGTCTCGGCGTGGAAGGAGCCCATGCGTCCGGCGCCGATGAGGCCGACCGCGAGGGACTGGGGGGAGGTCATGGCACATACTCCGTGATCTACGTCGTGGCTTCGGTGGTGGCGGCTGCCGTGGTGCGCGGACGCGAGGGCGGGGCAGATGTCCCGCGGTCGTTCCTGTCAGACGGTGAAGGCGGCCCGGAAGCGTTCCAGAGCGGCCTCGCTGTCGCTGGATGCCCATGCCTCCATGGCGACGGTGCCGTCGTAGCCGATGTCTGCGAGGGTGCGGGCGACGGCCGGGTAGTTGATCTCTCCCGTGCCGGGTTCGCAGCGGCCCGGCACGTCCGCCACCTGGATCTCACCGATGAGTCCCGCGCCGTGGGCGCGGCGCACCAGCTCGATCAGATTTCCCTCGCCGATCTGGGCGTGGTACAGGTCCAGGTTCATGCGCAGACCGGGCCGGTTCACGGCGGCAACCAGCGCCAGGGTGTCGGCAGCCTTCGCGAAGGGCACCCCGGGGTGATCGACGGCGGTGTTGAGATTCTCCAGGGTGAAAATGACCCCGGCGTTCTCGCCGAGCTCGGCGATCCGGGTGAGTGTGCGGTGCGCGGCCATCCACATCGCGCCGGTGGGCTCCCCGGGTACCGGCACCACGGGCAGCCCCTGGCTGTCCAGACCGGTTCCGTGGAGGTTCAGGCGAGTGCAGCCCAGGTGCTCGGCCGCCTTGAGTGACTCCTCGGCCGTGCGCAGCAGTTCGGCGGCGCCGTCGTCCTCGGTGAGGCT
The DNA here is from genome assembly GCF_040298885.1 of Streptomyces sp. NPDC001137. Lineage (NCBI taxonomy): Bacteria > Bacillati > Actinomycetota > Actinomycetes > Kitasatosporales > Streptomycetaceae > Streptomyces > Streptomyces sp. NPDC001137. The sequence continues at coordinate 54,994 of NZ_JBEPBA010000017.1, forward strand.
GCCGCTCACGTACCCCGTCATCGAGACGATCTCGGCGGACGAGCGGGCGAGGGCATCGAGATCGTGGTTCGTCCAGTCCCAGATCTCGACCTGGAAACCGGCCTCGTGGATACGCCGTGCCCGCTCCTCGATCGGAAGGTCGCGGAAGACCATCTCCGCACAGACCGCCAGTGCGTACATCGTGGTTCTCCTCATCTCCGGACGACCGGGAACTAGAACGTTCTATATACTCTGACCAGTACGCCAGTCACCATGAGCCGCTGTCAAGTGTCCGGTGGCCATGAAGCCTGTAACGTTCTAGCAATCTCGCGCGGAAGCCGTCAGCACCGCGTAGAAGCCCGCCACGGCGCGTCAACTGCGCCGGGGGTCCCCATGGGCCGGCCACCGCGCGAGCCGGTGGCTTGGTTACTCGGGGGCTCTGCTCGGCTGCTCGTCGGCAGGGAGCGTCAGCCTCGGGCGTCGGGTGCCGGTCAGGCCGCAGCCGGCCAGGTGCTCGCGCGTGCTGACGGCGATGGGCAGCGGCACCTCGGGTGCGCAGGGGTAGAGGTCTTGTTCGACGATCACGAACAGCTCGGCGTCGAGGGTGGCGAGTGCGGTGACGATGTCGGCGGGGTTGGGCACGCCGGCGGGCGGGGAGACGCACACCCCGCGCTTGACGGCCTCGCCGAAGGAGAGGTTTTCGGCGGCGACCTGGGCCAGGACGGCGGGGTCCATCTGCTTGATGTGGACGTAGCCGACGCGTTCGCCGAAGCGGCGGATGAGGTCGAGGTTGTCGCCGCCGCCGTAGGCGACGTGGCCGGTGTCCAGGCAGAGGTTGGTGTAGCGGGGGTCGGACTCGTTCAGCAGCCGTTCGATCTCGGGCTGGGTCTGGATGTGGCTGTCGGCGTGCGGATGGATGACGAGGCGTACGTCGTACTCGTCGAGCAGCAGCTTGCCGAGCCGGTCGGCGGCCCTGCCGAAGCCCGCCCACTGTTCGGCGGTCAGCTCGGGCGACTCGGTGAACGCGCCCGTCTTCTCGTCCCGGAACATGGGCGGGATGAAGACGAGGTGGTGGGCGCCGGCGGCGGCGGTCAGGCCGGCGATCTGCCGGACGTGGGCGAGCATGTCGTCCCAGGCCTCGGGGCGGTGCAGCGCACCGAAGACGGTGCCGCCGGAGACCTGCAGGCCGCGGGCGTCGAGTTCGTCCTTGAGGCGCTGCGGGTCGGTGGGGAGGTAGCCGTAGGGGCCGAGCTCCAGCCACTCGTAGCCGGCCTGGGCGAGTTCGTCGAGGAAGCGGGTGTACGGCACCTGGTGCTCGTCCTCGGGGAACCAGACGCCCCACGAGTCGGGGGCCGAGCCCAGGCAGAGGTTGCCCGCAGTGGTGCGGAAGGGAGGTGGCGCCGTTGCCATGGTGTGTCCTTCGGAGTGCGGCACGGAAACTCAGTTGGAGGTGGGGAAGTTGAAGCCCGCGCTGACCTGCTGCTTGGGCTGGGGCCAGCGAGTGGTGACGACCTTGGGGCGGGTGTAGAAGCGGATGCCTTCGGGGCCGTGGATGGGGGAGTCGCCGATGAGGGAGTCCTTCCAGCCGCCGAAGGAGTAGTAGGACATCGGGACGGGCACCGGTACGTTGATGCCGATCATGCCGACCTTGATATGGCGCTGGAAGCGGCGGGCTGCTTCGCCGGAGGCGGTGAACAGGGCGGTGCCGTTGCCGTAGGGGTTGGCGTTGATGACGTCGATCGCCTCGTCCAGGGTCTCGACTCGGAGGATCGCCAGCACCGGGCCGAAGAGTTCCTCCTTGTACGCCGCCATCTCGGTGGTGACGTGGTCCAGGAGGGAGGGGCCGGTGAAGAAGCCCTCGGCGTAGGCGGGGTCGTCGAGCTTGAGACCGCGGCCGTCGACGACGACGGTGGCGCCCTGGGTGGCGGCGACGCCGACCGAGCTCTCGACGCGCTCCTGGGCGGCCTTGGTGACCAGCGGCCCCATCTCGGTGCCGGGCTGGTCACCGGGGCCGACCTTCACCTCGCGGGCCTTGCGCTCCAGCACCTGCACGAGTCCGTCGGCGGCGTCGCCGACGGCGACGGCGACGGAGACGGCCATGCAGCGCTCGCCGGCGGAGCCGTAGGCGCCGGCGGTGATGTGGTTGGCGGCGAATTCGAGGTCGGCGTCGGGCAGGACGACGGCGTGGTTCTTGGCGCCGCCGAGGGCCTGGACGCGCTTGCCGTGCGCGGTGGCCTGTTCGTGCACGTACTTGGCGATCGGCGTCGACCCGACGAAGGAGACGGCCTCGATGCCGGGGTGGGTGAGGATCGCGTCGACCGCGTCCTTGCCACCGTGCACCACGTTGAAGACACCGTCGGGCAGTCCGGCCTTCTTGTACAGCTCGGCGACGAAGTTCGCGGCCGACGGGTCGCGCTCACTCGGCTTCAGGATGAAGGTGTTGCCGGTGGCGATGGCCATGGGGTGCATCCACAGCGGCACCATCGCGGGGAAGTTGAACGGGGTGATGCCGGCGACGACGCCGAGGGGCTGGCGGAAGTTGTGCACATCCACGCCACGCGAGACCTGGTCGGAGAAGGAGCCCTTGAGGATGTCGCCGAGGCCGCAGGCGAACTCGACGACCTCGCGGCCCCGGGTGATCTCGCCGCGGGCGTCGTCGACGGTCTTGCCGTGCTCGGCGGAGATGATCCTGCCCAGCTCCTCCTCGTGCTCGAGGAGCAGCTGGCGGAAGGCGAACATCACCTGCGTGCGCTGGGTGAGCGACGATTCCGACCAGGTCTCGAAGGCGGCAGAGGCAGCCTGGACGGCCGCGTCCACGTCGGCCGCGCCGCCGAGGACGACCTGGGCCTGCTCGGCGCCGGTGGCCGGATTGAAGACCGGCTGGGTGGCTGTGGCGGTGCCCTGGACGGGAGCGCCGTTGATCCAGTGCTGGATGGTGGTCACGGTGCGGGTTTCCTTTGCGGGGACGGGACTTACAGGTAGTGGCGCTGGTTCTGCTTCTGAGCGGCGTACGTCTCGTAAGCGGAGCGCGTGGTGTCGAGGGCGGAGGTCTGGCTGACGGGGACGTCCCACCAGCCGTGGCCAGGCGGGTTGGGGCCGTAGAGGTCGGTCTCGACGTGGACGACGGTCGTGCGGGTGGCGGCCTTGGCCTTCTCCATCGCCGCCCGGAACTCCTCCACCGACGTGGCGTGCAGGACGTCCGCGCCGAGGGAGGAGGCGTTGGCGGCGAGGTCGACCGGGAGGACGTCGCCATCCAGTAGGCCCGAATCACCGTCGCGGAAGCGGTACTTGGTGCCGAAGCGCTGGCTGCCGAGTGACTCCGACAGCGAACCGATCGACGCGAAGCCGTGGTTCTGGACAAGCACGATGATGACCTTCAGTCCCTCGGAGACCATGGTGACGATCTCCTGGGCCATCATCAGGTACGAGCCGTCGCCGACCAGCACGACGACCTCGCGGGTCGGGTCGGCCATCTTGGCACCGGCACCGGCGGCGACCTCATATCCCATGCAGGAATAGGCGTATTCGACGTGGTAAGCCTTCGGGTCTCTGGCGCGCCACAGCTGCTGCAGGTCGCCGGGCATGGAGCCGGCAGCGTTGATGACCACGTCACGGTCGCCGAGGACCTCGTTCAGGGCGCCGAGGATCTGCGTCTGGGCGGGCAGATCACCGGTGTTCCGCTCGGGAGCAAAGCACTCGTCCTCGATCTGCCGCGTCCGGGCGATCAGCCGGCGGATGTGACGGCGGTAGGTCTCCTCGACCTCCCAGCCGTCCAGCGCTCCGGCGAGGGCCTGGATGCCGAGCCGGGCGTCGGCGACCAACGGCTCCGCCGAGTGCTTGACGGCGTCCAGGCGGGCCACGTTGAGGTTGACGAAGGCGACGTCCGGATTGCCGAAGCCGGTGTGGCTGGCGGTGGTGAAGTCGGAGTAGCGGGTGCCGATGCCGAGCACCACGTCCGCCTCGCGGGCGAGTTCGTTGGCGGCATACGAGCCGGTGGAGCCGATGCCGCCGGCGGCGTAGGGGTGGTCCCAGGGGACGGCGCCCTTGCCGGCGTGGGTGTCGGCGACCGGGACCCCGGTGGCTTCGGCGAACGCGCGCAGCACGGTCTCCGCACCGGAGTACACGGCACCGCCGCCCGCCACGATCAGCGGCTTGCGGGCATTGCGCAGCAGACGGGCGGCCCGCTCGACGGCGGCCGCCTCCGGCACCGGGCGGCCCACGTGCCACACCCGCCGCTGGAAGAACGACAGCGGCCAGTCGTACGCCTCGGCCTGCACGTCCTGCGGCAGCGCGAGGGTGACGGCCCCGGTCTCGACCGGGTCGGTCAGCACCCGCATGGCCGCGAGGGCGGCCGGGATGAGCTGCTCGGGGCGTGAGATGCGGTCGAAGTACTTGGATACGGCGCGGAAGGCGTCGTTGACGGTGACGTCGCCGCCGCGGGTGTCCTCCAGCTGTTGCAGCACCGGGTCGGCGGCGCGGGTGGCGAACATGTCAGAGGGCAGCAGCAGGACCGGCAGCCGGTTCGTGGTGGCCAGCGCCGCGCCGGTGATCATGTTGGTGGAGCCGGGGCCGGTGGAGGCGGTGCAGGCGAAGGTGGCCAGCCGGTCGCGCATTTTCGCGTAGGCGACGGAAGCGTGGACCATGCCCTGCTCGTTGCGGGCGAGGTAGTAGGGCAGGTCGGCCTCGCCGGTCGTGGCCGCTTGCAGCAGCGCCTGGCCGATGCCGGCCACGTTGCCGTGGCCGAAGATGCCCCACACCCCGGGGATGAGGCGCTGCTCCTGGCCGTCGCGCTCGCTGTACTGGTTCGCCAGGAAGCGCACCAGGGCCTGAGCGGTGGTCAGTCTGATCGTGTTCATCAGTGGTTCTCCTCGGCGCCGAACGGCAGCCGGTCGTCGACGTCCTGGGCGTCCCAGGTGGTGCGGACCCAGCCGTGGGCGGGGTCGTCGCAGATGAGCCAGGCACGGTCCTGACCGGGACCCGCCATGACGTTGAGGTAGTACAGGTCGTAGCCGGGCGCCGCGATCGACGGGCCGTGCCAGCCGTGCGGGATCAGCACCGTGTCGCCGGAGCGGATCTCGGCCAGCACGTCGATCGGCCGTGCTTCGGTGCCGTAGACCCGCTGGTAGCCGAAGCCGTTCTCGCCGCCGGAGACCTCGAAGTAATAGATCTCCTCCAGCTCCGACTCCTGGCCGGGCCGGGCCTGGTCGTGCTTGTGCGGCGGATACGACGACCAGTTGCCGCCGGGTGTGAGGACCTCGCAGACCAGCAGCTGCTCGGCGTCGAAGGTGCCGGGCAGGCAGTAGTTGTTCACCTGCCGTGAGCAGGCCCCGGCACCGCGCAGCTCCACGGGCACGTTCTCCTTGGACCCGTACCGGGCGGAGAGTGAGCTCCGCCCGGTACGGGCGCTGGGCAGTGCGAACCGTCCGCCGGTCGCGCTGCTGATCAGGGCCTCCGACTCGCGGGGGAGGTAGGCGAAGTCGGTGACTGAGGCGAACACGCCTGTCCGGCCGGTGAGTTCGAAGGCAGTGCCGTCCGTGGTGACGGTGCAGGAGCCCGTCAGCGGCAGGACCAGGAACTCGGAGTCTTCGGTGGACAGGGCGTGTGCCTGGCCCGGCTTGAGGGTCAGGATCCTGAGGCCGGAGTGTCCCCAGCCCGCCGACTCCGGCGTGACCAGGAGGTCATAGGGGCCATCGGAAGAAGTCCCCGACGGCAGGTGGTACTTGCTCACAGCAGGCTCACCGCCTTGTCCACCGCACCGGCGACGTCACCGTTCGAGGGGTAGAGCAGAGACCGGCCCACGACGAGCCCCTGCGCGGTCGGCTGCTTGAGCGCCTTGCCCCATGAGGCGAAGGCCGCGTCCGCGTCCTTGACCTCGCCGCCCAGCAGCAGCGCCGGGAGGGTGGAAGAGGCCAGCACCCGTTCCATGTCCTCCACCACCGGAAGCTTGAGCCAGGTGTAGGCGGTACGCCGGCCGAGCCCCGAGGCGATGGTGACGGACTTGACGACGGCATCGGTGGACAGATCGTTGTGGATCTTCCCGTCCTGCCAGGCGGACAGGAACGGCTCGACCATCGCGATGAGCTGGCGGTCATTCAGCTCATCGATCGCGCGGGCACTGTTCTCCAGGGCGGCCGGTGTGGCGGGGTCGCCCAGCGCGATGCGGGTGAGCATCTTGCCGCCGTCGAAGCCCATCGCGGCGATGGTCTCGGCGTCGTAGCCGGTGAACCGGTCGTCGATCTCGAACACCGACCCGGCGAGCCCGGCCCGGTTCATGGAACCGAAGACGCTCTTGCCGTCGAGGACGCCGAGCAGCAGGAGGTCCTCGAGAATGTCGGCGGTGGCCAACACCCCCGTCACCCCGGGGCGTTCCAGGGCGGTGCACAGCCGGTCGAGGAGCTCGAAGCGGTCGGCCATGGCGGTCGGGTCGGAGCCGACACCGTTCGCGCCCCGGGCCGGATGGTCGGCGGCGATGATCATCGCCTTGCCGTGCTCGCCGAGCAGGGAGGGAGCCTTCACCCGGCGCGCAGCGGCGGCCGCGACGGCGCCGGGGTCGCCCACCCGGGCGTTCACGATCCGGCTCACATTCTCGGACAGCACGTCGTCACACCTCTTGCTGGGAGTCGTTGGTGGATGTTCCGGCCGCCTCGCCGAGCTTGGCGTCGACCTCGGCCTCGGTCGGCATCGCGTCGGAGCAGGAAAGTCGGCTCGCGACAATGGCGCTGGCGGCGTTGGCGAAGATCACGGTGCGGCGGGTGTCCCAGCCCGACAGCAGGCCGTGGCACAGCGCGCCGCCGAAGGCGTCTCCGGCGCCGAGCCCGTTGACGACCTGCACCGGAACCGGCGGGATCTCGGCGGTAGCACCGTCCCGGTCCATGGCCAGGACCCCCTTGGGGCCCTGCTTGACTATGGCCAGCTCCACTCCGGCGGCCAGTAGCGCCTTCGCCGCCGCATACGGCTCACGCTCACCGGTGGCCACCTCGCACTCGTCAAGGTTGCCCACAGCAACCGTCGTGTGCCGCAGGGCCTGCGCGTAGAACCCGCGCGCCTGGTTCGGGTCGGCCCAGAACATCGGCCGCCAGTCCAGGTCGAAGACCGTCGTCCCCGCCTTGCCCCGGCGAGCGAGGGCGGCCAACGTGGCCGAGCGGCTCGGCTCCTCGCTGAGCCCGGTACCTGTCACCCAGAGGACCGCCGCGTCCCGTACTGCCCCCAGGTCCAGCTCACCAGCGGTGATGTCCAGGTCGGGGGCCTTCGGGAGCCGGTAGAAGTACAGCGGGAAGTCATCCGGTGGGAAGATCTCGCAGAAGGTCACCGGCGTCGGTGCGATGTCCGACGTACCGACGAACCGGCTGTCGACGCCGTAGCTCTCCAGTGCCTGCCGGACGAAGTCCCCGAACGGGTCCCTGCCCGTCTTTGTGATCACAGCCGAGGAGTGCCCGTACCGGGACGCGGCCACCGCCACATTGGTCGGGCTACCCCCGAGATACTTGCCGAACGAGGTGACCTCCGCCAGCCCCACGCCGGTCTGAAGTGGATAGACATCCACTCCCACGCGGCCAATGGTCAGCACTTCGAACGGCATGACACTGATTTCCCTTCGCTCCGGAGACTCCGGGGGTGGAGAGGTGGACTCGGCGTCTCAGCCGGTTGCGCCCGTCGGTGGCGGAGACGTGTGGGCGGGGCCGGCCGCCACGGGTGTCAGGAGGCGGCTTCCTTGATGACTGCCACGGGTGCGGTGAGGTCGGCCTCTTCGGGGAGTTCCTCGACGTCGACGCCGCGGACCTGGGACAACTCGTGCTTGAGCGCGGCGAGTTCGGCGCCGCCCGCCATGTGGTTGGTCAGCTCCTCGAGCGTGATCTGGCTGCGCTCGGCGGAGAGTTCCATCGTGCCCAGGCGCAGCACGCTGAAGTGGTCGCCGACCATGTAGGCGTGGTGCGGGTTGTGGGTGATGAAGATGACCCCGAGTCCGCGGTCGCGGGCGGCGGCCACGTACTTGAGGACGACACCGGACTGCTTGACGCCGAGCGCGGCGGTGGGCTCGTCCAGGATGAGGACGCGGGCGCCGAAGTAGACGGCGCGGGCGATCGCGACACACTGGCGCTGGCCGCCGGACAGGGTGCCGATGGGCTGTTCGAGGTCGTCGAGGATGATGCCCATGTTGCGCAGTTCCTCGTCGGCGGTCTTCTTCATCGCCTCGATGTCCAGGCGGCGGATCGGCCAGGGGCCCTTGGTCATCTCGGAGCCCAGGAAGAAGTTGCGCCACACCGGCATCAGCGGGACCACGGCGAGGTCCTGGTAGACGGTCGCGATGCCCTTGTCCAACGCCTCGCGCGGGGTGGAGAAGCGCACCGGTTCGCCGTCGACGAGGAACTCGCCCTCGGTGTGCTGGTGCAGTCCGGAGATGATCTTGATGAGAGTGGACTTGCCGGCGCCGTTGTCGCCGAGCACACAGGTCACCTGGCCGGGATGCACCGTCAGGCTCACCCCGTGCAGGGCACGTATGTTGCCGTACGCCTTGCCCGCGTTGCGCAGTTCGACGACCGGGGAGTCCTTCTCGGGGGCCCTGTCCGCGAGGACAGCGCCGTGGGTGCCGGTTTCGTTGGTTGTCATTCGGGTCACCTCCGGGTCGCTGTGCGCTGGACCCACAGATTGATCAGGACGGCGCCAAGGAGCATGACGCCGAGGAAGGCCTTGAACCAGTCGGGATTCCAGCCGGCGTAGACGATGCCCTGCTGCACCATGCCGAACATGAACGCGCCGAAGACCGGGCCGATCGCCGAGCCGTAGCCGCCGGTCAGCAGGCAGCCGCCGATCACCGCGCCGGAGATGTAGATCAGCTCGATGCCGACGCCCTCGCCGGACTGCACGGTGTTGAACGAGAACAGTTGGTGCATGCCGACGAACCAGGCGCCGACGCCGACCAGCATGAACAGCGAGATCTTCGTGAAGGCGACCGGAACGCCGACCGCGCGGGCCGACTCCTTGTTGCCGCCGACCGCGAAGATCCAGTTGCCGTACTTGGTGCGCAGCAGCACCCAGGTGGCGATCGCCGCGAACAACAGCCACCAGAAGACGGTGATCTTCACCTGGACGCCGCCGATGTCGAAGCTGGAGGCGAAGACCTTCTTGGCCTGGTCGAAGCCGTCCATGGTGCTGATGTCGTCGGTGGCGACGTTGCCGGTGACCAGCTTGGTCACCGCGAGGTTGACCCCTTGCAGGATCAGAAAGCTGCCCAGGGTGACCAGGAAGCTCGGCAGTCCGGTCTTGACGACCATCCAGCCGTTGAAGAAGCCGATCGCCAGCGACACGATCAGGGCGGCGATGACGCCGACCCAGACGTTCATGCTCAGCTGGTAGGCGGTCATGCTCGCGGTCAGCGCCGAGGTGATCACCCCGACGCCGGCCGACAGGTCGAACTCGCCGCCGATCATCAGCAGTGCCACCGGGACGGTCACGATGCCCAGGGTGGAGGACTGGTAGAGGATGTTCGCCATCGAGCTGGCGTCGCGCACCGGCGGCGCCGCGATCAGGAAGAACACGTAGACGGCCACGGCACCGAGGAAGACGCCCACGTCGGGGCGGGCCAACAGCCTTACGATCATGGACCGTTCGGCGGTGCGCCCGTCGGTGTCCTTGGGGCCGGGGGCCGGCGGTGTGGTCACCGCCGGCTCGGCGTGCTGGGTCATGCTCGTCACCGGGTTCCCTTTGCGGCGAAGGCGGCGACCTTGTCGACGTTGGACTTGTCGACGAAGGCAGGGCCGGTCAGCACGGGCTGCTCACCGCCGCCGCTGTAGTTGCCGTTGTTCTTGTAGAGCCACAGCGCGTCGACGGCCAGGTAGCCCTGGAGGTAGGGCTGCTGGTCGACGGCGAACTGGATGGAGTTCTCCTGGATGGCCTTGATGAGGTCCTTGTTGAGGTCGAAGGTGGCGACCTTCGCCTTGCTGCCGGCGTCCGAGACCGACTGCGTGGCGGTCAGCGCGATCGGCGCGGCAAGCGTGACCACCTCGTCGATGGACTTGTCTGCCGAGAGCTTGGCGGTGATCGTCGACTTCACCGACGGCATGTCGGTTCCGTTGACGTAGAGGACGTCGGTCTTGCCGGAGAAGGTCTTCTTCACGCCGTCGCAGCGCTGGGTCAGGGCGATGTTGCCCTGTTCCTGGACGACGCAGACGGCGTGCTTGGCACCGATGTCACTGAGCTTCTTGCCGAAGGCCTCGCCCGCCACGCTCTCGTCCTGGCCGAAGTACTCCAGGAGGCCCAGACTCTTCCACTGGCTCAGGCCGGCGTTGAGGCCGGTCACGGGTATGCCGGCCTGCTCCGCCTTGGCCAGGACGGACTTCATGGCGTCCGGCTTGGCCAGCGTGACGGCAATGCCGTCGACCTTCTGGTCGATCGCGTTCTGCACCAGGTTGGCCTGGTTGCCCGCGTTGGGGTCGGCGGAGTAGATGAGCTTGATGTTGTCCTTGGCCGCGGCGGCCTCGGCGCCCTTGCGGACGGTGTCCCAGAAGGTGTCGCCGGGGGCCTGGTGGGTGACCAGCGCGACGGTCATGCGGGGCGTGGTGGCCTTGCCCGCCGACGCGCCGTTCGCGGTCTCCTCGGACTTCTTGCCGCCTGAGCTGCTGGAGCAGCCGGTGGCGAGAAGAGCGCCGGTGAGAACGGTGGCGGCCAGTGCGGCGGCTCTGTGGTGTCTGTGCATGTCCCTTGCACCTCGCTGTGCTGATCAGGGTGGGAATGGGGTTCCGGCCTCGGGAGGGCCGCGCCCGGCCGAGTGACGCGGGCGAGCGGTTGATGAGAACGCCGTGTGCGGCGGAACGTGTCGTCTGCGGCAGCCATCGGGTGTGTGCGGCTCGGCAGCATCTAGAACGTGCTACTAGTACGTTCTAGATGCCCGTACTATCGAATGCCCTGTCGGCGGTGTCAAGAGATTTGTCAGGACGTATCGACAACATGGACTGCCTGGCCGCCGACGTGATCTCGGGATGTCGTGGTCCAGCGAGAGCTACGGGTACCGATGCCCAACGGGGTCGACCTGTCGGCCGATCTCCCGGCACCACGATGCCTCCGATGACAACGGTGGCGGAGCTTCCACGGACGGCGTCGCCAAGGTGGTTCAGCAGTGTGGTGCCCTCAACGGAGCACGAGGAGGCGCCGTCGAGGGCGACGATGCCGTACTCATAGGTCTGGTCGGCGACTTCCGAGACATCCGAAATCACCCGGCAGCGAGCGGAGTGATTCACGGTCGCGCTGTCCTAGGAGGAGAGCGTCTGGGGCAGCGACAGCTTCTCCACGTGTGCCGGCCGTACCTGGAACATCACTTCGGCGCGGCTAACTGCAGGTGGTATCCGGTTATGACGCCCATTGCTCCGGCTCCGACGAGCAGTAGGTGGGGGACAGCGACGCGTCGTAGGGCACAGGTGTTCCTCTTTGTGGGTGAGAGGAAGAAGCCCGGAGGCCAGCTCCGCGTGCGCGACTGTTTGCTTGGACGCTTTCGTCGCGCGGGCCGACCGATGACGTACAGGGCCGCACTCAGGCACGGCCGAGCAGGGGGGCCGCCTTCCACGGCCAGGGCCGGCGAACGGTGACGGCCGAGCTGACGTTTCCGAGGGCGTTGTGCGAGCGTGAAGGTGCGGGCGGCGCGGCTTGGCTCGGGCTCAGGATTCAAGGAACTCGAGTGCCCTTGCCACGAATTCATCGTGGTACTGGAAGATCCCCCCGTGTCCGGCATCCGGGTAGAGGGGCACGAGTTCACTCCTGGGCAGGCGGGCGGCCAGGTCGAGTGTGTTGTGGCTGGGCACCATGCGGTCGTTCTCGCCGTTTGCCACGAGCACCGGTTGACGAATCTCCGACAGGTCCGACGGCGCCTGACGGCCCCATTGTCTGATGGCCCTCAGCTGGGCTCGGAACGCCCGCAATGAGATGTCCTTGTCGCGGTGGTGCGTGCGCTCCTTCAGCCGTTCCAGCAAGGCCCGTCCCGCCCGCCGACCGCCCTCGGTTTCGGTGAAGAAGAGGGAGAGCTTGGGATCCTGGCGGGTCAGGGCGCCCTTGAGCGTGGCCTGGAGGGTGAGCGCCGGGACCTTGTCGATGCCGGGGCCACCGGCGGGGCCTGTGCCCGCCAGGATGACCTTACGGATGAGGTGAGGTTCTTGTTCCGCGATGACCTGTGCGATGAAGCCGCCCATCGACAGGCCGAGCAGATCGACCTGGTCGAACCCGAGGGCTCGGATGAACAGCACCGCGTCGCGGGCCATCGCCTCGATCGTGTCCGGCGTGGAGCCGCTCGATCCGCCCACCCCGCGGTTGTCGAAGGCGATGACCCGGCGTCGTGCGGCGAGTCCGTCGACGACGCGCGGGTCCCAGTTGTCCAGGACCCCGGCCAGGTGAATCAGGAGGATCAGCGGTACGCCGTCCTCAGGGCCGAGTTCCCGGTAGGCGAAGTCCTCGCCGCGGACGGACACGGAGCGGGTCGGCGCGTTCTGGTACGACGACGAGGGCGAGGAGGACGGTGAATTCCGCGGTGTGTTCATGTCCAGGTCCTTCTGTAGCGAGTTTCAAGGACGGAGTTCTCTTCGCCGGCGCCCGATGCACTGCACCGACACTGTCGACCAGGTCACACAGTGGTGGGTACCGACCCATGTCATCCGGCTCGTTCTGATCACACCCGGCATCCGCCTCGCCGAGCGCTGAGGCGGCGCCAACCGAGGGACATTGGATTACACTCATAATACTGTGCATGAAGACGATGGATGGCAAGCGGGCCCCCGCAGTCGACCGCACTCCATGGTGCGCAAATGAACGCCGCCGAGTGAGGGGATACCGCTCCACCTGGCACGGCACCTCGCCGCCGAACGGGCGGCCGTCGGAGCCTCGAATCCATTGAAGTACGATCGAAATGTAAAATGATAAGAGTGCCCGCCAAGAGCAAGCAGCCTCTCCGACGAGCAAAGGAGCGCGCGGTGCGCTACGGGAAAGAGCACAAGCAGGCGACCCGGCAGCGGATCATCGAGGCGGCCGGTCGCCGGTTCAAACGGGACGGCATCGACGGCTCGGGCATCTCAACCCTCATGACGGACGCGGGGCTGACCAACGGCGCCTTCTACACCCATTTCACGTCGAAAGACGACCTCGTGGCCACCGCGGTCTCCGACCAATTGCAGGCGCAGAACGCGAGGATCGTCGCGCAGGCGGCACCCGGGCGCGCAGGACTTGAGCAGATCGTGCGCCGGTACCTGTCCGCCCAGCATCGCGACAGCTCCGACGACGGCTGCCCCTCCGCCGCCCTGCTCGACGAAATCCGGCGCTGCACAGACCCGACCAAGCAGGCTTACACCGACGGCGTACTGATGGTCATCGACGGCATCGCCGCCCGCCTGGCACCCGACGATCCCCTCTCGGTCCGCACCAAGGCGCTCGGCGCCTACGCCATGATGGCCGGGACGCTCCAGCTCTCCCGAGCCCTCACCGACCGGCAGCTTGCCGACGAACTGCTCGAACAGGGCATCCACAACGCCCTCGCCCTGCTGGGCGTGGAGCACGGGCACTCCAGCCCCGCGATGTGACACACCCGCACCCCTTGGATGGTTCCGACCCGGAACTCGGTCGACCTGGCGCGCGAGTGCCGAACGGCGAGTTGGTCCTCTACCCCGACGCCGGCCATGGCGGCATCTTCCAGTTCCACGGGCAGTTCGTGGAGACGGTTCTCGAGTTCCTCGAGCGGCAAAAGGCGTGCGGTGCGGTCGTAGTCTGGGCCGAGGGTGGTGCCTCAGGGGCGTGGCGCCCTTTGGGCGAGCGGCTCGAGGCGCCCGTTCACTGACGCGACCTCGCCTTCCGCCTCACCCCATGAACGCGAGAGCGTTCTCGATCCCCAGCTCAAGGACCTCATCGGCGCGCTTCTGGTCGGACAGGGCGCGGGACAGCTGCATCGTCCCCACCAGCATGGTGAACAGCCCGATGGCCTTGGCCTGAGCGGACCGCGGGTCCTCGGGTGTCAGGCGGGCGGAGATCTCCTCCAGGATGGCCCGCGCGCCATCGCTGTAGGCCTGCCTGGTCCCGTCCTCGCAGCGGCCGATCTCGTCGAGAAGGGCGGCGGAGGGGCATCCGAGGCCGGGGTGGTCCCGGTGCTCGGGAGACAGGTACTCGCGGATGAGGTCCTCGAGTCCCGGGCGGCCGGGCCGCAGGGTGCTGTAACTCGCGACCTGCGTGTGCAGTTCTTCGGCCACCACATGGGCGACGAGGTCGTCCTTGGACGCGAAGTGGGCGTAGAAGGCTCCGTTGGTGAGCCCCGCGTCCGCCATCAGCGTGGAGATACCCGAGCCGTCGATGCCGTCCTGCTTGAACCGGTGGCCGGCCTTTTCGATGATGCGTCGCCGCGTCACCTGCTTGTGCTCCTTGGCGTAGCGCACCACGAGCTTTCTCCGTTCGCTCCGTAAGGCCATGCTTCGCACTCAAGGGTAATCCATGGCCTGACGCACGTAATATCATGACCGGCGACCCCATGACCGGCGTGCTCACGACCGGATGCGGGCACCGGGTCCGAGTCGGGCGGTGACTTCCGCGGGGCTGAGGGTGGAGTGCTCCGCGGAACACTCGACGACGACGCGGACCGGGGCGTCGCAGTCGGTGTGACGGATGTCCAGTACGGGCCCCTCGGGGCCGAGGGCGTACGCCTCGCCCCACTGGCTCAGCGCCATCAGGACAGGCCACAGATCCCAGCCCTTGCGGGTCAGGCGGTACTCGTTGCGGGAGCGGCTGCCCGGCTCCTGGTAGGGGACGGTCTTCAGGATGCCGGCCGCGATCAGCTTCCGGAGGCAGTCGCCGAGGACGGCTTCAGACAGGCCGATGTGGCGGTGGAAGTCGTCGAAGCGGCGGCCTCCGTTGACGGCGCCACGCAGGATCAGCAACGTCCATTTCTCTCCGACCACGTCGAGCGCGCGCTGGACGGGGCAGTTCTCCGTGCTCGCCTCAAGCCACTCCATCCCGCCAGCGTAAGGGTCTGGCTTCGGCATCGACTGTCAGGCGAGCGGGAAACTAGCTTCGTTTTCAAAAGTCAGATGGAAGGTGCCCGGTCGTGGGACGAACGCGTACGTATCAATGGGAAGATCCCGCGATCCTGGCGGAAGCAGCCGGACGCATGGCCGGCATCGACTTCCTGCGTGAGTTGCAGGCGTGGCGACTGCCGGCGCCGCCCATCAATTACTCCATCGACTTCACTCTGAGCGAGGTGGAGCCCGGCAGGGCGGTCTTCTCCCTGACGCCGGGTGAGGAGCACTACAACCCGATCGCCGGCGTGCACGGCGGCATCCACGCCACCCTGCTCGACTCGGCGGCTGGTTGCGCAGTCCAGTAGACCCTTCCGCAGGGCGTTGCGTACACCTCGCTCGACCTCACGGTGAAGTTCCTGCGACGGATCACCGTGGACACGGGCACGGTACGCGCCATCGGCACGGTGGTCAGCAAGGGCCGTCAAACCGCCCTGGCCCAGGCGCAGTTGGTCGACGGCACGGACCGTCTGCTCGCCCATGCCACCAGCAGCTGCATGCTCTTCCCGGTGCCACCACCCTCGCAGGGGTGAGCCTCGGCGGCGACCGGTATCGGTCCGGGCCGTGACGTCGCACTGCCTCGATCGCGGCGCAGAGCGCCGGGGTGTGAGGTGAAACCGCTGCGGCGCACGTCGGTCGCGGCCCGTAACTCCTCGGGCCGCCGGCCTCCGTGCGCCGCAGCTGTGTCGAGGCGGCGAAGGTGGTGGTTCCCTCGGGCGCCGGGCTGCTCTTCGTCAGGCGGCGTGGGTGGGGTAGTCGGTGTAGCCGGCCGCGCCGCCGCCGTAGAAGGTGGCGGGGTCGGGGGTGTTCAGGGGCGCGCCGGAGCGTACGCGCTCGACGAGGTCCGGATTGGCGAGGGCCATGGTGCCGACGGTGACGACGTCGGCCAGACCGTCTTCGATGTCCTTGGCGCGGGTGGCGATGTCGGCACCGGCCCGGTTGAGGATCAGCGTGGTCGGCCACAACTTGCGGAGGGTGGCGAGGAGTTCCTCGTCGCCGCCGTGGCCGATGTGCAGGTAGGCGAGGTTGAGGGGGGCGAGGCCGCGCAGGAGGTGCGGGTAGAGCTCGTGAGGGTCGCTCTCCGCGAGGTCGTTGAGCTTGAAGGGGTTGCCGGGAGAGATCCGGATGCCGGTGCGGCCGGCGCCGATCTCGTCGGCAACGGCCGTGGCGACCTCCACCGCGAAACGGATGCGGTTGTCGAGGGAGCCCCCGTACTGGTCGGTGCGCTGGTTGGTGCTGGGGAAGAGGAACTGGTTGACCAGGTAGCCGTTGGCCCCGTGGATCTCGACGCCGTCGGCGCCGGCCGCGATGGCGGCCGCGGCGGCGCGCCGGAAGTCGTCGACCGTCGCGGCGACCTCCTCGGTGGACAGTTCGCGCGGCTCCGGCATCTCCTGGAGCCCGGACGGGGTGAACGTCTGGCCGCCCGGCTTGATCGCGGAGGGTGCCACCGGCTGCCGGTGGTGGGGGGTGTTGTCCGGGTGGGAGATGCGCCCGGTGTGCATCAGCTGGATGACGATGCGTCCGCCGGCCTTGTGTACGGCGTCGGTGACCTTGCGCCAGCCGGCGATGTGATCCTCGGTGTAGATGCCCGGGGTCACCGGGTAGCCCTGGCCGTCGGCGGAGGGCTGGGTGCCCTCGGTGATGATGAGCGCGTGCGAGGCGCGCTGGGCGTAGTACTCGGCGTTCAGCTCGGTCGGCACGCCGTCCGGGGTGGCCCTGCTGCGGGTCAGGGGGGCCATGGCCAGCCGGTGCGGCAGGGCGATCTCTCCGACGACGGTCGGGTTCCACAGGGCGTTGAGCATGGGTCATTCCTCAGGTGGTGTGTGGTGGTGCCGAAAGGGGCGGGGGCGGACACCGCGTGGACCTGGACACCTGGCTCTTCTGCCTCCGGGTCCGAAGACGCACCCGCCCTGCGCCCGCAGGTCGAGTCGCAGTCGGCAGTGGCCTATCAAATTACGATCGTAATACTAAGCGGTCGGGTGGGCTGTGGCAAATGGGTCCCGGCAGGGGGCACGAAGCCGCGCGGCGCAGCTCGCGCAAGGACCTCACGCCAGAGCGGTGGGAGTTCCGCAACGGCAGCTGGAACCGCCTGCTCCGCCTGGATGACCTTGTCCTTGCGGGTGTGCCCTGCGCTCCAGTATTCGGTGGGGTGGGCGACGAGGAGCAGGCCGCGGCCGCCGCCGTCGAGACCTGGGCGCGGCGCAGGTGCGGGGCGGTGCTGCTGGCGTCGGAGATTCGCTCGTCAGGGCGGACTGAAGGATCATCCGCAGTTTGACAGGGCTCTTGCCGTAGCGGATGGCGGTCGTCACCAGTTCGGTGACCACGAGTTCACTGACCGCGAGTTCGGGGGGTGAAGGCCAGTTCCTCCAGCTCGCAGAGGGCGGTTCGTGAGGTGTTGTCCGTTTGCGGGTGAGGTTGGGGCAGGGCTGCTGGTCGCGGGGGCTCGGTCGGCTACTGCTTTCTGGTGAAGCTGCCGGCGTCGGCCTCGGTGAGGACGTCGAGCCTGACGAGGCGTTTCAGCTTGGCGCGGGTGCCATCGATGTTCTTCGGCAGCGGTTCGTGGTCGAGGGCTTCGCAGACATCACGGGCCCGGAGGGGGCCGGTGACCTCGTTGAAGACGGCGAGGATGCGGGGGGGTAGTCCGGGTGCTCGGGCAGGTCGGGCGCGGCGGTCTGGGCCGGGAGACGGTCAGCGAGAGCAGTGATGGTCTTCCGGTTGATCGTCAAGTGTTCGTCATCACCGACGCGGCGCTTTCTGCCGCACATGCTGCGCCCCGTTCTCCGCCGTGACGTTCACGGCTGACGGCGTGCCCCCGTGCTCGACCGGTAGGCCGCCACACGATCCCACTCGCCTCGGAACTTGCTTGCGGCCTCTCGGTCGCTCCGATAGCATTATGATCGTAAGGTAATGAGTGGTCGTCCTCCCCGTGATGACGCTCGTGACCGGCGGGTCCCGGGCTCGGAAGGGGTGGTCGCACTCGCGCACGTCGGAAACGTGCCAGACCCTGCTCGTCCAACCCGCCTGTTCGATCCGATTCCCCTGTCCGTCACCGGGGCGGAGCCGCTCCGTCCATCCACATTGGAGAAGCACATGTCTTCCTCGAACGCCGAGCCCCGAACGTCCGCCGCCGACTTGCACCGGCTTGCCGATGAGTACGTCAGGCGCGTCAACCTGCGCGACCTCGACGCCCTGTTCGCCCTGTACGCGCCGGACTTCCGCAACCACGCCGCCGACGGCACCACCACCGGCCTCGAGGAGGCCCGCGCGGTGCTTGCGTCGTTCCTCGACGCGGTCCCCGACTTCGCCGCCACACCGGTCCGTGTCATCGCCGAGGACGACTGGTTCGCGATCAGCTTCATCCTCACCGGCACGAACACCGGGTCCTTCAACGGCACTCCCGCCACCGGCCGATCGATCAAGGTGCTGGAGGTCCACATGTTCAAGGTGGCCGACGGGAAGCTCACCGACCACTGGGGCCTCATCGACCTGGCGACGCTCTTCGCCCAGTTGCAGTCCTGAGAGGGTTACGTGAGTTGATGCCTGTTTCCCCCTTTCGGGAGGGGCAGGCGGGCCGGCCGCAGCGTCGCCGGGCGGCTACGGCCGCGGCTGGGTGAACAAACCCTGCCCGGTCTCGACCAGGATTCCGCGCTCGGTCAGCCGCTTGAGCTTCAGGCGGGTGTTGTTGAAGGTGTTGGCGATCTCCATGTCCATCGCCTCGCACACCTGCCGCGCCCGCAGCGGAGCGTCGGCCGCGGTGAATACTGCCAGGATCTGCCGGTAGGCCGGATGGTCGGGCAGCTTCGGCGCCGGCGGCGCGGGTGGCTGCGGATCGGGCAGCTCCAGCAGTGTCTTGCGGGTGATCCGGATCTCCTCAGCGGCCCTGCCAAGCTCGTCCAGCCGTGCGGTCAGCTGCTCGATCTGCTCTCCCGTCGTCTCGGCCTGCGCGGCGATCTCCCGTTCCCGCTCCTCCAGCCGGGCCAGCACCGCCCCGAGGGTCAGCTCCCCGCCGGTCATGTGCTGCGCCAAGCCGCGCTTGCGGCCCGGTACTTTATTGCCGCATCACACCCCGTCGACTCCGCGGGCACCCGGCCGCCGCATGCATGCTCTGGGTGTCGAGCACCACCAGGCTCGGGTCCGCTTTCCGTCGTGCCTTCTCCCGCACCTGCCGGCGCAGCAGGTTGTGGATGGTCCGGTCGGTGCCGTCGTCGCGCCACTTGGCGAAGTCGGTACATCACCGCGCCGCCCGGCGGCAGGCCGTGTGGAAGCAGGTCCCACTGGCGGCCGGTGCGGCTCTGGTAGAGGAGTGAGTTGACGATCTCCCGCATCTCGTACCGTCCCTGGTGGCCGCTGACCGAACGGTGTGCGGCCTTCCACGCGACAATCACCGGCTCGATATCTCAGGTGGTCAGTTGATCGGATGCCTGGACGCGGGCCGTGGACGCGGGCCGTGGAGACGACTGCCAGGTCACTGGGGAGACCCAGGTCGCGTGATCGGCGTCAAAGGCTCCGGTGGGGCAGTCCGCCGGGCGCTACCGCCCACCGCAAGCCAGGGAAGGCGACAGCCGATCACGGGGTGTGACCGGCGCGGCGGAGAACAGGGCGCAGGGTCTCGATGACACCGGGGTCGTCCACGGTGGAGGGGATGGGTTCGTCGTGGCCGTCGGCGATGCCGCGCATCGTCTTGCGGAGGATCTTTCCCGAGCGAGTCTTGGGCAGGGCGGCCACGACCGTGACGTCCTTGAGGGAGGCGACGGCGCCGATGCGCTCGCGTACGAGCTGGACGAGCTCGGCCTCGACCTCGCCCGGTCCGCGGTCGCTGCCGGCTTTCAGGACGACGAAGCCGCGCGGGATCTGTCCCTTGAGTTCGTCGGCGACGCCGATGACGGCGCATTCGGCGACGTCGGGGTGGGCGGCCAGGGCCTCTTCCATGCTGCCGGTGGACAGCCGGTGTCCAGCGACGTTGATGACGTCGTCGGTGCGGCCCATGACGAAGACGTAGCCGTCGTCGTCGAGGTGGCCGCTGTCGCCGGTGAGGTAGTAGCCGTCGTAGGCGGAGAGGTAGGAGGCGACGTAGCGGTCGTCGTCTTTCCAGAGCGTGGGGAGCGCGCCGGGCGGCAGGGGAAGCCTCACGACGATCGCGCCGTCGACGCCCGCGGGTACCGGCTTGCCCGAAGCGTCGAGGACGCGGACGTCCCAGCCCGGCAGCGGGCGGGTCGGGGAGCCGGGCTTGAGGGGAGCGGCTTCGATGCCCACAGGGTTGGCGACGATGGGCCAGCCGGTCTCGGTCTGCCACCAGTGGTCGATCACCGGGACGCCCAGCAGGTCGCTCGCCCAGTGATAGGTCTCGGGGTCGAGGCGTTCACCGGCCAGGAAGAGATAGCGCAGGTGGGAGAGGTCGTAGCCGGCGGTGAGCGCCCCCTTCGGGTCCTCCTTCCTGATCGCCCGGAAGGCGGTAGGCGCCGTGAACATGGTCTTGACCCGGTACTCGGCGGCCACCCGCCAGAACTGGCCCGCGTCCGGGGTGCCGACCGGCTTGCCCTCGTACAGCACCGTGGTCGCGCCGACCAGCAAGGGCGCGTAGACGATGTACGAGTGGCCGACGACCCAGCCGACATCGGAGCCGGTGAACATGGTCTCGCCCGGGCCCACGTCGTACACGGCCCCCATCGACCAGTGGAGGGCGACCGTGTAGCCGCCGCAGTCACGCACGACTCCCTTGGGCTTTCCCGTGGTTCCGGAGGTGTAGAGGATGTAGAGGGGGTCGGTTGCGGGGACGGGAAGACAGTCGGCCGGTGGCGCGGTAGCCACCAGGTCGGCCCAGTCGAGATCGTGAGGCCCCAACTCGGCCGTCTCCTCTGGGCGTTGCAGGATCACGCTCTTCTCCGGCTTGTGGCCCGCGAGCTCGATCGCCTCGTCGAGCAGGGGCTTGTACGCGATGACCCGCTTGCCCTCGATGCCGCAGGAGGCGGAGACGACCACCTTGGGGGCGGCGTCGTCAATGCGGAGGGCGAGTTCACGAGGGGCGAACCCGCCGAAGACGACCGAGTGGACCGCGCCGATGCGTGCGCAGGCCAGCATCGCGACAACGGCCTCGGGGACCATCGGCATGTAGATGACCACGCGGTCGCCGTGTCCCACGCCGAGCTGTGCGAGGGCTCCGGCGAAGGCCGCCACCTCGTCCCTCAGCTGTTCGTAGGTGTAGGTGCGCCGGGTGCCCGTCACGGGGGAGTCGTGGACGAGCGCGGGTTGCTCGCCCCGGCCGGCTTCGACGTGCCGGTCGAGCGCATTGAAGCAGACGTTGAGCCGTCCGCCGGGAAACCAGCGGTAGAAGGGTGCGCCCGAGGAGTCCAGAGCGCGTCGCGGAGCGACATCCCAGTCGATGCCTTCCGCTGCCTTCAGCCAGAAGCTCTCCGGGTCCTCGGTACTGGAGCGGAAGACATCTTCGTATGTTCCCATCGCGCACTCCTTTGTGGCATCAAGGGACGGTGATGTGGCTGGGTACGGAACCGTGTCGGACACAGGCACCGCATGCCGGCCGACATGGTCTGGCAGGATGCCGACACGGCGGGAACCAGTCACCGGCATCGCGGTGGTGCGGCGGTCCGGCCGAAGGGCCGCTCCGCCCAGTGTGCCTTCAGCTCACGCGCCGAGGTGCTTGCGCAGCCATTGGCCCATCTGCTGGATCGCCTGGTCCACCTCGGGTACGCGCCCGGCGCCCAGGATGAACGAGTGCTGCCCTTCGGGCATCGGGTGGACCTCTGAGGTGACCTTGAAGTCCGCGAGGCGTCGGCCGAGTTCGGCGCCGTCGTCGGCGAGGGTCTCGTACTCGCCGTAGTGGACGGTCGTGGGCGGCAGGCCGGTCAGATCGGCGTTCGCGATGCTGATCGCGGGGTCGGTGAAGTCCACGGCGGGATCCTGCAGCCAGGCTCCTCGGAAGAGTTCGAGGGTGCTCCTGCTGAGCATCTTGTCGTTGTCCTCGTTCTCGTCCACCGAAGCGTTCTGGATGGTGAGGTCGGTCCACGGCGAGACGCTGACGATCGCGCCCGGCGTCGCCTCGCCCTTCGCGAGCAGGCGCAGCGGGAGCATCACCGCGAGGGTGCCGCCGATCGAGTGGCCCGTGCTGCCGATGTTCCGCGGCTCGTAACCCTGCGAGAGCAGCCACCGGTACGCCGTCTCGGCGTCGTCGAGCTGCGCCGGGTAGGGGTGTTCGGGCGCCAGGCGGAAGTCCACGACGAGGGAGCGGGCTCCGGCTGCCTTGGCGATGTGGCCGGCGGCCTTGCGGTCCGAGTACATGGAGGCGGTGACGGATCCGCCGAAGTGGAAGTGGAGCAGTGCCTTGTCGGGGTCGGCGCCCTCGGGGATGGCCCAGAGGGCGGGAACCCCGCCCGCGTCCACCTCGGCGTACGTGACGCCCTCCGGCTCGGTCGACGCCTTGTGGTTCGAGTCCACGATGTCGCGGATGACGGCCAGGTCGAGACCGGGTGTCGACGACTTCGCGCTCACGCTCGCGAGGAACTCCGCGAACTCCTGTGCCTCTCGGCTTACGCCCATGGTGGTGCTCCTTCGCAGGTTGCTGCCACGCCCACGTCCCGCGTGCAGCCAGGTTGATGTGCTGGTCCTGACGCTACTGGCTGAGTATAAAAAAGTAAACCCAGGAGGGGGGGCGCCTCTGGCTGCGGGCGCGGCGGCGCAGTGAGGGCGACCGAGGGTGATCAACGCTCCAGAATCTCTGCCGTTGCGGATCAGCGGTCTGAGGTCCGACTGTCTAGGAGGGAGTAGTCCCCCCGTCGCCTGGGCCGGTGCGGCGGAACGCCTGATGGTGATGCGTGAGGACGCCGGACTGCAGCCGTGTCTGTCTGCCGGGACCGTCCCGGATCCGACGACCGATTCGCTTGGCGCCGGGCGCCTGTGGGGCGTTCAGGGCGGCCGGATGCGGGACTACAAGGCTCCGCACGAACCTCTGCATCACGACAGCGACGCGGACGAGAAGACAACTCTGTTCGGGACCGGCGCTCCTGCCGGTCGCCGCCGTTGTCGACGCGCTCACTCATGCCGTCGAGGCGTACGTGGGCCGCAAGGCCAATCCGTTCTCCGACGGACTTGCAATGAACGCTCTCGTCCGTGCCGGGGCAGATGGCGTGGGGCGAGTCGACCATGGCACGGCATGAGCCGCCCGATCGGCGCGCACTTCCACGTCGCTCATGGTCTGTCGAACGCGATGCTCTTCCCCGCGGTGACGGCGTTCTCCGTACCGGCCGCCGAGAGCCGGTACGCCGACTGCGCCCGCGCGTTCGGAGTTGCCGCCGACGGCGACGGCGATGCCCTGGCGGCCGGGAGGTTCGTGGAGGCGCTCCGCGACCTGTGCGAGGATCTTGACCTTCAGCCGTAGATCTGCGCGTAGAGGTCCTGGATCTCCTCCACGGTGGGCACAACGGGGTTGTTGGCGGGGATCCGGACACGAGCGCCTGCTCAGCCATGAGGGGCGACAGTCGGCGACGGAGGAACGGTGATGGCACAACAGCCAGGTCCGCGCGGAGTACGAGATGAGACGCATGACTGACATTGCTGAGGGCGAGGTTCTCACCGATGTGCACCGGGGCGTCGGCCGGATCCTTCTGAACCGACCCAAGGCGCTCAATGCCCTGACGGCAGGCATGGTCGCGGCCATTGACGGTGCGCTCGCCGCATGGGAGCACACACCGCTGTCCGCTGTGGTGATCGCCAGCACCAGTGTGAAGGCCTTCTGCGCCGGCGGCGACATCCGCACGATCCGCGAGCACAGCCTCGCTGGGGATGCCGAGGCCAGTGAGCGGTTCTTCGCCTCCGAGTACCGGCTCAACGCCCGGATCGCTGAGTATCCCGTGCCGGTCGTGTCGCTCATCGACGGCATGTGCATGGGCGGTGGTCTCGGTCTGTCGGTCCACGGCACCTTCCGCGTCGTCACCGAGCGTGCGGTGCTGGCGATGCCCGAGACCGGGATCGGTTTCTTCCCCGACATCGGGGCCAGCTACTTTCTGCCGCGGCTGCCCGGCGCGATGGGCATGTACCTGGGACTGACCGGGCACCGTCTCGACGCTGCCGACGCCCTGTACGCGGGGCTGGCCACGCACTTCGTCCCCACGGACAGGCTCGGTGCGGTCGGAGACGCCCTGGCGGACAGCCCAGGCGCCCCGGTGGACGTCGTCCTGAACCGCCTTGCCGACCGTTCGCCGGTGGGGGCGAGCAGGCTGGCGGAGGTACGCGGGGAGATGGACTGGGCGTTCGGCGCGCCGACCCTCGGTGAGATCGAGAAACGTCTGCGTCACCTCGACACCGCCTGGGCGTCAGACGCGTTGATCGCCCTGGAGTCCGCCTCGCCGCAGAGCTTGGAGATCACTCACAACCTGCTGGCCCGGGGCAGACAGCAGACGTTGCGCGAGTGCCTTGCCGCCGAGCTCACTCTCACGCGCACGACCATCCGCACGCCGGACTTCCTGGAGGGCGTCCGAGCGGCCTTGGTCGACAAGGACCGCAGTCCCATCTGGGAACGTGAGGCGCAGGGCGGACAGACGCCGCCGGCCTGACCGGGGGTGCAGGGTTAGCGGCTGCCCGTTGTCCGCACTGCCGCACTGCCGGACAGGATGTTCTTGCCGAGTTGCGCGGCGCGGATCGCGGTGACGTGCCCGCGCTTCCGCCGCCGATGGTGATCGCGCCGTAGCGCGTGCTCACGAAGTGTCCCCGTTCCGGGGACATGGTCGGCTCGTGGAGCGAGCGGTCATGCGGCGCGGATGTGCTGCGCAAGGGTGGCGTGGACCTGGTCGCGGATGTCGGCGAGCACGGCCTCGTCGCTGCGGTGCGGGCACACGGTGGCGGTGGTGCTGATGTGGATGATCGCGGTGATCACCCGCGCCAGCGTTGCCGCGTCGGCGGCGCCGATGTCCTCGTTGCGCGTGAGCAGGCCGGTGATGCCGTCCTCGACGCGGCCGGCAAGGGTCAGACCCACTTGCCGGTATGGCTCGGCCGGGTCGCCGAAGACAAGTTCGCGCAGATAGGTGCGGCCGTTCTCGATGTGCTCCCGCACGCACTCCACCAGGGGGCGGATGAGAGCGATGACCCGCTCCAGCGCGCCCTGTCCTACGGCGGCGTCGGCGGCGGCGAGGCCGGAATCGACGGCGGCGGCGAACTTCTCGTTCTGCACCATGATCAGCAGCTCGGCCTTCGTGGACGCGTACAGGTAGAGCGTCCCGATGGCGACATCGGCCCGGCGGGCGACCTGCTGCGTCGTGACCCTGTCCACGCCGTGTTCGGCGAACAGCTCGCGGGCGGCGGTCATGATGCGCTCGCGCTTGTCCTGTTTGGCCCTCTCGCGGCGCCCGGTCGGCATGTGATCGCTTCCCATGGGGACCCCCTTGACAATAATTATGAGTGGACTCATAGTTGAGTGTACTCGGATCGACCGGATGGTGCGAGGTCGTGAGGCCCCCGGATGTCGCGCCGGGTTTGCCGATCCAGTCTCAGACCTGGATAAATAGGACAAGTATCAGGAGTGGCGCCCCATGCGAGCGTTCGTCGTCACCAAGTACAAGGAGCCGCTGCAGGAGGCGGAGGTCCCCGAGCCCACCGTGGGGGAGCACGACGTGCTTGTGCGAGTGGAGGCCGCCGGGCTGAACCCGCTGGATGAGAAGATCCGCGCCGGTGAGTTCAAGCAGATCCTGCCCTACAAGCTGCCACTGATCCTGGGCAACGACGTCGCGGGCACCGTCATCGGTGTCGGGACGGCGGTTCGCGGCTTCAAGCCCGGAGACGAGGTCTACGCCCGGCCCGCCCAGGACCGCATCGGCACGTTCGCCGAGCGCATCGCCGTCGCGGAGGGCGACGTGGCGCTCAAGCCCGCCTCGATCAGCATGGATGAGGCCGGCTCGCTGCCGCTGGCGGCGCTCACAGCGTGGCAGGCGCTGGTGGAGCGCGGGAAGGTGCGGCCCGGGCAGAAGGTTCTCATCCACGCAGGCGCCGGCGGGGTCGGTTCGATCGCGATCCAGCTCGCCGCGCACCTCGGTGCGAGCGTCGCCACGACCGCCAGCGCTTCCAACGCGCACTTCGTGCGCGCGCTCGGCGCGGACACGGTGATCGATTACCGCACCCAGGACTTCGAGCAGCTCCTGACCGGCTACGACCTGGTGTTGGACAGCCTCGGTGGGGAGACTCTCGAGAAGTCCCTGCGGGTGCTCAGGCCCGGCGGCAAAGCCATCGGAATCGCCGGTCCCCCGGACCCCGCGTTCGCCCGCGAGGCCGGCCTGAACCCGCTGCTGCGCCTGGCGGTCACAGCCCTGAGCCGCAAGATCCGCAAGCAGGCCAAGAAGCTCGGCGTGACGTACGAGTTCCTGCTCATGCGCGCCAGCGGCGACCAGCTCCGCCGGATCACCACCCTCATCGACCAGGGCGCGGTGCGCCCGGTCGTGGGGAAGGTGGTCCCCTTCGACCAGACCCCGCACGCGCTGAAGTCCCTGTCCCAGGGCGGCATCCGCGGCAAGGCCGTCATCGGCAACAGCTGACCCGCCGCAACCGCGACGGGCGACACGAAACACACAGCGACACAGAAC
Source organism: Streptomyces sp. NPDC001137 (assembly GCF_040298885.1). Taxonomy (NCBI): domain Bacteria; kingdom Bacillati; phylum Actinomycetota; class Actinomycetes; order Kitasatosporales; family Streptomycetaceae; genus Streptomyces; species Streptomyces sp. NPDC001137. The sequence continues at coordinate 81,584 of NZ_JBEPBA010000017.1, forward strand.
ACGCAAGGAGAATCCGTCATGAGCAGCACCGACACCCCGAACGAAGCCGTCATCACCTCCTACGCGAAGGCCCCGGCCCGCACCGTCAGCGCCGGCGGCGTCACCTACGCCTACCGCGAGCTGGGACCGAAGGGCGGCATCCCCGTCGTCTTCTTCGTCCACCTCGCCGCGACCCTGGACAACTGGGACCCCCGCATCATCGATCCCATCGCGAAGGGCCGTCACGTCATCGCTTTCGACAACCGCGGTGTCGGGGCGTCCACCGGCCAGGTGCCGGACAGTGTCGAGGCGATGGCCGACGACGCCTACACCTTCGTCAAGGCGCTCGGGTACGACAAGATCGACGTCTTCTCGTTCTCCCTCGGCGGCATGGTCGCCCAGGCCCTGGTGGTGAAGCACCCCGAGCTCGTCCGCAAGCTGGTCCTCACCGGCACCGGGCCCAAGGGCGGCAAGGACATGGACAAGGTCGCCAGAGTCACCTACTGGGACATCCTGCGTGCCACGTTGACCCGTTCGGACCCCAAGGAGTTCCTGTTCTTCAACCGCAATGCCACCGGCAAGCCCGCCGCACGCGCGTTCGTCAACCGGCTCAAGGAGCGCACCGTCGACCGCGACGCGGACATCAAGACCAAGGCGTTCCAGACGCAGCTGAAGGCCATCAAGAAGTGGGGGCGCTCCGCCCCTGACGACCTGTCGTCGATCACGCAGCCCACCCTGATCGCCAACGGCGACAACGACCGCATGGTGCCGTCGGTCCTGTCGGAGGACCTGCACCGGCGCATCAAGGGCAGCGAGCTGATCATCTACCCCGACTCCGGGCACGGCGGCATCTTCCAGTACCACCAGGAGTTCGCCCCCGTCGCGGTCGAGTTCCTGGCTCGATGACCACCACCTGACCAGGAAAAAGGGCAACATCATGAGCACGTCACCGGTCGCCGCGCCCCCGGAAGTGAAGAAGCCTCTCACCTCCTCGATCCTGCTGTGGGTGCGCACCGACCAGCCCCGCCAGACCGGCATGGACCACTGGAAGGGCCCGCACTCAGGGATCATCTCCGCCACCCCGGGGCTGGAGGAGTACCGGCAGATCCACCTCGCCGAGCAGAACACGGGCCTGTGGCCGGCCATCGACGGGGTCCAGACCGCGATCCCAGCAGACCGGAAGATCGACGGCGTCGCGGAAGTCACCTTCCAATCGGTGCTCGCACCCCTGAAAGGGCGCGAGCAGACGAAGCTGGCCTACGCCGACGAGATCAACGTGTTCCGCCGCACCCTGCTCTACGCCGGCCCGCCGAACTCCTCCCGGTGGTACGACGTCGCGGGCCCCGGAGAGACGGTCGGTGCCCGCGCGCTGATCTACCTTCGCCGCAGGGACGGGGTCGGCGCCGGCGCCTTGCGGAAGTTCGTCAACGAGGAGCTCGCCCCCGCGCTCGCCGGCACCGGAGTGCTGAAGGAACTGCGCACGCAGACGTTCCTGCCCTGGACGAAAAAGCTCTGGGACACCCCGGACGTCGCCCACGACAACCCCCACGACCAGCGCTTCCACGCCTCGGTCAGCCTCGGGTTCACCGACACCGCGGCACGGGACGCCTTCTTCAGCGGCAACGCGATCGAGGACCTGTCCGACCGGCTGGCACCGCAGGTCTCCGCGATCCACGCCTACGACGTCGCCGCCGCCCTCACCTACGTCAAGAACGGCGAGATCCTCCCGCACTACCAGGAGTGAGCAGCGCAGACGGGAAACGGGACCGCCGGATCTGCTCGGCACATCCATCCGCCCCGGCTTCCTTGCCCTCCTCGCACCCCAATCGCCGTCTGATACCCACCACGCATCCGGAGCCAGCCATGAGCGAGCAGCAGAGCACCATCCACTACGAGCGCACCTCACCGCAGATCGCGAAGATCACCTTCGCCAACCCGCCCGTCAACCTCATCGTCGGCGAGACCGTCCTGCGCCTCATCGAGATCGTCACCGAACTGGCCACTGACCCGGACATCCAGGTCGTGCTGTTCGACAGCGCCACCCCCGACTTCTTCTACAACCACTTCGACCTGGCCGCCGCCGCCGACTTCCCCGCCCCCGAGGACCCGGACGCGGTGCCGGCCTGGACGAATCTGGTCCTGGAACTCTCCAAAGCGCCTTACATCACGATCGCGGTCATCCGTGGACGCACCCGCGGCGGCGGGAACGAGCTCGCCCTCGCTCTCGATCTGCGCTACGCCAGTCGTGAGAAGGCGATCTTCGGACAGCCCGAGGTCGGCAGCGGACTGCTGCCCGGCGGTGGTGGCAGCGAACGCCTGCCCCGGGCCATCGGACGCGACCGCGCCCTGGAAGCCATCCTCACCAGCGACGACTACGACGCCGACACCGCCGAACGCTGGGGCTGGATCACCCGCGCCCTCCCCGACAGCGAACTCGACGCCTTCGTCGGCACCGTCGCCGCCCGACTCGCCTCCTTCGACCGCGCCTCACTCGCCTCGGCCAAAGCCCAGATCAACCGGGCAACCCTGCCCCCGGACGGGGACCTGGTCGCCGCGTACGGCGAGTTCACCCACTCCCTCACGCTTCCCGGTTTCCTCACCCGGGCCGCAGGCACGCAGGCCGTCGTCGAACAGGCCGGCATCGACTTCGAGTACCGTCTCGGGCACTACATCGGCATCGCCAACCAGCAAAGCTGACACCCATCAGAAAGTGAGCACGGATGCAGCGGATGCTGCGTCCGTCCTCATTTGCCGCGGGGCCCACCTGATTTCCGACGTCTTCGGCACGATGGTCGGATCGGGCTGCTGCCGGATCGACCGCCGATGTCCTCCACCGCTCGACGGCCGCGACGGTGCACCGCTTCTGGACACCGGTCGGCCAACCGTTCGCACGCCATGGATCACTGGGTCCCCGACGTGAAGAGATCGCGTCGGGACCGAACAACAAGCTCAGGCTTCCGTGCTGTGCAGGTCCGGGTAAAGCGCCTCGACCGGGCCGCTCAGAGCCGCCTTGACCCCCTTGGTCAAGTCGTCGGCCAGGACCTCGTATTCTCCGGCCTCGACGGCGTCGTAGACGGTCGTCACCAGCTGTGTCGGCAGCATCTTGGGGCCGTCGGCGTGCGCGGCCATATCGGTGTCGACGTAGCCCATGTGCACCCCCGTCACGTGGACGCCCATGGGTGCGAACTCGATGCGCAGCGAGTTGGTGGCCGACCACAGTGCGGCCTTGGAGGCGCTGTAGGCGCCGCCGAAGGCATACCAGCTGGCAACGGAGTGCACGTCGATGAGGACTGACCCCTTGTTGGCGGCGAGGATCGGTGCGAAGGCGCGGGCGAGGAAGACCGGTCCGAAGAAGTTCGTCTCCATGTTCGCCCGGATGTCTGCCTCGGTGACGTCCAGCAGGCTCGCGCTCGGCGGGGTGGCGCCCGCGTTGTTGACGAGCACGGTGACATCCGCCGCGGCGGCCACGGCCGCGTCGATCGACGTGCGGTCGGTCACGTCAAGGGTCAGGGGGACGATGCGGTCGTCGTCCCAGGCGCGGGGGGAGCGGGCGGTGGCGTAGACCTTGACGGCGCCGCGCGCCAGGGCGTCGTGGACGAAGTGGGTGCCGATACCGCCATTGGCGCCGGTGACGAGGACGACTGCTCCATCGAGGGAGGGCATGGGTTCCTTCTTTCCGAGGGGGATGCGAAGTACGTGGCTGCGCACGGATGGGGCAAGGACACATCGCCCCGCGATGGGAGAATGAGCGGAGCCACATTCGAGCCCACATGACATTGAGTACAATCATAACTGATTACAGTCAGAATCTATTCCTGGAGGACACCGCCATGCCTCTCGGACGGCGCGAGCGGAACAAGCAGGAGAAACTCGACCGCATTGTCGCTGCCGCCAGTGATCTGTTCGCCGAGCACGGCGTCGATGAGGTCACGACCCAGCAGATCGCGGACAAGGCCGACATCGGCACCGGGACCCTGTTCCTTTATGCCAAGACCAAGGGCGAACTCCTCCTCCTTGTCCAGAACGCCAAGTACGTCGAAGCACTTGAGCGGGGCCGGGCGGACGCCGAGACCGTCCCGGGCGTGCTGGACGCGGTGCTGGCGATCGTCCGGCCGATCGTCGAGTGCAACCGCGTCCAGATCGACAACGGACGCACCTACCTGCGAGAGATGGTCTTCGGTGACCCCGAGGAGCCCCGGCACGGCGCGGCACTCGCCATCGTCGCGCAGACCGAGGAGGCCGTCGCCGCCGTGCTGCGCCGAGACGAGCGGGTCACCGAGGGCGACGCCGCGACGCTGGCACACATCGTGTCCGCCGTGATGTTCCTCAGCATGGCGGTGAGCGTGAACATCGCCTTGAGCGTGGAGGAGATCGTGCAGGACATCCGGGGGCAGGTCGAGGTCCTGCTGCCTCGCTGAAGTGCGGCCCGGTCTCCGGCCCGGGTGACCATCCGGGCAGTCCTCGGTTGCGGTATGGCCCGAATCCCCGAATGGCAGGTCATCCGGCCGTTGCTGCCCATACCGGTACGACTGGACGGCTGGGGCAGCCGGCCGGAGGGCTACCGCCACCGCGTGCTGCTGGAATTCCCGAGATTGTCCACCTGTGGCGTCGGGTCCCACTCCCACCCCGCGCCTGGACCGCGCGTTGAAGAAGGTCGCCCGAAAGGGCGGCGGGGTGGTTCTGCCGGTGTGCGCACTGAGGCGACTGGGGGCCGGCCTCGTGCTGTTCAAGGTACTGAGCTGGGCTTGCGTGGTCGGCTGCCCTCAGGCTTCCGGACTGCTTGCCGCCAGTTGGTCGCTGTTGCCCTGTGCCAGTGACGCGAGAATCTCCTTGCGGCAGACATTGAGGATCTCGTCCGCCAGCGGAGAGCCGTCCGGGCATGCCCGCGACAACATGATCGCGCCGACCGAATGGGCGAGCATGTCGATCACCATCATGCGGGCCGCGCGCTGGTCCGCATCCCCCGGCGTATCGGTTGGAGGCTGAAGGGCCGTCAGCAGGTTCTCGATCCCGGCCGCGAACTCTGTTTTGAGGTCCGCCGACTGACGTGCGGCGTCGCCGCCGAGGGCCGCGATGGTGCAGCCGTCGCCGCGCCCGTCGCGATGCTCCCGTGAGACGTAGCGCTCGACGAACTCGGCGGGGTCCAGGCCTTCTGTCTGTGCCACGGTCGTCGAGAGTCCGCTTGCGGACGCTTCGGCCATCAGGTCGGCCTTGGAGCGGAAGTGCTTGTAGAACCCGCCGTGGGTGAACCCGGCGGCTGCCATCAGCTCTGCCACGCCGACACCGTCATAGCCGCGCTCCCGGAACAGCCTGGAGGCTGTCGCGACGATGTGGGCACGGTTCTGTTCTGCCTGTGCCTTGGTGACCCGCATGTCCAGCCGTCCCTTCGTCGGTCGACGCTCGACGGTCCAGCATACATAGATGTCGATCGACATCTAAGGCCTTGACTTTTTAGATTACGATCGTCATATTATTGTTCACCCCTCCAGAAAGGCTCAGCCATGAGTGACACGCATGTGACCGCACCGACTCAGTACATCGAGGTTGACGGCGACCGGTTCGCCTACCGGCGCTGGGGCAAGCCCTCGGGCGTCCCGATCTTCCTGGTCCAGCACTTCCGTGGAGGGATGGACAACTGGGACCCGCTGCTCACCGACGGCTTGGCGGAAGGCCGTGAGGTCATCCTGTTCAACGGCCGCGGCGTCGCCTCGTCATCGGGCACGCCCCGTAATCGGATCGAGGACATGGCCGACGACATCGCCGCGGTCATCCGGGCACTGGGGCTGGAGCAGGTCGACCTGCTCGGCTTCTCGCTCGGCGGTTTCCAGGCGCAGGAAGTCACGCTGCGCCACCCCCAGTTGGTGCGCAAGCTCCTCCTGCTCGGCACCGGCCTCCGAGGCGGGGACCCGACAAGTGACCCCCAGGTGCCTCAGTACGCCCTGAACCCGGTCCCCACCCTGGAGGACTTCCTCTTCCTGTTCTTCGGCCGCTCGGAAGCCGCGAAGCAAGCGGGCAAGGCCTTCTGGGAGCGCCGTCACCAGCGGGTCGACCAGGACCCGCCGAGCTCGCCCGCGGTCGCACAGGCGCAGTTCGAAGCGACTATGGCCTACGCGGAACCGCTGCCGGGCGAGAACCCCTACGCCCACCTGAACGCGATCACCCAGCCGACGCTGGTCCTCAACGGCGAGAACGACGTGATGATCGCCTCGATCAACTCCTGGCACCTCGCCCAGAACATCCCCAACGCTCAGCTGCTGATCTACCCCGATGCCGGGCATGGAGCGCAGTTCCAGTATCCCGAGCGGTTTCTGAAGCACGCCATTCAGTTCCTCGACGAGTAACGCCTGCAGGGCTTCGGCGCGGTCGCTGACGCCTGGTCCGTGCGCGAGAATCCGGCAGGCCGGACCCCGGCCGCCGGAGCGGCTGGCCGAGGTAGGCGCATCCTCCGTGAGCGAGGCGGGGTGCGCCGTCGCCCGGCTGCCCTGCCCGCTCCCACGGTGTCCACCGCCGCGACCCTCCGGCCGGGACGGCTGATACGTGCCGCCCGGGCGTCGAAGACGTGGGCGCCGGCCGCGCCGTCGGTGACCACGACGAAAAGCGCCTGAGGTCCAGCCACTGGGCGGCGATCCGCTCGATCGTGGTATCCGGGCAGAGCCACTCGACGCCCTCGCTGCTGGCCTTGACGACGTGGGCGACGCCGCTCCTTCCAGCGTGCCCCGGGACGGTCCGCTGGGCGAGTCGGCCCGGGGGCGGCGGGGATAGTCGCCGGACCGGTCCCTGAGGCTCCGCTCGCCGAGACGGGGTCGTACAGGGCCTGACCGCCGCCGCCGAACTGCCCGAGCTCGGTCATCAGCGCAACGCCTCTGGATCTCGTCCGCCGTCCAGGAGGTGATTCCTTGATCATCGGTAGTCGGCTGCGCGCCACGCCCGACGTCCTTTCGCACGCCAGGCGCCTGGGGGGTGTCGGATTCAGGAGGGCCCGGGCGGCGCGGGCCTGCTGCGGTTGGCAGTGGAAGAACGGTGCCGCCGCTGTGCAGTGCGCCGATTTCGAGAGCCGGCCGGCGGATGGCCTCCTCGTACAGAGCCAGAGTGCGCGCAGGTCGGTGTTCTCCTTCCGTAGCCGGCTCAGGTTGGCTTCCGTACGTACGTCGACTCCGGAGGGTTCCGTCGGCGTCGCAGGCCGGGCCGGCGCCGGGATGCGGGGCCGGAAGCGCACGTCGACCAGGGCGGCGTAGTGCCGCGGCCGGCACTTGCCGCACCATCGTGCCGCCAGCCCCGTCCCGCCACGGCGACCACACCGAAGCCCGCGCGCTGACGGATGGGATCGGCCCTCACGACGTCCTGCCCACAGGTAGAACTCGTTGACCGTGGACACCTCCCGGTCCCAACTCGCCTCTTCCGAACGAGGGCCACGCTCATCACGACGCCGCCGCCACTCGAACGCCGCTCGGTGGTCCATGGACGCATCACGCCGGTCCCGCCTGCGTCGCGTGAACCACAGGAAGGCCACGTATGTGCGCAGGTCCCGGGCATGAGCGTGTCGGCGAACGTTCAGCCCGTCGCGCGCAGCAGATCGGGACTCGGCGCGGCGAGGTTCTCCTCGGCGAGGGCGTGCGGGGGCACTGGCAGGTGCGGTCATCGTGCTGACGTCCTTCGGGCTTCGACACCTCGAAGATCAGCCGATGGCCGTTCATCTATGCGGGCACCGACCCGATGCCGGAGCAAACCCCGGATCAGATCGAACCCGTACACCACTTCCCTGGATGCAATCCAAGGCACTCGGGGCACGGGGCTCCGCAGACTGTTGCGGCCGCCGGCAGCCCTCGGATTCGGGGCCGGAGCAGAGGACGCCGTTGGACAACTCCCGTGTCCGTCATGAGCGTCGGGACACGCGAGCCGTCGATGGTGTTCCGCCCGACGCGGCGAGCGCCTCTCGCCCCTGCCGTCGCGTCGTCGGCCCCGCGTGATCATGCCAGGAGGATGCCGTGTGACCGGCCTGATCTCAGTTGCTGTCGGGCGTCATCGAGACCACGACCTTGCCGGCCGTGGTGCGACCCTGCTCGACGTACGCCATCGCCTCGAGCGTCTGATCGAACGGGAAGGTGCTGTCGATGACCGGGCGGAGCTTCCCGCTGTCGTAGAGGGCGCCGAGCTCGCGCAACTGGGAGCCATTGGCCTGCATGAAGAAGAACTGGTAGCGAACGCCCAGGGCCTTCGCCTGCTTGCGGATCTTGCGACTGAGCACGTTCATGACCAGCCCCAGGAAGGAGGGAGCGCCGAGCTGCCTGGCGAACCCGGCGTCCGGCGGGCCCACGACGCTCACAGCCAGGCCGCCGGGCTTCAGCACGGTCAGCGACTTCTCCAGGTTCGCCCCGCCCACGGCGTCCAGCACCAGGTCGTAGCCGGACAGCACCTTGGAGAAGTCCTCTTTGGTGTAGTCGACGACGACGTCGGCACCGAGGCTTCGGACCAGCTTCTCGGAATCAGTGCTCGCGGTCGTCGCCACGGTGGCACCGAGGTGTTTGGCGAGCTGGATGACCGTCGATCCGAGACCGCCGGCACCGGCGTGGACGAGCACCTTCTGACCCGGCTTCACATGGGCCTGGTCCACGAGGACCTGCCAGGCGGCCAGGGCCACCAGCGGCACCGCGGCCGCCTCCTGCGGGGTGAGCGAGACCGGCTTGGGCGCGACGTCGTCCATGTCGATCGCGATGTACTCCGCGAAGCCTCCGATCCGCAGGTCGCGCGGACGGGCGTAGACCTCGTCGCCGACTTCGAAGCCGCGCACGGCGGAACCGACCCGCGTCACGACGCCGGCCACGTCATGACCGAGCACGAACGGAGGCTTGTACTTCAACAGCTGTTTGAACTCCCCGTTGCGGACCATCTTGTCCAGCGGGTTGATGCTCGCGGCGCTCACCCTGACCAGAACATCGCGGTCACCGACGCTGGGCTCGGGTACCTCGGCGGCGCGCACGCCGTCCTTGCCGTACTTTTCGACGACGAATGCCTTCATGTCGGCCGCCTTTCCATGTGATCTTCTCGGTCGTCTGCGTGTGGTCATGACGCTACTTGTTGAGTATGGAAAAGTAAACTCAGGTCGGGTTAGAATCACCCCCATGGATGCGAGGACGGAAGCTCTTCAGGACGCCGGCATGGACACCCGACTCGACCGGGACATGTCGAACTGCTCGATCGCTCGGACCCTTGAGGTCGTGGGGGAGAAGTGGACGATCCTGATCCTGCGCGAGGTCTGGTACGGCTCGTCCCGCTTCAGTGACTTCGAACGGGTCCTCGGCTGTCCCCGCAACCTTCTCGCTGCCCGACTCCGGATGCTTGTCGAGGAAGGGATCCTGGCCACCGAGACCTACAAGGAGCCGGGTTCGCGGAGTCGGCCGAAGTACGTGATCACACCCAAGGGCGTGGATCTGGTCCCGGCCGTGATGGGGCTCCTGCAGTGGGGCGACCGCTACCGCGCCGACCCGGAGGGCCCGGCCGTACTGACGCGACACCGCGGATGCGGTGCGCACGTCGATGCCCAGATCCGCTGCGAACGCGGCCACGCCGTGCAGGCGGAGGACATCGAGAGTGTCCCCGGCCCCGCATTTCGTCTGAGGCCCGCGGAGTGAGCTGAGCGCGGTGGCGGCAGGAGTCCAGGTGGGCTCAGTCCGCCGGGGTGCGCTCACTCCGTCTGGCTCGGGCCTGGTGGAGGCGGACTTTGGTGCGGTTGCCGCAGCGGGACATCGAGCACCAGCGGCGGTTGTGGGCGGGCGAGCGGTCCAGGAAGCGCAGGGCGCACATGTCCGCGCTGCACACGCGTACGCGCCGGATCTCGGTCGACAGGAGCAGGTCTACGGCGTCCTGCGCGATCAGTGCCAGCGCGGTCGCGGAATCAGGTGCCATGGTCGTGGTGCCGGCGGGCTCCAAGTGACCGCCTTTGATGGTGATTTGCGGCGCCGGCCGGGGCGCCTGTGCTGCCGATTCGTTGAGCAGCACGACGTCGCTGGAGGAGGGCAGCCGGCCGTCGGAGACCGCGAGTACGGCCCGGTCGACCGCCTCGCGCAGCCGTCGGCCCGATGCCAGGACGGCGGCATCCACGGGATCCGGGATGCCCGGTGTGAGCAGTCCGGCCCGCTGAAGCCAGAGGGTGAGATCACCCGGGTTCCGGAGCGTCTCCCCCGGCGTGGGTCGCCACCGGTGGCGGAGGGTGTTGGTGAAGTCCAGACAGACCCGCCCGCCGTCCCAGATCCACGTGTCGTCCGTTGCCACGCCTTCATTCTGCACGTTAGCTTTAACCCTCTAAGAGGGTTAGTTCATGCCGGGGAGGCGCATCCATGGGACAGCCCACTGTGACCACAGGCGTGACGCAGGTGGACGGGGTCCGCCTGCACTACCTCCGAGCGGGATCCGGTCCTCTGCTCGTCCTGCTCCACGGCTGGCCGCAGACCTCCGACTGCTGGCAGCCGGTGCTGGCGGATCTTGCCGCCGACCACACCGTTGTGGCACCCGACCTGCGTGGCTACGGCCTGAGCGACAAGCCCTCGACCGGATACGACAAGCGGCGGATGGCCGCCGACATGGCGAGCCTCGTCGAAGCACTCGGCTTCGAGACGACCGCCGTCGTGGGTCACGACCGGGGCGCTCGCGTGGGGCACCGCTGGGCGCTGGACCGCCCCGATCAGGTGGAGCGGCTGGCTGTGCTCGACATCGTGCCGACCCGGGAGATGTTCCGCCGGCTGGACGCCTCGCTCGCCTCCGGGTACTGGCACTGGCTGTTCCAGATGCAGCCCGACCTTCCCGAGCGGCTCGTGGGGCACGACATACGCGGGTATCTCGAGTACTTCTTCGAGCGGTGGACCTACAACAGGCACGGGCTGACACCCGAAGCGGTCGACAGATATGTCCGAGCCTTCTCCCGCCCTGGTGCCATGCGCGCGAGTTTCGACGACTACCGCGCCATGGAGCAGGACGTCGCCCTCGACGACATCGACGCCGCCGAGGGCCGCCGCCTCACCATGCCGGTACTGGCGCTCTGGGGTTCCGCAGGGCTGCCCTCCCGCCTGCCGACGCTGGAGATCTGGCGCGCCTACGCGGACGACGTCACCGGAGCAGAAATCCCGGAGTGCGGCCACTTCATCCCGGAAGAGCAACCGGATGCACTGCTGGGCCATTTGCGGTCGTTCCTGGCCCACGAGGCGAGTCGGTGACCCAGCCACCACGACGAGAGCGACGCCCCTGCGGGTCCACAGTCTCACTTGCCGGCCGGGGCAAGTCGTCCGAGCCGCCTCCCGGACCGAGGGGCGGCCCAGTTGCTTCCGGTTGGGCCGCCACGCAGTCAGATCCAGGCCGAGACCGGGACACCCGCCGAAGCGTCCCCCACGGCCGCGCTGTCGGAGATGCGCTGCCTGGGCATCCAGGCCCGGCGCGCGGTGAATCTCAGGAAGCCGCGGCGTGGGCAGCGCGCAAGGAGGCCTTGTCGATCTTCCCGACCGCGTTCTTCGCTATGGCCTCCACCACGAAGAAGTCGGTCGGACGCTTGAAGCCGGTGAGGCTGCGCGCACAGAGCTCCCGCAGCGCCGTCAGATCGACGGTCATGCCTGGTCGCGGCTGTATGTAGGCCACGACCACCTCTCCCCACTTCTCGTCGGGTACGCCGATCACGGCAGCTTCGAGTACCGACGGGGCGCTTGTGAGGACGTCCTCGATCTCCTTGGGGTAGATGTTCTCCCCACCACGGATGATCATGTCTTTCGAGCGCCCGACCAGGGTCAGGTAGCCCTCGGCGTCGAGGTGACCCACATCGCCCGTGTGCAACCAGCCGTCGACGATGACTCTGGCCGTTTCCTCAGGGCGGCCGAGGTAGCCACGCATGACGTTGGGGCCCTTCACGAGGACCTCACCGTCCGTGCCCGGCCCCACCTCGGTACCTTCGGCGTCGACGATCCGAATCTCCTGGCCGGGGAAGGGAAGTCCCACGGTGCCGGCACGTCGCGGGCCCGCGACGGGGTTGACGGTGGACCCGCAGGTTCCTTCGGACAGGCCGTACCCCTCGACAAGAGGGAACCCGTAGCGGGCTTCGAACCGGTTCAGCAGCTCGGCGGAGGCAGGTGCGGCGCCACAGACTCCGAACCTCAGCGACGATGTGTCGGGCCGCACGTCGTCCGGGAGCGCAGCGAGCATGCCGTAGATCGTCGGCACGGCGCTGAAGAAGGTGGGGCGCTCCTGCTCGACGAGGTCGAAGAAGCTGTGCGGGTCGAACCGGCGGCCCGCGATGACGACGCTCGCCCCCGCGAGAAGAGGCGTGAGAATGCTGACCACGATGCCGTTGACGTGGAAGAGCGGCAGGATCAGCAGGCACCGGTCGGCGGGCCCGATGTCCAGGGCCAGGCGGCCCATCTCCGTCATGGCGTCGATGTTGGCGTGGTCCAGCATCACGCCCTTGGGCGTCCCGGTGGTGCCGCTGGTGTATATGAGAAGAGCCAGCGCGGACGAGTCCACATGCGGTGCGTGATCCGACCTCACCCCTTCCTTGTACAGTGCGCCGACGGCGAGTACGGCAGTACCGTCTGTGACGGGCGCCGCGTGGTCTTCGACCACCAGCAGACGCGCACCGGAGTCCTTGAGCTGTCGGTCCACCTCGACGTCGGTCATGCTCGGGTTGACCGGCGTGATGGTGGCGCCGATCCGCCAGGCGGCGAACAACAGCAGCACGAACTCGATGCGGTTCGTCAGCTTGAGGGCCACGACATCGCCGGGACCGATGCCGAGGTCCTGGAGCTGACGCGCTGCCGCACGGACGCGGTCCAGCAACTGGGCGTTGGTGAGTGACTGGCGCCCGTCCGAGACCGCTGCCCCATCGGGGTCGTGAGCGGCGCGGCGGTCGGGCAGTGAAGCGAAGTTCATGGCGGGCGTACCTGTCTCGGTGTTGTGCGGTCCGGTCAAGGAGTCGATGCCGGCGCGGGGTGCAACTGCCGGGTGAGGAACTCGACCTGGTCGCGGACCAGGGCCTCGAAGGTCTCGCCGGTGTAGAAGTCGAAGTGGCCGGCGTCGTACCTCTTGATCTCTCCCCGGGGTGCGGTGCGCGCGTACCTGAGGGTCTGGGCGGGAGGCGTGACGGAGTCGGTGTTGCTGACGCAGAAGAGGATCGGCATGGCGACCTTCTTCGCCGCACGCCCGGGCCGGTAGGTGGCGATGGTCGGAATGACCCGTGCCGCCACCTCGTTGCGGAACTTCGTCCCCGCCGGTTGCAGCGCCTGATATCCGGGCAGGGCGTCCGGAGCGTTCATGAGGGCCGGCGAACCGGGGGCGGAGGCGATGGGAACCATCGCGGGTGCCTTGCCGCGCAGTCTGGCCGCCATGTCCCGGGCGAGCACGGGGGTCATCCTGAGCGAGGCGACCGGGCCGAGCGCGAGCGCGGAGGCGAGGCCATCGGTGAACGGGCACTGGGACACGGCCGCGCGCAGTTCGGGATGCCGAGAGGCGACGGTGATGGCGTGGCCTCCGCCGAAGGAGCTGCCCCACACCGCGACGCGGGAGCGGTCGACGTCGGGGCGGCCCTTGACGTAGGCGATGGCGGCGTCCCAGTCGGCGAGCTGACGCTTGATCGACAGGAGCTGGCGCGGGTGGCCGCCGCTGTCGCCGAAGTGTCGGTAGGTGAAGGCCACGGCGGCGATGCCGGCCTGGGCGAAACGCTCGGCGAAGGCGTCCAGGCGCATCTCGCGGGTGGCGCCGAGGCCGTGCCCGAGGATGACGACGGGCGGGGAGGTGACGCCGGTCGGGAGGTAGAGCCATCCGGCACAGGTGCTGTCGCCGGAGGGGAAGGTGATGTCGTGACGGGTGAAGGAGTGCGCAGTGGTCATCGTCGGCTCACCGCCGCGTCGACTTCGTCGAGCGCTGCCCGGGCACGCTGCCCGAGGCGAGCGCCTGGGCGTAGGTGTCCGGGGCGTAGAGCGGGAGCTCGCCGGTGGCGTCCGTCGTCTTCATGTAGTCGAGCATCAGTTCCTGACCGTCCTTCGACATGACTCTGGTGAAGAACTCGGCGCGTTCGACGTGGAGTCCGTCCTCCAGGGACATCGAGCCGCCGAAGTACACCGACCTCTTGGCGGCCGCGACCGACCCCTTCGACCGTCGGCCGAAGTGCTCCGCGAGTTCGACCGCCTGCGCGACGACCTTGTCCTGGGGTACGACCTTGTCGACCGCCCCGTTGGCGAGCGCCTCCGCGGGCGTGAACGGCTTGCCTTCGAGGATCGCGGCCAGGGACCGGTGGGTGCCGATCAGGCGGGTCAGCCGCTGGGTGCCGCCTCCGCCCGGGATGATGCCGAGGAGGATTTCGGGCTGGCCGATGAAGAAGTCCCCGTCGGCCATGACCCGAAGATCGCAGGCCCAGGCGAACTCGGCGCCGAGGCCGAGAGCCGAACCGTTGAGGGCGGCGACGAAGAGGACACCGCTGGCGTTCATCCGCAGGAAGGTCGTGTGCAGGCGCTCCAGCTGGAGGGCTCCGCGCATCGGGGTCCTGCGCATCACGGGCCCGAGGAGACGGGACCGGTCCACGTGCTTGGCCATGCGTACGACGGCGGCGGCACCGCGTCGGCCGACCGTCGGGCTCGCGGCTCCCTCTTCCTGCAGCCACTGGACCGCGGCATGGCTGACGAACCGCTCGGGATGTGCCCCGGTGAAGACGACGGCACGGATGCTCGGATCGCGGTCGACCCGGTTCACCAGCTTGTCCAGCTGCTGGGCGATGTCGAGGCCGAACAACTGGTGCGGGCCGCCGTCGACCCGGACGACGAGGACGGCTCCGCGGTCCTCGATCTCCAGATGGCCCTTGTCTTTGTATGGCATGGATTCTGCTCCCGTGCTGGGTTCATGGGGGAGTGCAAAGCGAGTGAGGGAGGGGCTGCCGGCGCCAGGAATCTGGGACAGTGCGTGAAAGCCCGTCCGGGGAGGCGCGCCCGTGTCCGAAACGGCACGTCGCTCGAGATGTGTACTATTGCCGTGACGAGTTACATAACCAAGTTATTTCAAGAGTGTCAATGGTGGAGGCGCGAGAGGCATGGCAGGGCGGCCGAAGCTCGATGACGCACCGGAGCGGCTGGTGCGAGCCGCTGTCGGCCTGCTGGCCGAACAGGGGCCGTCGGCCATCAAGGCGCGTACGGTGGCGTCCGCGAGCGGGCTGTCGACGATGGTCGTCTACGGCCACTTCGGTGGGATCCCCGAGCTGATGCGCGCCGTCGCCGACCACGGCTTCAGGGAGCTCGCCGGGGCGTTCGCCCAGGTGCCGGTGACGGATGATCCGATCGCGGATCTCTTCGCCATGGCTTTGACCTGCCGCCGAGTGGCCCACGAGAACCCTCACCTGTATGACCTGATGTTCGGCCTGTCCACTCGTGCGACGTACCGGCCGCTGTCGGACGCGGACCTTCGCTTGAGCGGCCATTCGCCGGCCTTCAGGGATGCCCACGTCCATATCACCGCGGCATGTCAACGGCTCGTGGACTCGGGCAGGGCCGAGCGGCAGAAACCTGAAGTCATAGCCGCCCAGTTGTGGAGTCTGGTCCACGGGTACATCACCCTTGAGCTGGCCGAGCACTTCGGCGAGTTCGAGGACCCCGTGGCGCAGGTGATGCGGCCGATGGGCGTGAACTTCTCTGTCGGTCTGGGCGACGAGCGGGAACGGGCCGAAGCCTCGCACGAGGCGGGCGCGCGCCTTTACGACTCGATCGTTCAAGGTCGGTGAAAGTCGACAGGGCAGGACGCTGTCCCGCGCGGCACCACCCAGGTGCGGCTGGGGCTACCTGCACGTGCGGCTAGGGCGACCTGGTCTCCGCCGCAGAGGTGCCGGTGCCCGGCGTGAGCTGGTCATGCCTCCCCAGCGCCGCGACCTCCCGTTCGAGGGACGGAACGGCACGGGCCGCGAAGCGCCTCGCCCATGGCCAGGCCAGTGGCGAATTCAGCGCTGCCTTGGCCCAGTTGGCCACGACGACCGCGCGGGGGACGTACACGCGGCTGCGGCGGCGGACGAGCCCGTCGACGATCGCGGCAGCCGCCCGGTCGGCACTCGTGGTGACATTGCCCGGGTAGGGAAGCCGGTTGCGCAGGCCCTGGAACGAGGGAAGGTCCGCCTCGGCGCCCCGGACGAGATCCGTGTCGATCCAGGAGGGGTGCACCAGGCCGACCGTGACGCCGAGGTGCGCCACCTCCTGGCGGTAGGTCAGGGCGAGCAGCTCGGCCGCGGCCTTGCTGGCGCCGTAGGAGGCCATCGCCGCCAGCGGCATGAAGGACAGCGCGGACGCCACGACCAGCACGTGTCCCCGGCTGCGCTCCAGATGGGGCGTCACGTACTTGAGGGTTCGGAAGACACCGTTCAGATTGATGTCCAGGACCCGCTCGAACGACGCCTCGTCCGTCTGTCGCACGGTCCCGTACGCCACGACGCCGGCATTGGCGACGACGAGATCGATGCCGCCCATGACCCCCGCGGCCTCGTCGATCGCTGACCGCAGGACGATGCCGTCGCGCACATCGGCCTCACGCCAGGAAGCGGCGGGGCCCAGCTCGCGGGCGAGGTCACGGAGCCGATCGGGCTCCAGTCCGATCAAGGTCACCTGAGCGCCTCGGGCGATGGCCAGGCGGGCCACCTTCTCGCCGATGCCGCGCGCCGCTCCGGTGACAACCAGTTTTCTGCCCAGCAAGTCACGTTTCATGGCCGCAACATAACTTCGTTATTTATTGAGCGCAAGATGTCGCGCGGATGAATTGTCACCGCTCCACCTGCTGGGTCTTACGACTGGACGAACCTATGCTGACGTCATGAGGCGGACATCCTTTGCGCACTGGCCCTGTTCGATCGCGCGCACCATGGACCTGCTCGGGGACTGGTGGACGCCGTTGGTGCTGCGTGAGGCGTTCTACGGGATCCGGCGGTTCGACGCGTTCCAGGTGTCACTGGGGATCGCGCGCAACACATTGACGGACCGGTTGCGTCGGCTGGTGGACGAGGGGCTGCTGGAGAAACGGCCGTACCAGACGGAGCCGGTTCGGTACGACTACGTGCTCACGGAGAAGGGGCGCGACTTCTACGGTGTGCTGCTGGTGATGAACCGGTGGGGGGACCGCTGGCTGTCCGGTGAACAGGGCCCGCCGGTAGTCATGCGGCACGAGGCCTGCGGACTGGAAGCCCACGCCGAGGTGGTGTGTTCTTCCTGCGGTGAGCAGATGACCGCGGAGAACACCAGTCCTCGGATGGGCCCCGGCTATCCGCCACACCTGGCCGAACGGCCGGATGTGCGGGAGCGTTTCGCCGGCTGACTCAGCGGCTCTGCCGGGGCTGCGCTTTCCCTTGACAGGTGAGTCCATCTACGCAACTTTACTGGTCACATCTGGTCATGGGAGTTCTCGGATCGGCATGGAGGCTGCAGGAAACATGGAGTGGACAGGCGCGCGCTATGCGGACAAGCCGACGGTGGAGGTCCGCACCTGGATCGCTGCTCCGCCCGAACAGGTGTGGACGCTCGTGTCCGACATCGAGTTGATGCCGCGTATGAGCTCCGAACTGCAGTCCGTCGAATGGCTGGACGGCAGGACCGCCCCTGCCCTGGGAGCCCGGTTCATCGGCCGGAGCAAGCACGAGGCACTCGGGGAGTGGGCCACCACCTCCCACATCGTCGAGTGCGAGCCGCCGAGGCTGCTTGCCTGGGCCGTCGAGAACCCGCAGAACCCGACGGCGATCTGGCGGTTCACGTTGGAGCCGCAGGGCGGTGGCACTCTGCTGAGCGAATGGATGCAGATGGGGCCGGCCCGTTCGGGCCTCTCCTTCGCCATCGATCGCATGCCGGAGAAGGAGCAGAAGATCGTCTTCGTGCGCATGCGGGAGTTCGAGGCCAACATGACCATCACCCTCGAAGAGATCAAGAAGCTGGCCGAGAGGGCCCGGCCCGCGGGCGAGGCGAGGCTCTGATGCGTACCTCCACCACGATCGAGGCTTCCGGGGGCGACTGGCGGGAGATCGTCGCCTATGTCACCGAGGCGGAGAAGCTCGGTCTTGACATCTGCTGGGTGGCGGAGGCGTGGGGCTCCGAGGCCCCCTCGCCGTTGGGCTACCTCGCGGCGAAGACCGAGCGCATGCTCCTCGGATCCGGAATCATCCAACTCGGCACCCGCACGCCGATGGCCATCGCCCGCGCCGCGATCACACTGTCGCAGATCTCCGAGGGGCGCTTCCTTCTCGGCCTGGGCCCCTCCGGGCCGCAGGTGATCGAGGGGCTGCACGGCGTGCCCTTCGCCCGGCCGCTGGTGCGGATGCGGGAGACCGTCGAGATCGTGCGGGAGGCCGCCGCGGGCGGCAAAGTCTCCTACTCAGGAAAGGAGTTCCGGATTCCGCTGCCGGGCGGGCAGGCGAAGCCCATGCGTCTGTCGATGCGTGCCGAGCATGACATTCCGGTCTACCTCGCCACTCTCTCGCCGAAGATGCTGCACCTGACCGGTGAGATCGCCGATGGGTGGCTGGGCACCAGTTTCGTGCCCGAGGGCGCCAAGGAGGCGTACTTCGACCACCTGGACCAGGGCCTTGCCGCCGCCGGTCGCGCCCGTGCCGACCTCGACATCTGCCAAGGCGCCGAGGTCGCCTTCGCGGACGACGAGGACGCGCTGAGCGCGATGGTGGCCGGACGCAAGAAGGAACTTGCCTTCAGCCTCGGCGGCATGGGTTCCGCGACCACGAACTTCTACAACAACGCCTACAGCCGCCAGGGTTGGGCCGAGGTGGCGGCCGAAGTCCGGACACGTTGGCAGGCCGGGGACCGGGACGGCGCGGCCGGCCTGATCACCGACGAAATGGTGCTGGCGACCACTCTGATCGGAACCGAGGGCATGGTGCGCCAACGGCTGCGTGTGTGGCGCGACGCCGGTGTGGACACCGTACGTTTCTATCCGGCCGGAGAGACCCTCGACGCTCGGCTCACCACTATCGGCCGGGCCATCGACCTGGTCCGTGACATCGAGAACGAGGCGGCACGGTAGCGGCACGGCCGGGTGCGGTCGAGGAGTGCTGTTGCAGGCGTTGGTCGACGTCAACCGTGCGCGCTGACGCCGTCCGCCGCCAGGCCCGACATCAGCAGGGTGATCGTGTGGAACGTCCTGGCCAGGGCGTCCTCCCGGTCCGCCGCGGCGGCGATGATCTGGTTGCCCTCGCACAGGACGGCCAACAGCAGCCGGGCGACGATGGCGACCGGAACATTCGATTGCACCTCACCGCGTTCGGCCAGGACAGTCAAGAGCCGTTCGATCGGCGGCTGGGCCACCGTGTCGTTGATGTGCCGGTACTGCTCCACCAGCACCGAGGGCGCCTGGGCCATGAGCTCTCGATGCAGGGGATCGTCGATGGTCCGCCGCAAGAAGGCGTGCGTGAGGTTCGACACGGCGGTCAAGGCAGGCTCGCCCGGCGTCGCACGGATCGCCTCGGACGCCGCGTCGGCGAGCGCTCCGACCCGCTGGAGCAGCTCCGTGTAGAGCTCGGCGAACATCGCCTTCTTGTCCGGAAAGTGGTGATAGAAGGTGCCCTTGCTCACCTGCGCCGCCGCGGTGATGGCCTCGACCGACGTGTCCGCGAACCCGTTGTCGACGAAGAGTTTGCGCGCGGCCGCCACCAGGTCCGCCCGGGTCTGCTCCGCATACAGCTGTCGTCGGTTTGGCCCTCTCATGTTGACCATCGTATATTCAATGACCTGGGGTCAGTGAATGACTCATGGTCGGTCAGTCGTCGTCGTGGCAGTGCCCTCCGGAAGGCAGACGTAGCCGTGGAAAAGCGCAGAATCTTGTTGCTGGGTGCGACGGGGTACACGGGGCGGCGGGTTCTCAGGGAACTGCTCGCACGAGGTGAGAAGCCGACCTTGGTCGGGCGAAGCCGAACGAAGATGCTGACCCTGGCCGACCGCTTCGAGGCGGAACTACCGGTGGCGGAAGTGGACCTCACCTCTTCCGCCCACCTCACGCGGCTTCTGGGCCCCGGCGATGTGGTCGTCTCCACGGTCGGGCCGTTCATGCAGCTGGGCATGGCCACGGTCACAGCTGCCGCGCGGTCGGGAGCGCGCTACTTCGACTCTACGGGGGAGGGCCCCTTCGCCCGCCGGGTCCTCCTTGAGCTGGACTCCGTCGCGGCCGCCCGGGGAGCGACTCTCGTGCCCGCGTTCGGCTACGACTACGTGCCCGGCAATCTCGCCGGCGCCCTGGCCCTGGAACAGGCGGGCGAGCGCGCATGCCATGTCGAGATCGGCTACTTCATCACCCGTTCGGGGCGCGGGAGTGAGCTGCATTACCGGAGCACCCTGCGCGACTCCTGGGACCTGACCACGGGTGGCACGCGCCAGACGCTGGTCGCCGCGGCGGCCGAGGACGGGTTCGCCTACCGCTCCCCACGTCCTGGAGCCTCTTCCCGACTGGTCGACGAGCGGGCCGCCAAGCGTGTCCTCACCTTCCGCTACGCCGGTGTGCGACGCCCGGCCATGACCGTCCCGGGCACGGAGCATCTCGGCCTGCCCGAGGTCTTCCCTCGGCTGGAGAGCGTCGAGGTGGGGATGGGCTGGCTCGGGCGGTGGACGCGTCCGGTACAGATCGCCGCCATGCTCCAGGCGCCCTTGCTGAGGTCGGCGAAGGTGCGGGCTGCTCTGACGCGGTGGTCCGGGAGGCTCCCGGGAGCACATCGTGAGCCGGACACCGACGGCCGTTCCCTGGTGATCGCGGTCGCCCGCGACGGCCACGGTCGTCCCCTGGCCACGACGGCCCTCACCGGACCCGATCCCTACGAGATGACGGGCTCCCTCCTGGCGTGGGGCGCAGTCCGTGCGGCGGCGCCGGATGCCGTCCTCAAGCCCGGTGTGCACGGTCCGGTCGCGGCCTTCGGGCTCGACACCCTCAGGCTCGGCGCTGCCGAGGCGGGAGTACACGAAGTCGACGGGGCCTCGGCCCGTCGGTGATCGCCGCGCGGGCATGGATCACGGCACCGGGACGTTGAACCACAGCGACTGAGCTGATGAACAGGTTGTGCGATCGGGAGCGAGTCGGCCACCGACGTGGAGTCGACCGTCCCAGTGGAAAGGAATGGTCCATGGACGAGCAGGGTGAGCACTTCGACGTCGTCGTACTCGGCGCGGGCCCGGGCGGGTACGTAGCCGCCATCAGGGCCGCCCAACTGGGCAAGCGTGTAGCGGTCGTCGAGGAGAGGTACTGGGGCGGCGTCTGCCTGAACGTGGGCTGCATCCCCACCAAGGCCCTGCTGCGTAACGCCGAACTGGCGCACGTCTTCACGCGCGAGGCGAAGACCTTTGGCATCAAGGTCGATGGTGAGGTCTCCTTCGACTACGGGGAGGCGTTCCGCCGTAGTCGGAAGGTCGCGGACGGCCGGGTCAAGGGCGTCCACTACCTGATGAAGAAGAACAAGATCACCGAAATCAGCGGACGCGGCTCGTTCCTCGACCCGCACACACTCCAGGTGGCCGACTACGACGGCAACACCCGCACCATCGGCTTCGAGAACTGCATCATCGCCGCCGGGGCGACACCCAAGCTGCTGCCCGGCACCAAGCGCAGCGCGCGCGTGGTGACGTACGAGGAGCAGATCCTCGCCGAGGACCTGCCGCAGTCGATCGTGATCGCCGGCGCCGGGGCCATCGGCGTCGAGTTCGCCTATGTGCTGCACAACTATGGCGTCAAGGTCACCGTCGTCGAGTTCCTGGACCGTATCGCCCCGCTGGAGGACGCCGAGGTCTCCGCCGAACTGGCCAAGCAGTACCGGAAGTTGGGCATCGACGTGCTCACCTCGACCCGCGTCGAGTCCATTGACGAGTCCGGCCCGCAGGTCCGGGTCACCGTCACCGGCAAGGACGGCACCCAGCAGGTGCTGGCGGCCGACAAGGTTCTGCAGGCCATCGGCTTCGCCCCGAATGTCACCGGATACGGCCTGGAGAACACCGGCGTCCGCGTCACCGAGCGCGGCGCGATCGACGTGGACGGCCGCTGCCGCACCTCCGTACCGCACATCTACGCCATCGGCGACGTCACCGCGAAGCTGATGCTCGCGCACGCCGCCGAGGCGATGGGCGTGGTCGCCGCCGAGACGATCGCGGACGCGGAGACCATGGAGCTGGACTACGTGATGATCCCGCGATCCACCTTCTGCCAGCCGCAGATCGCCAGCTTCGGCTACACCGAGGCGCAGGCGAGGGAGAAGGGGTACGACGTCCAGGTCGCCAAGTTCCCGTTCACCGCGAACGCCAAGGCCCACGGCCTGGGCGACGCGGGCGGCTTCGTGAAGCTGATCAGCGACGGCAAGTACGGCGAACTCCTCGGCGGCCACCTCATCGGCCCCGACGTCACCGAACTCCTTCCCGAGCTGACCCTGGCCCAGCAGTGGGACCTCACCGTCCATGAGGTCGCCCGCAACGTCCACGCCCACCCCACCCTGGGCGAGGCGGTCAAGGAAGCCGTCCACGGCCTCGCGGGCCACATGATCAACATGTAGCAGGGCGCTGCCCCCTCGAAACGAACAGGTCGATGCCGGCGAGCGCGTTTTCATACACGTTGCGGTGACGCAGCTCTGCGCTTGGGGTGGCCGGTGGTGCCGGACGTGTAGGGGACCACCGCTGTGTCGTCTTCGTCGCGTTCGACCGTCCGGAACGTCACGGGCTGCTCGGCTACGACCGAGGTGTAGGACTCCGGCGTCTCGTCCTGACTACGGCGCGCCGCCGCTCTCGATCAGGAAGAACTCGGTGCAGTCCGCCCTCTCGCGGAATCCCTTCCAGGCGGCCTTTCCGATCGGCAGCTCCGGGGTGCCCTCGAAGGCGAAGTACGCCCTTCGCGTCGGAGTCGGTGAGGTGGTAGGCGACCTCGCGGCCCTGCAACAGCGCGTTCAGCGGCACGACCGCGGTGTCGGCCTTGAGGATGCCGAAGTAGATGCCGGAGAATCGGGGCAGGACAGCGCGACCTTGTTCCCGGGCTGGATCCCGCGCGAGACGAGCAGGTTCGCCCCCCCGGTTGGCCGCGGCGTCGAGGGCCTCGTACGTGATGCGGTCGTCGCCGAAGACGATCGCGGTGCGTTCCGGGTAGCGGGACGCGGAATCCGTCAGCAGTCGTGACGCGTTGCGCCTCAAGCCGTGCATCGTCGTTCTTCGGGGTCTTCGGGCGGGTGGTCAGGGTCCAGTGGTGGGGGTCTGGACGAAGGCCGGAGGCGGCACGAAGCCGTCTACTTCCCGGCCCAGCAGGGCGGCGAACTCGATGGTGGTGAGATCGCCCCCGCTCGGGCCCATGGCCTGCAGACCGATGGGCAGTCCGCTCCTGCCTCGGCGCACCGGGATGGTCGTCGCCGGCCCCCCGGAGACGTTGGCGACGGCGCTCCACTTGACCTGGTCCCAGTAAGGGCGTCGCACACCTTCGACTTCGAATGGCCGCCCGAACCAGTCGATCAGCTTGTTGTGGTGGGCGGGGGCGGCCGTCGGGGTGACCGGCATGAGCACGATGTCGAAGTCCTGGAAGAACTCGAACCATCGCTGCCGGATCTCATTGCGCACCATGTGGGCCTGCAGCCAGTGATAGTGGGACTGGAAGGTTCCGAGCAGGGCGGGACCGGCGTCACCCCGCGGGTGCTGGACGAACCGGGCCAGCACCGCGGCGCTGGAGGCAGGAGCGAGGCCGGTGCGGTCGCCCGCGCCGAAGAGCAGGGGCTGGAAAGCCTTCCCGTGATTCGTCGCGATGTCGACAGGGAGGCCGGCGGGCTGGACCGTGATCTTCGCGCCGGCCGCCCGCAGCACAGTGACTGCATCGTCCACGGCTGCCGCGACGTCGCTGTCGACGGGACACGCGGGATCCTCACTCCAGACGGCTACCCGGAAGTCGGCGAGCTTGGTCGCGCGCGGCGGTGCGAGTGTGTAGCTGAAACCGCCGTCGTAGTCGGCGGGCCCGACCGTTGCCCGCAAGATCGGGACGAGGTCACGGGCGTCGCGGACCTGCGCGCCGCCGCAGCCCATGTCGGCCTCGGTCCATCGTCCCGGGCCCGGGCCGTAGGGCACATGCCCGATGAGGGGTATGGACCGCCAGGTCGACTTGTGCCCGTACAGGCCGTTGAAGTGGGACGGGATCCTGGTCGATCCGCCGATTTCCGAGCCGAAGTCGAACGCCGTTAGGCCCGCGGCGGTGGCGACGGCGCCGCCCCCGGCGGATCCGCCCGAGGTACGGGTCGTGTCCCACGGGTTCGATGAAGGACCGAACACCGGGTTGTCGGCCTGGACGTCCTGGTTACCCGGAGGCATGTTGCTCTTCCCCATGATCACGGCACCGGCCGAACGCAGCCGCTTGACCGCCTCGGCGTCCTGGTCGGGCACGTAGTCCTTGAGGTCTGTTCGCCCGCAGACGGTGCGCATCCCGGCTGTCTCGAAGCTGTCCTTGACCGTGATCGGCACACCGTGCAGAGGACCGAGGTCTCGCCCGGCCGCCCGCGCGGCGTCCGCTTCCCCGGCCTCGCGACGGGCCCGCTCGGGGTCAAGGGTCACCACCGCGTTCAACGCGGTGTTATGGGTGGCGATCCGCTCAAGATAGAGCTCGACGAGTTCTCGGCTCGAGATCTCACCCGCGGCCAGCGCCCGTGACTGCTCCACTGCGGGCTGGAAGGGGACGTCACTCACGGCATGCCTCATCTCTGACTCTGACGGCGCCATCAAATGTGAGTCATAGCATTACATTCGACAGACCATAGGCTCGGGATGACGTGCAAGGCAATGGCCCTGCGAAATGAACGGAGGATCCTGTGGCATCAAGGGACGACCTCGTCGCCAACGCCGTCGTGGAGGAGCTGCGCATGTAGGCGGCGCGGTACGGCACTCTGCGGTCCGGCTGCCCGGGACTCGAGGATCTCGTTCTCGGCTATCTGTCGCCCGAGCACCGGCACCAGTGCGGCGTCGGATGTCCCTCCGCGCCCTGATCGACTAGTTCGACCGCTGCGAAGGCCTGGGTCGCTGCAGCTGTCCCGCGCCGCCTTCGACTCGAAGCTCGCCGATGAGGTCTTCGAGAAGGGCATCGAGAACGCCCTCGCGTTCATCGACTGAGCAGTGTGGGATCAGGCCGGATCGACGAATATGTCGAGCGCGAGATCGCCTTCGAAGTCGGCAGGGCTGTAGACGGACAGGTCGGTGACGCCCTCGTCCGACAGGACCTCGTCGTCGATGAACAGGTTGGCGGTGCACTTCCGCGCGTCACGCGTGAGGATGGCGTACGCGGCGTCCGCCATGATCCGCGGACTACGGGCTTGTCCGGCGCCGCCGACCACGTTGCGCACGGCGGCCGTGTCGATCAGGGTCCGCGGCCACAACGAGTTGGCGGCGATGCCGTCGGCGGCGAGCTCCTCGGCGAGCCCGATGGTGCACAGACTCATGCCGTACTTCGACAGCGTGTAACCGAGGTGCTTCCCCACCCAGTGCGGCGCGAGATTCAACGGCGGGGAGAGCGTGAGGATGTGCGGGTTGCCCGCTTTGCGCAGGTGCGGGATAGCGGCCTTGCTCAGCAGGAACGTGCCGCGCGTGTTGATGTCCTGCATCAGGTCGTACCGCTTCATCTCCAGCTGCTCCGACGACGACAGGTCGATGGCGCTGGCGTTGTTCACCACGATGTCTATGCCACCGAAGGCGCTGACCGCCGCGTTGACAGCGGTGCGCACATCGTCCTCGTCGCGGACGTCACCGACGACGGCCAGCCCCTTGCCGCCCGCGCGCTCAATCTCGTCAACGGCGGTGTGGACCGTGCCTTCGAGCTTCGGATGCGGCACGGCGGTCTTGGCGAGCATCACCACGTTCGCACCGTCGCGGGCCGCGCGCAGAGCGATGGCGAGTCCGATGCCGCGGCTGCCTCCCGACATCAGGATGGTCTTGTCGGCCAGCGTCTGTGTCATGGTCGAACCTCCAAAATAGATTGTCGAACTAATGGTACGTGGTGCTAATGGTATCTTCCCCGTATGACTTCCACTCCCACACGCCAGATCGACCGGCTCTACCACGAGCTCCTCGCCCCCAAAGAGACACAGTCCGTTCGCGCTGCCGTGCGCCGGATCGCAGAGCACGAAGTGGCTCCCCACGCCGTGGCGATCGCGGGGGGCGACGAGCGCACGGACGGCTTTCCCCGGCATGTGTTTGACGCGCTTGCGTCGGCGGGCGTCTTCCGGATCCCCTTCCCCAGCGAGGTCGGCGGCGACGGTCTGACCCATCCGGCGAGCGCCACCGCCGCGGCCATCGAGGAACTGGCCTACTACTCCAGCAGCGTCGCGGCCGTCTTCGACGTGCACTGCATCCTGGCGGGCAACGCCCTGCGGCAGGGCACCGAGGAGCAGCAGCAGCGATGGCTGCGAAAGGTCGCGGAGGGCTCAGTGGTCGGCGCGTTCGCCACCACCGAGCCGAACGCCTCAAGTGACCTGTCCCCGCAGGCGGTTCAGGCCGAGGCGATATGCACCGAGGCCGGCTGGGTGCTGAACGGCCACAAGCGGTGGATCTCCAACTCGCCGGTCGCCGGGTTCGTGGTGGTTCTCGCCCGCACCGGCACCCGGCTGAGCATGTTCATCGTCGACACAGCACTTCCCGGAGTGGAAGTCGGCCTTGCCGACCGCAAGATGGGCAACCGCGGCCAGCTCACCGCGGACATCCGCTTCACGGATGTGCACCTGACCGACGACGACCTTCTCGGTGGCGCCGAGGGACACGGACTGCGCCATGCGCTGTCCACTCTCACCTACGGCCGGATCGGCATCGCGGCTGCCGGGGTCGGCATGGCGCAGGCCGCCTTCGACCACACCGTGGCCCACCTGTCGACGCGACACGCCTTCGGCAAGCCGGTGGCCGCCAACCAGCACTGGCAGTTCCTGCTCGCCGAACGCGCCACCGAGATCGAGAACGCCCGCACCCTCTACACCAAGGCCGCCCTGCGCCTGGACGCGGGCAACCCGTCCCCGGAGCCCGAGGCCGCGATGGCGAAGTACTACGCCACCAAGCTGTCGGTGGACATGGCGCGCGACGCCGTCCAGGCCTTCGGAGGCCTCGGCTTCGCGCGCGAACTGGGTGCCGACGGCAGTCCAGGTCCCGTCGAGGCGATCTACCGGGACAGCAAGATCGGCGAGATCTATGAGGGCACCAACGAGATCCAGAAGTGGGTCATAGCCCGGCAGATCTTCGGTCGGGCCATCGTCGGCTGACCACCCAGGACGCACCGGCCGTAAGCCGGCGGAAGGTGGGGAATCCCGCCGGCCTGCAGCGGTCCTGGTGCCTCGGGCCTTCTCGTACGATGGACAGGACCATACGTACGACTAACCATGGGCGGGATAAACGATGTCCGAGGCTCCGCTGGTACCTGGGACCGTGGCCGAACACACCATCTGCCTGCTGGTCAAACTCGGACAGGTGGCGTTCAGGATCGCCGAGGACGGCATCGGTGGGACCGGCCTGCGAGTGCGGCATTACAGCGTCCTGCAGGCTTTGGCGGACAACGGTGCCATGCCACAACTGGCACTTGGCTCGTTCCTGCGCATCGACCCCGCGACGATGGTGACGAGTCTCGACGACCTTGAGCGCGCCGGATACGCGGAGCGGACACGAGATCCGCAGGATCGTCGCCGCTACGCCGTGGACATCACTGCCGAAGGGCGCAAGGTCCTGGCCCGCCTCAACCGCACGCTCGTCGATCTCGACGCCGAAATCCTCGCAGACCTGGGCACCGCGGACCGACAGTCGCTTCACGTCCTGCTGGACAGTCTCGCCGGAAGTCCCGCTCTGACCTCCCTGTTCGACACCGTCCGGGAGCAGAACGGTGGGAAACGGGCTTAACGGCTCTAGGGGATCGCCCCGGGGTATAGCGCTATGCCCCGGTTCTGGCGAAGTCGGCTTGCCGGGCCGTATGCCATCCGGCGGTCTCCGGCGGACTCGTTGTGGTGGGCAGGGGGCGCCCTGTTCGTAGGCCATGCGTCAATTGGGTCGAGCATGGGGCAACACCCGAGTCGCTGACCGTGATCGAGGTGTTCGTTCCCGGCAGGTTCGTCACCACGTTCGCCGAGCGGTTTGTGTGGTGGGCTCGGAGGGTTGGGCGACCGGGCTCCACGAAAAGTGCGCCGGTCGGCAGACTGAGTCTGGAGGGGCACGCGCTCGTCCCCGTCGAGGGGGGACGTCGTCTACAACGGCGTGCACCTCTCGCTCGCGGAATCCGAGGGTGGTGGCCGCGACGCGCGAAGGGCACCCCGCCAAGTGAAGGCGCTCGGAGTGGAGTTCGTGATGGCCGGCCACCAAGACCCGGCCCGCCCGGACGACGCGGCCCACATCGGCCGCACGAGGCGCTACCTCGACGCTGCGGACCGGCAACCGAAGAACTCCACCACAACGATGGAGTTCACCGGCAACCGAAGAACTCCACCACAACGATGGAGTTCTTTGCGGGGATGACGGGTTTCCACCCCGAGTGCATCAACCCGGGCGTGCTGTGGTCGGGAGCCCTCACGCTTTTGTCCGGCGACTAGGTTCAGCAGTGCTGATACCCCAGTCCCTCACCTACTCGGCCAACCGTTCCTGCCCAGGAGGTCGAAGACGCGCGTTGTCCCTCTGTTTCGCCAACGATCGACACGATGGGGCTGTGACGGATGGGTGGGATCTGCCACGGACCGCCACACGGCACCGTCGCGCACCAGGCACACGAAGCGGAACGGAGAATGACGTCGACGGCAGGGGCCGTCGGCGGCAGGATCCGCGGCTCAGGCCACAGGCCCGGCGGGCTGGATGACGAGGGAGGCGTCACCACCCTGTACGACGTTTCGGATGCCGGCGGAGGTTTCGTGGGGCACTCCGAACGGGAGGGCGCTGACGTCGGACAGGTGTGCGAACTGCTTCGAGGTGAGTTGGACGTCCAGCGCACCCAGGTTGTCGTCGAGTTGCGCGAGATTGCGCGGGCCGATGATCGGGACGAACGAGGTGGACGCCTGGGCAGCACGCTCACGGACCCAGCCGACCGACACCTGGGCGGGCGTGGCGCCGCTCTCTTCGGCGATGGCCAGGGGGTCACTCAAAGCAGCGGAAGTGTCCGGCCCGCGCCCACAGTTTCGCCGAAGTGAGGTTGCACCAGGAGAGGGAGGCGGAGACGCAGCGACAGATGAAGGGCGTGTCGGTTGCCGCGGTGACCCTTGACTGCGGCCTCCCCGCCAGGGGCGACGAATGGCGTACGGCAGCATTGGCCCCTGCTCGGTCTGTTGAGGAGCTTCAAGAAGGTGAGCAGCACCTCTGAGTAGCCTGCAGCGGCTGGCGACGCGCCCCGTGCCGACCAGCGGTCGGCTGTGCGTAGGGCTGGTGACCTTGACCTTGCACTGCCGGTGCTGAACAGTGCGGTGGTGGCGGAGCGGATTTCGTCGACAACCGGAAGCGTCCCGGACGATCAGCTTCCCAGCGTCGTACGACTGGACGATATTTGACGAGATACGCTTCGGTCGCGTGACCTTAGGGGCGTATTTCGGTGGGGTCCGTGCAGTCAGTGACGGCGACGCTGTAGGAGTCTGCTGGCCGGGGGCAGGGTCTCATCGAGGCATAGGGGAGCTCACGGGATGTCGCACACTGGGCGCAGAGGCACAGCCGGGCTGAAGGTAGGCTTGGTGGTCGGTTGTCAGGGACGCTTGCGAGTAGCTGGTCCCTCAGCTCCATCGGCTCCCTCGTTCAGCGCTTGGGCGAAGTCATCGGCGTATTCGCTGATGCGCTGAAGGATGCGGAGTCTGGCGCCTCTGCGGTTGCTGGGGGTCTGCAACTGTCCGATGGCGGAGACCAAGGGCTTGGTACTTTGCCTCGCTCTGCGAAGTGCTTCGATCGATGGGCTGTGCAGATGGTCGCCCTGGGTGACTCGAGCCCACACGAGCGCGGTTACCGCAGCCCGGGTCAAGGGGGACTCCACGTTGGCAAGGCGGACCAGGCCTTCCGTGAGCGCAGCAAGGTCCTTGACAGGGATCTGCCAGGTACGCAGCGCTCGACGACGCGCA
This sequence comes from Streptomyces sp. NPDC001137, assembly GCF_040298885.1. Taxonomy (NCBI): domain Bacteria; kingdom Bacillati; phylum Actinomycetota; class Actinomycetes; order Kitasatosporales; family Streptomycetaceae; genus Streptomyces; species Streptomyces sp. NPDC001137. The sequence goes on from NZ_JBEPBA010000017.1 coordinate 111,588, forward strand.
GCGAAATTCACGTTCAGTGGATCAGCGTCCAATTCCTGCGCGAGGGTCTCGACTGCAGTGTCGAGCAGTGGCCAGAGACCGCTGGGCAGCAGGCTTCGCTTGAGGACGGCAAGGCTACGTTGGGCGGCGATCCACGGTACTCCCAGGATGACGGCGCATTGTGGCCAGGTTCCGCCGCCAGCCATTTCGACGAGCTTGAGGGAGGCTACTCGGCGTAGATGCCGTGGCTTCCAGACATCACCGGAGTCCCACAGGGACGTCAGATCACCGAAGTGCGCACCGATCCATGCCTCGGGCAAGAGAGCGGGGACATGCTCGATCCCGAAATGGACCTGACGTGAGGGAACGTGCTGTCTGGCGTGGTGATGGCCACCCGCACGGTTGAAGCCAAGGGACCGCTGGGCCAGGGCTCTTGACAGGTCTGGGGAGACGTCCATGCGTCGGAAGGCGGCACCGGTGTTCGCTTCGTTTCGCGTGAACGCTGCGGTCGCGAGCGGCTGGATCCGCTCGCGAAGGGCCAGGTCGTCCTGGCCCCGGCCGCCGAGCAGGGTGTCCGCGGCCAGCAGCAGTGCTCCGCACTCGGCCGGGTCTTTGGGCGCCGCCCATGCATCACGGACGCGCCTGCCCGGGCTGCGGTTTTCCCGGAGGGCGGTCCAGGCGGCAACGTGGCGGGCAATCAGGTCGGCGACGGCGCTGGAGGGGGCAAAGCGTGCACTGTCGGGCCAGCTGAGCCGGATGAGTTGAGCGGCGGCTATCAGGTCGGAAAAGAAGTGCTGCTCTGGATTCGAGTAGTTGCTGCTGATCGCGGGCGGATGTTCAGTGGGCGTCAAATGCCGGTCGATACGTCGCTGTAGGGCGAGCATCATGACCAGGTCACTGTCCGGTTGCTCGGCTACCCGGGCCGTCTGATCGAGTCGCGCTGCACACGGCGGTATCCGGACGCTGGTACCGACAGGGCCGGGCGCGAGGCGATGGCGGCACTGCGCGGGGTGTAGTCCACCGATCGTGCGCTGTGTGATGAGCCCTTGCCGTTCGGTGTTCGAGGACCGGTTCGGATGACCTCCGCACTGTGGACATCCGCTCTCCAGGACGCGGCTGTGGGCAGTGCACGCGAAGGAGACCGGGACATGCCAGCGCAGTCTCCACGGGCCTCCGTACGCGCTCTGAATCGCGCTTCCGTCTCCAGCCAGGCAGTCGGGGCAGTAACGGCCGGACAAGCTGAAGGCCCAGGTGCGTCGGGCGGAGGCCATATTGCGACTGCCGCCCAGACGCATGTTGGCCAGTGGCGGATAGGCCGCGGCCATGGCTGACAGGGTGAGCGCGTCGGCTTCGCCTTCGCGGAGGGATGCAGCTGCCTCGAGAGACTCGGTGGCTTCTGCGGACAAGGTGATCAAGTACTCGGCTGGCAATCGGTGTTGGTGACGGCTCAGTCCGCACAGCGCGGCGATCCTGGCCGGCGAGCGATCCAGTCGGTAGGCAAGACGCAGGAGCAGGCCTGGCAGCGACTCTTCCGGCAGCGGAGCGAGACTTCGTGCCAGTGGACGGGTCGTCAATGGACCGGACCCTGCTGTCGTGCGCCAGTGGGGGTGGTGCAGTTCGGCACTTCGATTCGCAGGTCAGTTCCTTCGTCACAGGCTCGGGCGAGCTGGGCTGCGTAGGATGCCAGCCGCCGACTCAGCGTCGTGTAGGACGGCCTGCGCTGAGTCCTGCTTGCGAATAGCGCTGCCTCTTCGGTCAGTCGGCGGGGAGAGTACGAAGCGGAGCGGCGATGGGTCACCGTCGGGCTGTGAAGGTAGCTGGCCTGGTTGACCATGCACCAAACGACGGCCTCGCCGACTCGGGGGTCCCCCGTTGCCTGGCGCTGCTCAAGACCGGGTATGCCCTCGCACAATGCTTTCCAATCTGCGAGCGAAAGACACCAGTCGGCTGTGGAACGGCGGCGGTGGGCGTAGTTGACTCGGCGGTCCTGTTCATGCAGTTGATGTGCAACCAGGTCGACCGCGTCCTCAAATACAGGCCAGAGGCCAGGAGTTGTCAGCTGCTTACCCAGCACATTCATCGTCCGGCGAGCGCTATTCTGAGGGATCCCCAGAGCCTGCGCGCACGCAGGCCATGTCTGATCACAGACCAACTCGGCGAGCCTCAATGAGGCAGCCCAACGCAGATGGCGCTCCAAGAGCGTGGTCATCTTCGGCAGGCGATGCACGAGAGGCTGGAAGTACGCGTCGAACCATTCCCTTGGGAGGAGAGGAGGGATTTCGGCAGTGCTGAAACGGTAGAAATCCGGGGCGACACGCAATATGGAGCGCTTCTGGAATCCGTAGACGCGCTGTGCGGTGGCGCGCAGCAAGATAGCCGAGACGTTGCTGTCCTTGAAGAGCTTGTCGCCGATGGAGGCCGACCGGCGGTACGCCTCGCGAGCGAGGGGCTCGATACGCTCACGCAGAGGGACAAGAACCCGATCGCCGAGCGCAGTCGCGGCTGCGAGCAGAAGGGCCGAGGTTTCGGCCGTTCCGCGGGGTGCGCTACGCCGGATCTGAAGTCCGCGTTGAGACGGATTGTGCAGATAGGGCGTGGCGTACTCGTCCACGAGGTCCGCCAGCTGGGTCGCAGCGTCCGGATTTGGGCTGCGCCCGCGGTCTTTCACTGGAGGAATGACCCACTGCTTGGCAACCGGATCGAAGCTGCCGCGGCGCAATAGTCCGGAAGTGGGGATACCGACACCCACCAGAATGAGGGTGACGGACATGCTCATCACCTCCAAGAGAAGGTCCAAGACGTCCTGGTCGCTCTCGCGATGCAGTTTGAGTCGCGTGATGTCGTCGATCACGAGTGCCTTGGTGGCGTGCGCGGCGATGGCGGCGTTCACCGTCCGGATCAAGTCTTCCTGGCGCATGTTCTTGTAATCCTCGCCGTAGAAGTCGAGGATGCGCTGGCAGGTGGAGACGGGGGTTGCCTTGACCGGGCAGCGCACATACGCAACAGGAGCGAGGAGATCCCTGGTGCCGGCCATGGCCTCCGGATTCATGTACTCGTTCACCTCCAGCCATTCTTCCTCGAAGGCCGCGATCGCCGCGCAGACCGTTTCGGTCTTTCCCTGGGCGCCACCCCCGTTGACCATGACCCCGGTCCGGATTCCGGCCTTGTGGCTGTAGGCGCCGTCCTCGATCCGTGCTTTCACCAGCCACGCCACGGCATCGCCCATTGGGGTGGACTGCACTGGCAGGCTGCTGTGGGTGGCCAGACGGTGCAGGTCGTGAATTCGCCGTCGGCGGGGCGTCAACTGCAGATATTGCTCCGTGCTCAGTATGGGCGCCGGCACGAAAAGCTCGCGGGTACGGACCCACCGGTGCCAGCCCTACACCCGGGTCCGGTCGATCGGCGGCCCAGGCAGGAACGAAGTGACGGCCCGGGCGGGCGGCTTGGTGGGCTCGCTCACGGCTGGCCTCCAGGCTCAGCGGCGGATTCGTCCTCATCGTCGAGCAGGTCCATCAGGCTGCGCCCCCGCAACCGCTGGCCAAGGGTGGACGTCGCAGCCGGTTCCTCGGAGACTGCCTCCCGTCGGCGTCGGCGCTCGCCGTCGATCGCAGCCCGGCCCTGCTCGGCCCGCTCACGCCATCGCAACGTGACGACATTGTCGACCTCACCGCCTTGGCGTGGCACAAACGGTGCCACCTCGTCGGCGCAGGCAGGGGCAGGGGAGGGCTTCGGTCGGTCGGCTGCCGCCGCTGTGGCCTGGGCCTCTTCGCGGGCGTGCTCGGTTCGCTGGGCCTTGGTCATACGGGTGGGCCATTGGTCCACGGGGACATTGCTCCCGATCAAGTCCAGCAACAGGGGCAGCAGATCTTTGTCGGACTTCGGCTTCAGCCCCTGATTGCGCAGCTCGCGCATTACCTGCCGTACACGGGCGTCACTGAACGCGGGCATTCGGCCCTCGTCCGGAAGGCCCACCCAACGCAACTGATGCCATTCATGAGTGAGCGGATCTTGGAAGAAAACGAAACATGGATCACGTGGATCCCGGTGGAACACGTACTTGTTCTTCGCCGCCCCGCCCCGGCCAGACGGACGGAAACGCCACTCGTTCAGTGCCTCCCCGTCGTACCAGAGAGTTCTGATTTTTACGCCGCGTCGGCCGTGAATCATCACCCGATGAGTAGGAAGCAATTGGTAGTACAACTCTGCCGGCGGGATCTGCAGTGCAAAGCCGCCCTGGGCCATGGACGCGGCGAACAGGGTATTCGGACTGTGATCACCAGCAGGATCCCAACTGGGTGCGTAGGAACCGAACCTGCGGTTCTGCCAGATCCTGACGACCCAGGTGGCAATCAAGTGCTCCATCTCCGCCACGGTGATGCATGCGTCACTTTCCGGATCGATGCCGCGATCTGAGCTGTCGACGCCCTGGTAGCCCGGAAGAACCCGGAACAGCAGGGACTGGATCGCGCCGAAGGCTCGCTCCACCGCCTGCTTGTCGGTCGGCCGCAGCACCCGACTCGGCCGGATCGTCGCGCCGATCACCCGCTGAACCTCGATCAGGTGGTGATTCTTGTACACCGAGCCGTGGTCGGTGGTCACGGTCTCCGGGGCGAAGAACGGTAGCCCAGCGACCTTGCCATCAGTGAATTCCGCGATCACGCTGCCGGGGACCCCGGGATAGGCCCACTCCATCTCCTCGCCCCAGTCCGGGCGCATGGGCAGCGGCATCATGACGTCCCGCAAGATCATGGCGACGTCTACTGAGGTGTCCGAGACCAACGTGAGTCGGAAAGCCACGATCGAATGCGTGTATACGTCCAGAGCCAGCGTCAGATGCACTGACACCGGGTCGCCAAAGACCTGCTCACGGACTTTGACCGGGAGTACCGTCGTGTCGAGCGCCACTACTTGCCCGGGCCGACTGACCACCACGTGCCTACCTGTCGCCACCGCTTGAGCCCGTGCAGCTGAAACGGCATAGCGCTGACGGGCTCCGGTTGATCCGAACCACTCCTTCCACACGACCCGGAGGGTTTCGTAACTGGGTACCGGCTCGTCCTTCCCGAACTCCTCGCGTACGTACTGATGGATCAGCCGTTCACGGTCTTTTGCTGTCAGCTTGGAGCGGTGCAGGGTCTCGTGGCGTACCGCAAAGATCGCCTCACGTACCGCGGCTGAGATCTGACGGCCGGTCGCCTCCCGCAGCCACCGGTCGTCCGCACATCCCACCGGCCCGAAGCGGCGGCGGTCCAGATCCCAGCGGATCAGAGTGCGGTAGCTGACCTTGTCCAAGCAGTGGGCGGCGGCCAGATCCGGGTTGCGTATCGTGTCCTGCCGCAGCTCCCGCACCTTGGCATGACGGCGCTCGGTCAACGTGGTGGAGTTCGGATCGTATTGCGGCTTCGGCTCTCCGGGGAGCGCGTTCAGCGGATCACCGCTGCGAAACCCGGTCTCCACCTCCCGCAAATGGTCCACCCGCAACATCACGAGTGGCCGCTTGCTCGGCGGCAGATCGAGAACGCCCTTTGGCTGCCGCCCGCGGCTGGCGGCCGGCAGGTCCTTCCTCGTTCGTGTCGACGGCCTGATGTTCGGATGGTGCATCAACTGCCGCACCGACGTCTTCCAAGCCTCATGCTCGGGCCGGATCAGCACCACCTTTCCGACTTGGGGTTGAAATGCCTCCACTGTCCACGGCACGCCGTTCACGACGAACTCGTTTCCCGGCGAGAGGTCCCAGGCAACCGCAGCGGTCACTGTCACCAACTCCCACTCGCCAGGCGGCGAGAGAGGGATAGGCGGATCGTGCTCGCGTCGGTCAGAGGGCCAGAAATCCGCAGGCCCAATTGGCGATGCCACAACAGATGGATCGCATGAGCCCGGGCAACGGCTTCCAGGCTGCAGCGCCTTACCAGGGTCCCGAACGGCTGTGGACCGTCTTCTGCCGCCAGAAGCAGCTGCTCCTGTAGCCGCAGTGGGTCGGTCAAGGCCTTCGTCCGGCGGACAGCGTATCGATCAGGCCTACTACATGGTCGTGCCAACCAGCAACCACCGCGTAGTTCCGCCCAGCAACCAGGGCGACCTCGGCCGCAGCGGCGAACTTGACCTCGTCCTCAGGTTCTATCCGTGCTGAAGGCCGCACATCGATGAGCCACGGCGTGTCGTCGGTCAGCAGAAGATAGTCCGGGATGTGCTCGACGCTGCCGTTGACGCTCTGGAAGCGCAGACGGAACGGTTGAGTCAGCGCCTCCACAAGAGATCCTGAGAAGTCAGCTGCCAGAAGGAGGAGTTCCTCCTCGAAACTCTCGAAACCGTGGTGACGGTCGGTACTGACCAGATATCCAAGGCCGGGGCGATGCCACTGATCGGTACGCCAAGTGAAGCGGCGCACAGGAACACTTGAGAGCACGTCGACCTCGCCCAGGTTCCTGACGGTGCAACCGACGAGCGTCCGTCCGAAACGCCACGCCGTAGTCCACCGGGCAGTCCAGTCCGACGGCATGGCCAGTTGACTGACGGCGTCAGCTGAGATGGCATGCATTCGGGCGAGATCGCGCAATGTCGATGTGTCCGACCAGGGGACAGTAGCGCTCGATGCGCCAGCTGGCGAGTGATCGAGCAGCGGGGGCTGGGGAGCCACGTCTCCGCCTTACATGCCAAGAGTGCGATGGAAATTACGAAGATCATCTTAAGGGCCTCTGGATCTTCGTAACGCCGCCTCATCGCACCGGGATACCAGGGGTGCGCCTCCCACGGTCATCATGCAGCACCCTTGCTGGGCGGTCTCAGGGAGATGTCCCGAGGTGCTGAGCCCCCCACTGATCAAGTCCAGCAAAGGCTGACGGTCCAACCAGGGGGCGCGTAGGCCGGAGGTGAGTCGCCATATGGCAGTGATCTGAGCGGGGAAGAGCGGAGGCCTCCGCGACACGCTCACCCGAGCAGCGTCGTCGGCAGATAGAAGACCGCCGCCCCGTTTTCGAGGGAGTGATCCAGCGGCCCTCTGGGAAGGATGCCGACGTGACGTCGTGGTTGGGGATGGGCCATTGGAGGCAACCGGAGGAGGAAGGGGCGTCGTCGGTGCAGGCAGGGAGGCCTTCGAATCTGTACCGATGTGCCAAGAATCCTCGGCAGACAGCTCCCCATACTGCTGAAGGTGGTTGGCAAAAGTGCAGGTCAGCGTAGTGCTCCGGAGACACCTAGCGTCTGTGGTCACACCTGCAAGGGTGACGGAGATCCAGGCAGGTGACCCCGGGCTCTTCGGACCGTCCTCGGTGACCTGGCAGATGCACGGCGACCCGATGATGTGGGTCGCCGGAGTCCGCGCGCTGTACCTTCAGGCGCTGCATCCCCGGGCGGTGCGCGGCGTCATGCAGAACTCCGACTTCCGGCGCGATGCCTGGGGCCGGCTGATGCGCACCGCCAACTTCGTCGGCACCATCACCTACGGCACCACCGAGGCCGCCGAGCGGGCCGGCGCCCGCGTGCGCAAGATCCACACCATGCTGTCGGCGACCGACCCGGACACGGGGGAGCGGTACGGCGTCGACGAACCCGAACTGCTGCTGTGGGTGCACTGCGCCGAGATCGACTCCTATCTGCAGGTCGCGCGCCGCTCCGGATTCCCGCTCACCGACGCGCAGGCCGACCGCTACATCGGCGAACAGCGCGCCAGTGCCCGCCTGGTGGGCCTCGACCCCGACGCCGTACCGGCCGACCAGGAGGAGATGGCCGCCTACTTCGAGAAGGTGCGGCCCGAACTCGCCGTCGGACCCGAGGCACGCGAAGTGGACGACTTCCTGCTCCGCCCGCCGACGCACCCCCTGCTCGTCCCCGCGCGCGAGGTGCTGTGGCGGCGCGTGGCCCGACTGGCGTACGCCGCCCTGCCGCCGTACGCCCACGAGCTGTACGGCCGACCCACCCCGAAACCGGCCACCGTCACCCTGCAACTGCGTGCCACAGGCAACATGCTTCGCTGCATTCCCGCACGTCTGCGCTGGCAACTCCCGCCCAAACACATCCTGCGCGCCATGTCACGGCTCGGCCCCGGCTCCCGCCCGGCACCGTACAAACTCGGACGATAGCTCGCCATACTGGACGAGCCAGGGGTGGCCGGGACGAAAAGTTACGGGGGCGATCGCAGCAGATGGGGGACAGCAGGCTGATCCAGGGCCGGTACCGGCTGCTCGACCTGATCGGGCGGGGCGGCATGGGCGAGGTGTGGCGATCGCGCGACGAGTCGCTCGGTCGGCATGTCGCCGTCAAGTGCCTCAAGCCCCTCGGTCCGCACCACGACCAGTCCTTCACCCGCGTGCTCAGGGAACGCTTCCGCCGCGAGGCCCGCGTGGCCGCCGCCCTCCAGCACCGCGGGATCACCGTCGTGCACGACTTCGGCGAGTCCGACGGCATCCTCTACCTGGTGATGGAACTCCTGGAGGGCCGCAACCTCTCCCAGCTCCTCGAGGACAACAAGCACCACCCGCTGCCGGTCGGCGACGTCGTCGAGATCGCCGACCAGGTCGCCTCCGCCCTCGCCTACACCCACCAGCAGGGCATCGTGCACCGCGACCTGAAGCCCGCCAACATCATGCGGCTGGCCGACGGCACGGTGAAGATCTGCGACTTCGGCATCGCCCGCCTCGGCCACGACATCGGCTTCACCTCGCGCCTCACCGGCACCGGCATCGCCATGGGCACCCCGCACTACATGTCGCCGGAGCAGATCGGCGGCTCGGAGGTCGACCAGCGCAGCGACCTGTACTCGCTGGGCTGCGTCCTGTACGAGATCGCCACCGGGGTCCCGCCGTTCGACCTCGACGACGCCTGGGCGATCCTCGTCGGCCACCGCGACACCCCGCCCCGCCCGCCGCGCAGCCGGCGGGCCGAACTCCCCGAATACCTCGAGAAGATCATCCTGGACCTGCTGGCCAAGCTCCCCGAGCAGCGCCCGCACGACGCCCGCGAGTTGGGCCGCCGTATCACTGCGGGCCGGACGACACCGGTGTACGTACCGACCGTCGTGACCCCGCAGTCGGCTCTGACCCCGCAGCCGGCACTCCGACCGCCGGAGCAGGTGCCCTCCCGCGAGCCCCGTCTGCCCTCCTGGACGCGCGGCATGACCACCGGTCACAAGGCCACCGGCGCCGGTCTCGGCACCACACCACCGGACGCCGGAGCGGGCCTCACCGGCGAATGGATTCCCCGGCCCGCGGGCGGTACGAGCGAGGACCCCGTCCCCGGCCGGTCACCCGCCCCCTCCGCGGAGACCCTCGCCGCCCTCGCCGGACGGCACAACGCCGGGCTCAGCCTGGGACGCCTCGGTCGCTGGGCGGAGGCCGGCGAGGTGCACCGCGCGGTCGCCGCCGAACGCGCCCATCTGCTCGGCCCCGAGCACCCCGACACCCTCGCCAGCCGCTACGAGGTCGCCTTCACCCTCAGCCGCACCGGCCGCGCCGCCGACGCCCTGCAGGAGTACAAGTTCGTGGCCGCGGCGCGAACCCGCGCCCTGGGCGCCGACCACCCCGACACGCTCGCCGCCCGGCAGGAAATGGCGTACGTGCTGGGCCAGTTGGGCCGCCACTTCGACGCCCACCAGGTGTACACCTCCGTGCTCGCCGCCCGGGAGCGCGGCATGGGCCCCGACCACCCCGACACCCTGCGCTGTCGCCACAACCTCGCCTTCAACCTCAGCAGACTCGGCCGCCTGGAGGACTCGTACCGCATGGCCTGCGACGTGGCCGCCGCCCGCGCCCGAGTGCTCGGCCCCGAGCACCCCGACACCCTCGTCACCCGCTACGAGGTCGCCTACGCCCTGGGCCAGCTGGGCCGCTGGCCGGAGGCCCTGCAGACCTACCGCGAGGTTGCCGAGGCCCGCGCCCGGGCCCTCGGCCCCGACCACGCCGACACCCTCGCCGCACGCTACGAGGTCGGCATCAGCCTCGGCCGCCTCGGCCGCAGCGCCGAGGCCCTCACCCTCTACCGCGACCTGATCGAGGACCGCACCCGCGTCCAGGGCCCCACCCACCCCGAGACCCTGCGCGCCCGCCACGGCCTCGGCGTCAACCTCGGCCGTCTGGGCCGCTGGGAGGAGGCCCTCGCCGAGTCCCGCGACGTCTGCGCGATCCGCGAGCGGGTGCTGGGCCCCGAGCACCCCGACACCCTGGTCAGCCGCCGCGAGGTCGCCGTCGGCCTCGGCTGGCTGGGCCGCTGGTCCGACGCCCTGACCGAATACCGCCGCGTGGCCGCCGCCCGCGAACGCGTCCTGGGCCCCGACCACCCCGACACCCTCGCCAGCCGCAACGACGAGGCCCACTGCCTGGAACAGCTGGGCCGCGGAGCCGAGGCCGTGGAGCTGTACCGCCGGGTGGCGGTACTGCGCCAGCAGCGCGCATCGGGCGGGCGCTGAGGCGCGTCGGGATCTCGGGGGCGGTTGCCGACGGGCGCCTGGGCATGCCGTGGGCCTTGGTCGGCGGGGTTGCGGGTCGGTGGGTGTCGAGCGCTGTGGTGAGGGTGCCGTTCGCGGCCATGCCCGGGGCCCCGGGCGCCCCGCATGGTGGCCGGGCAACGGCGGGACAGCTCGGCCGCGGTCGCCGGGGGTCGAGCTGCATCGCTGGGTGGCGTCGGCAGCGCGCATCTCGCGGGCGGCCTTCGTCGGCCGAGTCGCGGGGCGGTGGATGAGCCGTGCACCGTGGTGTGGCTGCCCCCTGCGAACCGGTCCAAGGGCCGGCCACCGCGCGCGCCGGCCGCAACGACGTATCCCCCTTCCTGGGACAGCCCGGCCGCGCCGCCCAGGCCGTCGAGCTGTACCGCCGCGTGGCGGTGCTGTGTCGGCAGTGCGCGTCCGGTGGGTGCTGACCCCGTCGCCGTACACCCCTGGCCGTTGACGATCATCGCGTGTTACCAAGAACCATGGCTGCACACGAGGGACACCGGACATACGACGCCGTGATCGTCGGCGGGGGCCACAACGGCCTGGTCGCCGCCGCCTATCTGGCCCGGGCCGGACGGTCCGTGCTGGTACTGGAGCGGCTGGACCACACCGGAGGCGCCGCGGTCTCCACCCGGCCCTTCGCCGGCGTCGACGCACGGCTGTCGCGCTACTCCTACCTGGTCAGCCTGCTGCCGAAGAAGATCGTGCGCGATCTCGGCCTCGACTTCCGCGTCCGCGCCCGCACCATCTCCTCGTACACCCCCGTGGAACGGGACGGCCGCCCCACCGGACTTCTGGTCGGCGGCGGCGAGAAGCGCACCCGGGAGGCCTTCGCCCGGCTCACCGGCTCCGACCGCGAGTACGAGGCCTGGCAGCGCTTCTACGGCATGACCGGCCGGGTCGCCGAGCGGGTCTTCCCGACCCTCACCGAACCGCTGCCCACCCGCGACGAGCTGCGGCGCCGCATCGACGACGAGGAGGCCTGGCGCACGCTCTTCGAGGAGCCCATCGGCGCCGCGGTCGAGGACCGCTTCAGCGACGACCTCGTGCGGGGAGTCGTCCTCACCGACGCCCTCATCGGCACCTTCGCCGACGCCCACGACCCCTCACTGGCCCAGAACCGCTGCTTCCTGTACCACGTGATCGGCGGCGGCACCGGCGCCTGGGACGTCCCCGTCGGCGGCATGGGCGCCCTGACCGACGCCCTGGCCACCGCGGCCCGGAACGCGGGCGCCGTCATCGCCACCGGACACGAGGCCGTACGCATCGACACCGACGGCCGCACCGCCGAGATCACCTACCGCACGGCCGACGGGGAAGGCGTTGCAGCCGCCCGGCACGTCCTCGTGGGCGCCTCCCCGCAGGCCCTCGCCGAACTCACCGGTGACACGCCCCCGGCCCCCGCCGAGGGCGCCCAGCTCAAGGTGAACATGCTCCTCAAGCGGCTGCCGAGGCTGCGTGACAGCTCCGTCGACCCACGCGAGGCGTTCTCCGGCACCTTCCACATCGCCGAGGGCTACCAGCAACTCGCCGCCGCCCACGCCCAGGCCGCCTCCGGACAGCTCCCCGCCGCGCCGCCCTCGGAGATCTACTGCCACTCCCTCACAGACCCGACGATCCTCGGCCCCGACCTCGTCGACCAGGGCTACCAGACCCTCACCCTCTTCGGCCTGCACACACCCGCCCGGCTCTTCGCCCGCGACAACGACTCCGTACGCGAAGAACTCCTGAAGTCCACCCTCGCCGGGCTCGACGCCCACCTCGCCGAGCCCCTCGCCGACTGCCTGGCCACCGACGCCGAGGGCCGCCCCTGCATCGAGGCGAAGACCCCGCTCGACCTGGAGCGCGACCTGCGCCTGCCCGGCGGCAACATCTTCCACCGCGAACTCGCCTGGCCCTACGCCCAGGACGGCACGGGCCGCTGGGGTGTGGAGACCCGGCACGAGAACGTGCTGCTGTGCGGAGCGGGCGCGGTGCGGGGTGGGGGAGTGAGCGGGGTGCCGGGGCACAACGCCGCCATGGCGGTGTTGGAAGCGACCGGCGAGTGAACGGCTCGGCGCGGGACTTCTACGACTCGCTCGCCGCCGACTACCACCGCATCTTCCCGGACTGGGACGCGAGCATGGCCCGCCAGGCCGCGGCCCTGGACACCCTCGTCGGCCGTGAACTCGGCACCGGGCCGCGCAAGTTGCTCGACTGCGCCTGCGGCATCGGCACCCAGGCGATCGGGCTCGCACGCGCCGGCCACCAGGTCGTCGGCAGCGACCTGAGCCCCGTCGCCGCCGCGCGGGCCGCGGTCGAGGCCGCGGCCCGTGGCGCCGCCCTGCCCACCCTGGCGGCGGACATGCGCCAACTCCCTTTCGCGCCGGGCGTCTTCGACGTGGTCGTGTGCGCCGACAACTCCCTCGCCCACCTGCTGTCGGCGCCGGATGTGGCGGCTGCCCTGCGCGAGATGCGACGAGTGCTGACGGACGACGGCCTGCTCCTGCTCACACTCCGGGACTACGACGACCTCCGCCGAACCCGGCCCGCCTCCACACCGTCCCAGGTCTCGCGCGGCTCGAACGGCCGGTCGATCACTTTCCAGCTGTGGCACTGGCACGACGACGGCGAACATTACGACCAGGAGTACTTCCAACTCGTGCCGGAAAGCGGGGGTTGGGAGGTGCGGGTCCGCCGCATCACCTCCTGGGCTCTCACTCGCAGCGAGGTGACCGAAGCCGCGACAGCGGCCGGCTTCGCCGACGTCACATGGCACATGGCGGACACCAGTGGTTTCTATCAACCCGTCCTGACTGCAAGGTCGTCGGCACCGACGCCCCATTGATCAACATCAGGCGTCGGGGTCGACTTCGGGGTGGGTGAACCGCACGGGCTTGCCCAGCGACCGGGCGTAGGCGATTTCGGCTCGGGTGCTGTCTCCGATGTAGTCGCCGACTACGAGCACCTCATCAGCGAGCCGGATCTTCGCGCGGTGCAGATCGTCGAGTCGAACCTTCAGCGCCTCGGCCTCGACAGGATCGGACCAGAGTTCGTGCGGCGTTCGCGTCGGCGAGTTCCTCCTTGGGGGTGCGGATCTGCTCGTCAGGGGCGGCTGTGAACGCCGATGCCGCCGGAGACGGTGAGATTGTCGCCGGTGATGTAGCCGGCGGCGTCCGAGGCGAGGAAGGCCACGGCTTCGGCGATGTCGGCGGGAGCGCCGACGCGGCCGAGCGGGATGTCCCGGGCCCAGGTGTCGATCATTTCCTGGGAGATGCCCATCCTGCTGAAGGCAGGGGTGTTGATCAGTCCTGGGCTGACGGCGTTGACGCGGATGCGGCGGGGGGCGAGTTCGAGCGCGAGGGACCGTATGAGGGGCAACAGTGCTCCCTTGGCGGCTGTCGTGGCGGCTCCGACCCCCTCGCCGGCGCCCACGGTGATCACGACCGAGGCGCCCTCGCTGAGGAGCGGGAGCGCCTTTTGCAGTGTGAAGAAGGTGCCCTTGACGTTGATGTCGAAGAGCGCGTCGAAGGCGTCTTCGTCGGTTGACTCGATCGGGCCGGGGCGGGAGATGCCCGCGTTGAGGAAGAGCAGGTCAAGGGAGCCCAAGTGCCGGCGTGCCTGGTCCATCGCATGGTCGATGTCAGGCAGGGACCGGGCCTCGGCCCGGACGACCAGGACCTCTTCGGGAAGTTCGGCGGTGGCGACACTGCCGACGCCGGTGACCATGACGCGGTAGCCGCGAGAGTGGAGCAGTTCAGCGGTCGTCTTGCCGATGCCGCTGGTTCCGCCGGTGATCAAGGCTGCAGGTGCAGACATGATGCGTTCCTTCCTTGGCGTGCTCTGGGAGGTAGGGGTGATCGGCGAGTGGTCCGGCCCGTGGAGTGTCGGCCCGTGCCTCGGCGACCATGTTTGGCAGCGTACGCCTACTTGGCAGTGACTGCCAGACCTCGTGTGGGTGTCTGCCTGGCAGTGCTGGGCTAACCTGGTGGGATGAAGCAGGAAGCCAAGGCAACGGCGGGCGCTCCGACCACGCTGTGGGACCGGACACGGCAACTGGCCTCCCAGGAGATCCTTGAGACGTCTCTGCGCCTGTTCACCGAGCAGGGCTACGACGAGACGACCATCGCCCAGATCGCCCGAGAGGCCGGCGTTTCCCAGCGCACCCTCTTTCGCTACTTCGGCACCAAGGAAGACCTGCTCGGCGGCGACCAGAACCGGTTCGGGCAGGTCCTGACGGACACGATCAGCGAACAGCCCGCCGAAGTCGGCATCTGGGAGGCGCTGCGCGCGGGGATCGCCGCGGTGCTGTCACTGCACGACAGCCGCGAACAGGCCCTGAAGCGGTTCCGTCTCCTGCACAACACCGCCTCGCTGCGTGCCGGTTGGCTCGAAAAGCGGCTGCGGTTCCAGGAGGACCTGCTGCCGCTCGTCCAGGCGCGCATGGACGTCGCCGGCGGCAGCGCGGATGTGAGGGCCCGCGCGGTGATCGCGACGGCGTTCGCGTGCCTCGATGCCGCATCGATGACGTGGGTCGCGAACGACGGCAAGGGCGACATCATGGACCTGTACGACAAGTGCCTGGCCGCAGTGCGGGGCTGACCCCCACCACACGCCCTCCGGGAACCTCCATCCGGGGCGAAGGACCGCCCCACGGTGTCAACAAGACGCTCGCGGCTCGGGCACCGGGCGGCCGGTGCGCCGGCTGCGGCTTCCGGGAGACCGGCTCCTCCTGCCGCAGGACCGGTGCCCCAGTGTTGCCCCGGCTCGCAGCCGCGTTGGTGTGCCGCCGCCTCAGTCCTAAGGGACTGTTAGGACTTCGTTCCCGATGTTGAGTGGCCCCGCGCCGGCGTCGACTCTGTGAGCTCCCGGGCCGCAGACAAGGGAGTTCCGATGGCCACACAGAGCATGAGCGAGCGCGCGCGGAAGCCGCGTGGTGACGAACGCAGGGTCGTCAGCAACATCCTGCGCGGATCGATCGGCAACCTGATCGAGTGGTACGACTGGTACGCCTACACCGCGTTCAGCGTCTACTTCGCCGCCGTCTTCTTCCCTTCCGGCGACCAGACCGCCCAACTGCTGAACACCGCCGCGGTGTTCGCCGTCGGCTTTTTGATGCGGCCCATCGGCGGCTGGGTGCTCGGCCGCTACGCCGACCGCCATGGCCGGCGTGCGGCCCTGACCTTGTCGGTGACCCTCATGGCCGCCGGTTCGCTGATCGTCGCACTGACCCCGTCGTACGGCTCGATCGGGGCCCTCGCGCCGGTGCTGCTGGTGACCGCGCGGCTGCTGCAGGGCCTCTCGGTCGGCGGTGAGTACTCGACCTCGGCCACCTATATGTCCGAGGTGGCCTCGCCCGGCCGCCGCGGCTACTACTCCAGCTTCCAGTACGTCACCCTCATCGCCGGCCAGCTGACGGCCCTGGGCCTGCAGATCATCCTGCAGCAGGTGCTCAGCACCGCCCAACTGGAAGCCTGGGGCTGGCGGATCGCGTTCGTCGTCGGCGCCGCGGGAGCGGTCGTCGTGCTCTGGCTGCGGCGCGGCATGGACGAGTCGGAGAGCTTCGAGCGCGCCGCCGCCGGGGGTGAGGAGAAGGAGAGTGGTGGCCCGGCGCGGGGCAGCGTGCGGCTGCTGCTGTCGTACCCGCGCCAGTGCCTGACCGTCGCCGGGCTGACCATGGGCGGCACGCTGTTCTTCTACACGTACACCACGTATCTGCAGAAGTTCATGGTCAACACCAGCGGTATCGCCAAGCCGACGGCGGCCTGGATCAACTTCTTCGCGCTGCTCGTGTTCGTCGTGCTCCAGCCGGCCGTCGGTCTGCTGTCCGACCGGCTGGGGCGCCGCCCGATGCTGATCGCCTTCGGGGTGCTGGGCGCCGCCGTGGTGGTGCCCTCGCTCACCCTCCTTTCCCACACCAGCGATCCCGTGTACGCGTTCGTGCTCATGGTCGTGCCGCTGGCCGTCAGCTCGCTCTACACCTCGATCAGCGCGGTGGTGAAGGCCGAGCTGTTCCCGACCTCGATCCGGGCGCTCGGTGTCGGCCTGCCCTACGCGCTGACCGTGGCCGTGTTCGGCGGGAGCGCCGAGTACGTCGCCCTGTGGTTCAAGAACGCCGGGCACGAGAGCTGGTACTTCTACTACGTCACCGCCTGCGTTCTGATCTCGCTGCTCGTCTACATTCGGATGCGCGAGACGTCGGACGGATCGCCGCTGGACGAGGATGTCTCCCGGTCGTAGGGCCGACGGGACCAAAGGAGGTGAACCGTGCGCGTGCTGCTGGCCGAGGACGACGACGGAGTGGCCGGTGCGCTGACCGAAGTCCTTTACGAGCACGGTCACCTGCCCACCCGGGTGCGGCGCGGCGAGGAGGTCCTGGTCCGGCACCGCCAGGCCGACCTCCTGCTGCTCGACCTCGGTCTGCCCGATCTCGACGGCCTGGAGGTGCTGCGCAAGCTGCGCACCCTGAGCGGCCTTCCGGTCGTGGTCCTCACCGCGCGGGGGGACGAGCGGTCGGTGGTGCGCGGTCTGCGGCTGGGCGCCGACGACTACCTGGTCAAGCCGGTACGGCTGGCCGAACTGCTGGCCCGTATCGAGGCCGTCACCCGCCGCGCCACGACACCGGCCGTTCCGGCGCCGCGCACGGTCCGTGCCGCCGACGTCGAGGTCGACCTGGACGCGCGCCGGGTGACGGTCGGCGGCGCCGAGGTGCGGCTGACCACCAAGGAGTTCGCGGTCCTCGCCGCGCTGGCGGCCCGGCCCGGTACCGCGGTCAGCCGTCAGCAGCTGATGGACGAGGTGTGGGGGGACGCCTACCTCGCCGTGTCCCGCTCGCTCGACGTCCACCTCACCCAGCTGCGGGCCAAACTCGGCCGCCCCGAGGTGCTGACCACCATCCGGGGCTTCGGCTACCGGTTCGGCGGTTGAGCCGGCCGGGCCCTGCCATGCGTACCCGGGTACTGACCGTCGTCCTGGCCTTCGCCGTGCTCGCGGTGGCCGGCTTCGCCCTGCCGCTGCTGGGCGTGACGGCGTCCCAGCGCACCCAGCAGCTCGTCGCGGCGCGCACCGCCGATCTCGACCGCTTCGCCTCGCTGGCCGAACAGGCCGCCGAGGGCGGCGACACCGGCGTGCTGACCGCCGAGGTGACCCGCTACACGCAGCTGTACGGCGAGGCGGTGGTGGTCGTCGACGCCCGCCGCGCCCCGGTGGTGCAGACGGGCGGCATGCGTGCGGCCGACCCCGCCGTCGCCCGCCTGGTCGACGCGGCGCTGCGCAACCAGCGCGTCTCGCCCGGCGGCACGCTGCGCCCCTGGTCCCATGGCGCGCAGATGCTGGCTCGCCCGGTCGGCACGGGCACCCGGGTGTCCGGGGCCGTCGTCCTGCGCGCCTCGGTCCGGGCCGCCGCCGCCGACATCGCCCTGCGCTGGGCGCTGGTCCTCGCGGGCGCGTGCCTGTTCGCCGTGGCCTGCGTGCTGCTCGCCCGCGCCGCCACCCGGTGGGTCGTACGCCCCCTGCACCGCCTCGACCGTGCGGTCGGAGCGCTGGCGGCCGGGCTGCCGGCCGAGCACGCACGGACCGGCGGACCCCCGGAACTGCGCCAACTGGCCACCGGCTTCAACCGCATGGCCGACGCAGTGACCACGGCACTGGAACAGCAGCGCCGCCTGGTGGCCGACACCTCGCACCAGTTGCGCAATCCGCTCGCCGCACTGCGCCTGCGCATCGACTCGCTCCAGCCCCGCCTGCCCGCCTCCGCCACCCGCACCTACAGCGGAGTCACGGCCGAACTCGAACGCATGGAGCAGCTCCTCGACGACCTGCTGGCGCTCGCGAACGCCGAACACCGCGCCGGTGAACTGTCCGTCACGGACGGGCGGGGAACATGCTGCGACGCGACAGCGGTCGCTGCGGCCCAGGCCCGGCTGTGGCAACCGGTGGCCCAACAGGGCGGAGTCAGCCTGGAGTTCGCCCCCGGCCCGACCGTCCTCATGCCCTGCGCGGAGGGCGAACTCGCCCAGGTGGCCGACATCCTCCTCGACAACGCGATCAAGTACGCCGGCGACGGCGCCCGAGTCGAGACGCGCTGCTTCACCCAGGGCGCGGACGCGGTGTTCGAGGTACGCGACGACGGGCCGGGCCTGACCGACGGGGAATTCGTCCGGGCGGGCACCCGCTTCTGGCGCTCGGAGCGCCACCGTGAGGTACGCGGCAGCGGCCTCGGCCTGGCGATCGCCGGGCAACTGGTCCGCGGTCGCGGCGGACGCGTCGAGTTCGCGGCGGCCGAACCGCGCGGCCTGCTGGTCCGGGTCGTGCTCCCCAACGAGCGGAACGGGGCCACGACATGACCGCAGAGCAGGCGAACGGCATACCCGAGGCGCAGGCACACGGCCGCACCGCCCGCCGCACCGCTCTGCGGGCCGCGCTCGGCACGGCATGCACCGGATTGCTGGCAGGCGCCGCGGCAGCCGACGCACGGCACGCCGACCGTGGCGCGGAAGGTGTGGTGCGCATCGCGACCGGCGAGGCGGACGGCTTCTACGCGGCCTTCGGCCGACTGCTCGGCGGGCAGGTCACGGCGGTCTTTCCCCGGCTGTCCTGTCAGGTGATCCAGAGCGAGGGAAGTGTCGCCAACGTACGGCTGCTCGAGGCACGGCGGACCGAGGTGGCGCTGGCCCTGGCCGACATCGCGTGGGCCGCGTACGGCGGCTCCGTACCGTTCGGCCGCCGTGTCCCGCTGCGCGCGATCGGCCGGGTCTACGAGAACTACATCCAGCTCGCCGTGCGCGCCGACGCGAGCGTCCGCAGCGTCGCCGAGCTGGCGGGGCGCACCGTCTCACTGGGCGCGCCCGCATCCGGCGGTGCGGTGCTCGGCGACCGGCTGCTGCGCGCGGCGGGCCTCGTCCCGGGCACCGACGTACAGGTCCGCCACCTGCTGATGCCGCAGGCGGCACGCGCGATGCGGGACGGCGACGTCGACGCCCTGTTGGTCGCAGGTGGCGTCCCCCTGCCCGTGCTGACCCGCCTCGACACGCGCCCCGGCGTCCGCCTCCTGCCGCTGGCCCACCTGCTGTCCCGGCTGCGCACCGGTCCGGGCCGGGCCGGCTCGGGGCTGGAAGCGGTGACGGTGCCGGCGGGGGCGTACCGGGGAACGCCCGAGGTGGCCACCATCGGCGTGGCCAACCTGCTCCTGTGCCGCCCCGACCTGCCCGAGCCCATCGCCGCCGCCCTCACCCACGTACTGGTCCAGCGGGCCACGCGCCTCGTTCCCGCCACGGCGCTCGGCACCCAGTTCCTCGACGTCCGCAGCCTGATCTCCACCGGCGTGGTTCCCCTGCACCCCGGGGCCGTCGCCGCCTATCGGGAACTGCACGGTTAGCGCGTCGCGACGGGCAGCGGGAGTGCCGGCCCCGAGGGGCTGTTGATCATGAGTGTGTGAGTGAGATCTCGTTGTCCGTGAACAGCGGATCTGCCTAGTCTCCGGGGGTCCGTCCCGGGCGGCCTTCGCCGCCGGAACGCCGAGTCCTGCGACACACGTCAGCGGTCCGCCCAGGACAGCTCACCTCGCAGGCGCCGTCGAGGAAGCCCCCACCATGCGCCACTCCCTGTCTCCTGCCCGCCTGGGCACAGCCGGAGCAGCAGCCGCGCTGTTGCTCCTGCCGTTGGCCCCCCAGGCCTTCGCGGCCCCCTCCGTCACTCAGGACAGCGTGACGCCGACCACCATGACCGCGGGTGTCGCCGCGTCGGCCAAGCTGACCGTGCACTCCTCCAGCTGCTTCACGGCCAAGACCCTCGGTGTCGGCGTCCGGGACGCGGCCGGAAAGAACCTGGACTTCCCAGGGAACGCCTCGAATGTCCGGATATGCCCGAGCGGTGTGAAGTTCACCAGCGGCTCGCGCACGCTGCCTGCCGGCACCTACACGATCTTCGGCTTCTGGCAGGAGTCCGGCGGGGCCTGGCACAACCTGCCCTCGCACAAGCTGACCGTCAACAAGGCCTCGACCGCGACATCGTCCGGCAGCGGCTCGCCGGTCTCCGGCCAGTCCGTGGTCTGGTCCGACGACTTCTCGAGCAGCATCGCCTGGGGCTCGAAGTGGGTCGGCGACAACAGTTCGTCCTACGCCTACGGCGACCACAACCCGGACGACAACAAGCTCGACTGGCTGGACCAGAGCAAGGTCACCACCTCCGGCGGCGTCGCGACCTTCACCGCCCAGCCCTCCTCGCACACCCTGGAGAACGGCAAGCAGGCCTGGAACACGGGCCTGCTCACCACCGAGGGCTCCAGCGGCGGCTTCCAGGTGAAGACCGGAGACTACGCCGAGACCCGGGTCAAACTGCCTTCCGGCTCCGGCGCCTGGCCGGCCCTGTGGACCTGGAAGGACGGCAACGGCGAGATCGACTCCTTCGAGTACCATCCGGACAACCCGAACCTGCTGGAGCTGACCAACCACGTCACCTCCGGCTCCGACTACTACACCGACGCCGCGGCGGTCGCGCCCGGCCAGTGGGTCACCATCGGCACCCACTACGGCGCGAGCTCGGTGGACTGGTACGTCAACGGCAAGAAGGTCTACTCCGACGGCCACGGCGTGGGCAGCGACTTCTCCGCGTACCTGATCCTCAACCTGTCGGTGAGCGCCGGCGAGTACCACCCCGCTCCCTCCGGCTCGACGCCGCTGACCATGCAGGCGGACTACGTGAAGGTCTACCGCTGATCAGCAGTCGACGGACAGGGTGAACCCCGTACGGTCGTTGCGCGGATCGCGGTCGTCGACGCTCACCACCTGGAGGTGCCCCCCGGCCTTGGCGCCGGGGGGCACCGCCGCGTCCACCCGCACCGGAACCAGCGCGGTGGCCGTCCTCAGCCGGGCCAGACCCGGCCCGAAGGTGCAGCGCACCAGGCGGCCGCCGGCCTCGGCGCGGCAGCCCTCGGGGAAGTACGGCCCCTCGGCGGTGAAGCCCGACGGCAGCCTCACGACCACGGCGAACGGCGACGCGGTCTGCTCCGGCCCCCTGTTGGCGACGAAGGCGTGCACCACGGTACGGCCGCCGGGCGGCGCGGCCGCCGGGTCGAGCCGGACCACCTCCAGGTCGGAGTCCGAGGGCGCGGCCGTCACACCGGCCACGCACACCACCGCCACACCCACCGCGAGGGCGGTCCTCACCCTTCTGGCCATCCGGCGCCTCCCACGTTCCGTGCGCTGATCAACACTCACGGTAGCGGGGAGGCGGGGGAATCCCGGTGAGCACGCTATGGCGATGCGTGTGGGGCGAGGGGCGCCGTCAGTCGGCCGACTGACCCCATCCCGCCGCGACGATCCGCGCCGAGTCCGCCGGACGTGCCTCGTCGAACAGGACGGCGTCCGGCGTCTCGACGCGGATTCCGTCGACGTATGCACCCCGGCCGACGTAGAGCTTGTCGGTGGTGTACCGCCAGCGCAGGGTCAGCAGCGGGTGCGCCGGGAGGTCGGCTGCCATCCGGTGCCAGACGCGGCCCGACCAGCCGGTGACCGAGCCCGACGGGTGCTCCTGCGGGTTCTCGCCGTGCCGCCGGGTCGTGAAGGTGAGCGGCTGCCAGGTCGTGCCGCCGTCCGTCGTGGCCTCCAGGACGAGGATGTCCGACGCGGGTTCGGTGTCCCACCACAGGGCGGAGGCCAGTCGTGCTGTGCCGTCCGTCGTGTCGAGCGGGGGCAGTGTGAGCGTGGCGGTCGTGGCGTTCGCCATGCCCGAAAACCACGCCTTACGTCCGCGAGCCGGCCGTACGGGTACGGCGCGTGCCAGGTTGTTGCCGGCCGCTAGCCGGGGAGCGGAGCCGGAGCGCCAACTGCGCACCGGGTGGACCGAGTTGCCGAGCACGACGAGGAAGGAGTCGGTGGTCGGGTCGAGCACCAGGGAGGTGCCGGTGAAACCGGTGTGCCCGGCGGTGCGCGGGGTGGCCATGGCGCCCATGTACCAGTGCTGGTAGAGCTCGAACCCGAGGCCGTGCTCGTGGCCGGGAAACGTGGTGTTGAAGTCGGTGAACATCAGCTCCACCGACTTCGGCCGCAGGATGCGCGTCCGGCCGTAGCAGCCGCCGTTGAGCAGCGTCCGTGCGAGCACGGCCAGGTCCCAGGCGCATGAGAACACCCCGGCGTGTCCGGCGACCCCGCCGAGGCTGTAGGCGTTCTCGTCGTGCACCTCGCCCCACACGAGCCCTCGCTCCAGGCCCGACCAGGGCCCGCGTTGGTCCTCCGTGGCGGCGATCTTCGGCTTCCAGGAAGCGGGCGGGTTGTAGCGGGTGCGGTCGAGGCCGAGCGGCCCGGTGATCCCCTCGTGCAGGAGGGAGTCGAGCGTGCCGCCCGTGATCCTTTCCAGGACCAGCTGGAGCGAGATCAGATTCAGGTCGGAGTAGAGGTACTTGGTGCCGGGGGGATTGACCGGGGCTTCGTCGAGGACGAGTTGAAGTCTCGCCTCGTGGGTCGGCGCCTTGTACAGCGGGATCCAGTCACGGAATCCCGAGGTGTGGGTGAGGAGCTGCCGGATCGTGATGTCCTGCTTGCCCGCCGCACCGAACTCCGGGAGGTACGAGGCGACCCTCCCCTCCAGCTCCAGTGCGCCCCGTTCCAGTTGCTGCACCGCCAGCAGCGAGGTGAACAGCTTGGACACCGAGGCCAGGTCGAAGACGGTGTCCTCCGCCATGGGGATCTGCCGGGCAGGCGGGAACTCCACACCGGTGTCGGTCTTCTCGTCGTACGCCGCATAGCGCACCGCCATCCCGAGGGGCCGGTGCAGCGCCACGGTGCCGCCCCGCCCGGCGAGCAGCACGGCGCCCGCGTACCAGGGGTGCTTGGGGGAGGGGCCGAGGAACGCCTCGGCATCCAAGACCAGTTGACGCAGATGGGCGGGGAGCAGGCCGGCGCGTTCCGCGCTGCCGTGGCGCAGGGTGGGGTGGTGCCCGGAGGTCGTGGCCGCCGCGGCCGGTCCCGCGGGGAAGGGGGCGACGGTCAGGGCGCCGCCCAGGGCCAGGGCGGCTCGTCCGATCTGGCGCCGCGTCGGCATCCGGCGGTCGCTCGCATCTCTTTCCGCTGCGTCGTCGGTCACCCGAGAAACCCTCGTGTCGGTTGTGAATCATGTCAACAAGGCCTGCCGGTCAATAAATCTGACGGTGTATCAGAAAAGCTCTTCCGTCGGCCGGAGGACTGCGGCATCCTGCGCCCATGCAGACGGAGCTGAGCAAGAAACTGGGAGTCGAGCACGCCATTTTCGGCTTCACGCCGTTCCCCGCCGTCGCCGCGGCCATCAGCCGGGCCGGCGGGTTCGGAGTGCTCGGCGCGGTCCGCTACACCGCCCCCGACGAGCTCAAGCGCGACCTCGACTGGGTCGAGGCCCACGTCGACGGCAGGCCGTACGGCCTCGATGTCGTCATGCCCGCCAAGAAGGTGGAGGGCGTGACCGAGGCCGACGTCGAGGCGATGATCCCCGAGGGGCACCGGCAGTTCGTCAAGGACACGCTCGCCAAGTACGGCGTCCCGGAACTCGCCGAGGGCGAGGCCTCCGGATGGCGCATCACCGGGTGGATGGAGCAGGTCGCTCGGGGCCAGCTCGACGTCGCCTTCGACTACCCCATCCGGCTGCTCGCCAACGCCCTCGGATCCCCGCCCGCCGACGTGGTCGCCCGCGCCCACGAGCACAACGTGCTCGTCGCGGCCCTCGCGGGCAGTGCCCGGCACGCCGTCAAGCACCAGGAAGCCGGCATCGACATCGTCGTCGCGCAGGGCTACGAGGCCGGCGGGCACACCGGCGAGATCGCCTCCATGGTGCTCACCCCGGAGGTCGTCGACGCCGTCGATCCACTGCCCGTCCTCGCGGCCGGCGGCATCGGCAGCGGACAGCAGGTCGCCGCCGCGCTCGCCCTCGGTGCCCAGGGCGTGTGGCTGGGCTCCCTGTGGCTGACCTGCACCGAGGCCGACCTCTCCTCGCCCGCGGTGACGCGGAAACTGCTCGCCGCAGGCTCCGGCGACACCGTCCGCTCCCGCGCCCTGACCGGGAAACCCGCACGCCAGCTCCGTACCGAATGGACCGACGCGTGGGACGACCCGGCCGGACCCGGCACCCTCCCCATGCCCCTGCAGGGACTGCTGGTCGCCGAGGCCCTCACCCGCATCCAGAAGTACGAGGTCGAACCCCTGCTCGGCACCCCGGTCGGCCAGATCGTCGGCCGTATGAAGAGCGAACGCACCGTCCAGGCCGTCTTCGACGACCTCACCCGCGGCTTCGAGCAGGCCGTGGACCGCATCAACCGCATCGCCGGAAGGAGCGGCAAGTGACGAGTACGCCCCCCGCCGGGTTCTGGGCCCAGGCCGCCGCCGACCCCGACCGCACGGTCCTCGTCGCACCCGACGGCGAGCAGTGGACCGCAGGCCGCCTGCATGCCGCCGCCAACCAGCTGGTGCACGGCCTGCGCGCCGCCGGACTGGAACGCGGCGACGCCTTCGCGGTCGTCCTGCCCAACGGCATCGAGTTCTTCACCGCCTATCTGGCCGCCAGCCAGGCCGGTTTCTATCTCGTCCCGGTCAACCACCACTTCGTCGGCCCGGAGATCGGCTGGATCGTCGCCGACTCCGGCGCCAAGGTGCTCATCTCCCACGAACGGTTCGCCGGCCCCGCCCGCCACGCCGCCGACGAGGCCGGGCTGCCGGCCACCCACCGGTACGCCGTCGGCACAGTCGAGGGCTTCCGCCCGTACGCCGAACTCCTCGACGGACAGCCGGAGGCGGCGCCCTCGGACCGTGAGCTCGGCTGGGTCATGAACTACACGTCGGGCACCACCGGCCGCCCCCGCGGCATCCGCCGCCCGCTGCCCGGCAAGACCCCCGAGGAGGCCTATCTCGGCGGATTCCTCGGCATCTTCGGCATCAAGCCGTACGACGACAACGTCCACCTCGTCTGCTCACCGCTCTACCACACCGCCGTGCTCCAGTTCGCGGGCGCGTCCCTGCACATCGGCCACCGTCTGGTCCTGATGGACAAGTGGACGCCCGAGGAGATGCTGCGGCTGATCGACCGGGAGAAGTGCACCCACACCCACATGGTCCCGACCCAGTTCCACCGCCTGCTCGCGCTCCCGGAGGACGTGCGTCGCTCGTACGACGTGTCGTCCATGCGGCACGCCATCCACGGCGCCGCCCCCTGCCCCGACCATGTGAAGCGGGCGATGATCGACTGGTGGGGCCACAGCGTGGAGGAGTACTACGCGGCCAGCGAGGGCGGCGGTGCCTTCGCCACCGCCGAGGACTGGCTGAAGAAGCCCGGGACCGTCGGCAAGGCCTGGCCCATCAGCGAACTGGCCGTCTTCGACGACGAGGGGAACCGGCTGCCTGCCGGTGAACTCGGCACCGTCTACATGAAGATGAACACCGGCGGCTTCGCCTACCACAAGGACGAGGCCAAGACGAAGAAGAACCGTATCGGCGACTACTTCACCGTCGGCGACCTCGGCTACCTCGACGAGGACGGCTATCTCTTCCTCCGCGACCGCAAGATAGACATGATCATCTCTGGTGGGGTCAACATCTACCCGGCCGAGATCGAGTCGGCTCTGCTCGCCCATCCCGCCGTCGCCGACGCCGCCGTCTTCGGCATCCCGCACGACGACTGGGGCGAGGAGGTCAAGGCGGTCGTCGAACCGGCCCCGGGCCATGAGCCGGGCCCGGCCCTCGCCGCCTCGATCCTCGACCACTGCGCCGAACAACTCGCCGGCTACAAGCGGCCCAAGAGCGTCGACTTCATCACCGAAATGCCCCGCGACCCCAACGGCAAGCTCTACAAGCGACGGCTGCGGGACCCGTACTGGGAGGGGCGCACCCGCCCCGTGTGACCCCGGGAACCGCTGCCGGCGGACGGATCGAACGCGACGGGGTGCCGGAGCGTCACAGGAACGGCACCGCGTCCGTCACCGTCACCGTGAGCCCCGGGGGACCCATGCGCAGGCACACCACACGCGCCGTCAAACTGCTGTCCGCACTGGCCCTGTTGACCGTGGGAAGCGGTGCAGCCGTCGGCTGCGGCAGCGAGAAGGCCGTCGGCCACGGGGGCTCGACGGCCCGGGCGCGTGCGGTCGCCGACGCCTGGCACGGTTCCAAGGCCGCGGAGGAGTGGGCGAAGGGCTACTACCCCGTGGGCGATGCGATCCAGCTGCCCGACGGCGCCTTCCACACCGACGCCGACAAACGCGCGTACACGACCCAGAACTTCGTGCTGCGCACCACCCTCCCCGACACCCCGGAGTCCAACGGCGTGGTGAAGTGGGACGACGGCCGCTCGCTCACTCTGCCGCTGATGGGCGCACGCAGGGCCTACGACAGCCTGGCCCGCGGCTCCAACGACGGTCCGCGCCTCACCGTGACCGGCGCCAGGCTGGGCGAGACGCCCGTGGCCACCAGCCGCGGCCCGGCGACCGTCCCGGCCTGGCTGTTCACGCTCGACGGCTACGACACCCCGCTGAAGCGGGTGGCCATTGGTCCGTCGAAGCCGCCCAAGCCTCCGATCGCACCAGCGGCTGAGTCTCCCAGCGACGAACTGTGGCCACTCCAGCGGCTGGTGGGGGTGGGCGACGACGGCCGGACCCTCACCGTGCTCGCCGCGCACGGAGCCTGCGACGACGGTCCCGCAGTGAACGTCCTGGAGACGCAGGACAGTGTCGTGCTGTCCGCGTCCATCGTCGGGACCAAGGACGGCCCCTGCACAGCCCAGCTGCTGGGCACGGAGAAGACGGTGAAACTGCGTCGGCCTCTGGGCGGGCGGCTCCTCCTGGACGCGTTCACGGGCAGCCCGGTGCCGTCCGGGGCCGTGCGGTGGGGCTGATCCCACGCGGGATGCGCGGCACAGGGCCGCGCGGTCAGCGGTGCGTGCGCCTCCCGGGTGCTTGACCTGCCCCGGCCACGCGCCGAGGATCATCAGTCATGACGCAGGGACATGGCAGCACGGTTGACGGGGTGCTGCGGCGCAGCGCCCGACGCACCCCCGCACGCATCGCGGTGGAGTACGGCGACCGCAGGTGGACGTACGAGGAACTGGACGAGGCGGTCTCCCGCGCGGCGAGCGTCCTGCTCGAGCAGGGACTCGCTCCCGGCGACCGGGTCGGCGCCTACGGCCACAACTCGGACGCCTATCTGATCGGCTTCCTCGCCTGCGCCCGCGCGGGCCTGGTCCATGTGCCCGTCAACCAGAACCTGACCGGCGACGACCTTGCCTACATCGTCGGCCAGTCCGGCAGCGCGCTGGTCCTCACCGACCCCGACCTGACCGGTCGACTCGCCGACGGTGTACGGACGTTGCCCCTGCGGGATGCCGACGACTCACTGCTGGCCCGGCTCGCTTCGGCCTCCGCATACGACGGGCCCGAGCCGCGCACCGAGGACCTGGTGCAGCTGCTGTACACATCGGGTACGACGGCCCTGCCCAAGGGCGCGATGATGACGCACCGCGCCCTGGTGCACGAGTACCTGAGCGCGATCACCGCCCTCGACCTCAGCGCCGGCGACCGCCCCGTGCACTCCCTCCCGCTCTACCACTCCGCGCAGATGCACGTGTTCCTGCTGCCCTACCTCGCGGTCGGCGCCACGAACATCATCCTCGACGCGCCCGACGGGGACCGGCTGTTCGACCTCATCGAATCCGGCCGCGCGGACAGCCTGTTCGCCCCGCCCACGGTATGGATCGGCCTGTCCAACCGCCCCGACTTCACCACCCGCGACCTCGGCGGACTCCGCAAGGCGTACTACGGCGCCTCGATCATGCCGGTGCCCGTCCTGGAACGGCTGCGCCAGCGACTTCCGAAGCTCGCCTTCTACAACTGCTTCGGCCAGAGCGAGATCGGCCCCCTGGCCACCGTCCTGGCACCCGACGAGCACAAGGGCCGCATGGACTCCTGCGGCCGTCCCGTGCTCTTCGTCGACGCCCGCGTGGTCGACGAGGACGGCAAGGACGTCCCCGACGGGACACCCGGCGAAATCGTCTACCGCTCCCCGCAGTTGTGCGAGGGCTACTGGGAAAAGCCCGAGGAGACCGCCGACGCCTTCCGCGACGGCTGGTTCCACTCCGGCGATCTGGCGGTACGGGACGCCCACGGCTACTACACGATCGTCGACCGTGTGAAGGACGTCATCAACTCCGGCGGCGTACTGGTCGCTTCACGCCAGGTCGAGGACGCCCTCTACACCCACGAGTCCGTCGCCGAGGTCGCCGTGATCGGTCTGCCCGACGAACACTGGATCGAGGCGGTCACCGCGGTCGTCGTCCCGCGCGGCGAGGTGACCGAGGACCAACTGATCGCCCACGCCCGCGAGAAGCTGCCCCACTTCAAGGCACCGAAGCGGGTGGAGTTCGTCACGGAACTGCCACGCAACGCCAGTGGAAAGATCCTCAAGCGGGAGCTCAGGGACCGCTTCGCCGGCTAGCGCGACTCAGCGCGAGCGCAGGTCGACGATCCGCCGGATCTTCCCCACCGACCGCTCCAGCGACTCCGGCTCGACGATCTCCACCGCCACCGAGACGCCGATTCCGTCCTTCACGGCCGCCGTGATCGACCGCGCTGCGGCCTCCCGCACCTCGGGTCCGGCGTCGGGCCGGGCCTCCGCCCGCACGGTGAGGGCGTCCAGGCGGCCCTCCCGCGTCAGGCGCAGCTGGAAGTGCGGCGCGACACCGGGTGTGCGCAGCACGATCTCCTCGATCTGCGTCGGGAAGAGATTGACGCCCCGGAGGATCACCATGTCGTCACTGCGTCCGGTGACCTTCTCCATCCGCCGGAACACGCGTGCCGTTCCCGGCAGCAGCCGCGTCAGGTCACGTGTGCGGTACCGCACGACCGGCATCGCCTCCTTGGTCAGCGAGGTGAACACGAGCTCGCCCTCCTCGCCGTCCGGGAGCACCTCACCGGTGATCGGGTCGACGATCTCCGGGTAGAAGTGGTCCTCCCAGATGTGCAGCCCGTCCTTGGTCTCCACGCACTCCTGCGCCACCCCCGGGCCGATCACCTCGGACAGCCCGTATATGTCCACCGCGTCGATCGCGAACCGCTCCTCGATCTCCCGACGCATCTCCTCGGTCCACGGCTCGGCCCCGAAGATCCCCACGCGCAGGGAGGTGCCGCGCGGATCGACGCCCTGGCGCTCGAACTCGTCGAGGAGTGTGAGCATGTACGACGGCGTCACCATGATGATCTGCGGCTGGAGGTCCTGGATCAGCTGCACCTGGCGGGCCGTCATACCGCCGGAGGCGGGGATGACCGTACAGCCGAGCCGCTCCGCCCCGTAATGTGCGCCGAGGCCGCCGGTGAACAGCCCGTAGCCGTACGCCACATGCACCTTGTCGCCGGGCCGGCCACCCGCCGCACGGATCGAGCGGGCCACCATGTCGGCCCACAGGCAGAGGTCGGCGTCCGTGTAGCCGACGACCGTGGGGCGCCCGGTGGTGCCGCTGGAGGCGTGGATCCGGCGGATGCGGTCCTGCGGGACGGCGAACATGCCGTACGGGTAGTTCTCGCGCAGGTCCGCCTTCGTGGTGAACGGGAAGCGGGCCAGGTCGGCCAGGGACCGGCAGTCGTCCGGGCGGACGCCCGCCTTGTCGAAGGACTCCCGGTAGAAGGGCACGTGCTCGTACGCGTGCCGCAGCGAGGCCCGCAGCCGCTCCAGCTGCAGCGCCCGCAGCGCCCCGGCGTCGAGCCGTTCCCCCGCGTCCAGCAGCTCCGTCGCATCCGCCATCGGGACGTCTCCTTCGCCAACCACATCAATACGGGCGACCGATCATTCGGTCGAGCTGTTCGGGATCAGTAATTCAGGCCACGTCGGGGCAGGCAAGAGGGAGGCCCGCATTTTCTGCAGCGCCCCCACAACTGCGTTGCGCCACCGGGCCATGGGACAGCAAGATCGGCGCATGCCGACCTTCACCGCAGCCGACGGGACCAAGCTGGCCTACCACCTCCGGGGCGAGGGAGAGCCACTCGTCGTCCTGCCGGGAGGCCCGATGCAGGCCTCCTCCTACCTCGGAGACCTCGGCGGTCTCGCGGCGCACCGCCGACTGGTCCTGCTCGACCTGCGCGGCACCGGCGATTCCGCGGTGCCGACGGATCCGGCCACCTACCGCTGCGACCGGCTCGTGGACGACGTGGAGGCGCTCCGAGCCCACCTGGGCCTTGAGCAGATGGACCTGCTCGCCCATTCGGCGGGTGGCAGTCTGGCGATGCTGTACGCCGCCCGGCACCCGGAGCGGGTGGCGCGGCTGGTTCTCGTCACCTGCACCCCCTGGGCGCTCGGGAGGCGGCCCAGCGCCGAGGACCGGCTGGCCGCGGCACGGCTGAGGAGCGGTGAGCCGTGGTTCGAGGACCTGTTCCCGGCATTCGAGGCATGGCTTTCGGGGAAGGCCGACTTCGACCCGGCGTTCGCGCCCTTCTTCTACGGCCGCTGGGACGACGCGGCGGCGGAGCACGATGCCCGCGCCGAGTTCAACGACGAAGCCGCCGATGTCTACGGCTCCGACGGCGCCTACGACCCGCCGGCGACCAGCGCCGCACTCGCCCGAGTGGCCGCACCGGTCCTCGTCCTCGCCGGTGGGCTCGACGGCGGCCCGAGCCCCGAGCTGGCGCGCACCGTCGCCGATGTGTTTCCGAACGCAGAATTCACCGTCCAGCCTGGTGCGGGGCACTATCCGTGGGTGGACGACCCCGAGTGGTTCGCACGTCGGGTCGCCGGGTTTCTGGACCGGGACGCGGCCGTTTCGCCTTCGGTGGGGTAGCGGCCCGGCCCCCATGTCGCCCTGCTCGGGTTGCGGGATGCGCCGGCTGCCCTGACATTTGCGGTGGAGTGAAGAGTGCGAGGGGCCCTGTCCTCCCCCGAGAGGACAGGGCCCCGACGCGCGTCCGCTTCGATCAGCGGTGCGAGCTGGGCAGGTGCTCGTAGCAGCCGGAGCGCCAGCCGCCGTCGCCCTGGAGGTTGTCCAGGAGGCTGTCGCCGGTGTTCTTGCCGACGACACCGTCGACGTGCAGGCCGGACTTCTGCTGGAAGAGCCGCACCGCGCTGTAGGTGCCGGAGCCGAAGATCCGGTCCTCGCCGATCGTGTGGTGATGGGTCCGCCTGGCCCAGTCGTTGTAGCCGTGCTGGACGCACAGCACGGGTACGCCCGTGTCGCCACGGCTGATGTTCGGCACGTCGGGCCGCGCGGAGGCGCTGCCGACCGAGCCCAGCACCAGGCCGGCGCCGAGCGCTCCGGTGACGGTCGCGAGTGCGAGGGTCCTGCGCATGGTCATGGCTGGTTCCTTTCCGGTGAGTTGAGGGGCCGTATCGCTTCCGGTGGAATGCGAGGGCACGAAAGGACGCTCCCGGGCCGTGCCCCTCGGTGGCACCAACGACGTTGCCCGGCCGGATCCGGCAGCGGCCAGGGGAAGCGGCAGGACCGGTGGCACGCGGCACGGCCCACGCGCTGACCTGCTGGGACGCCGTGGCCCCTGACAAAACCGTGGGACGGCGGGCGGGGTCGGGATGCGGTCACAGTGGACGGGACCCGCAACACAGCCCCGGAGGAACCGCGTCCTCCCCCACGACGGCGACCGCGCACGCACGCGGGGAAGTGACATGACGCGCTGGAAGGAACTGCCCGCCGGGCTGGACGACACGGAGCGGCAACTCGTCGCACAGCTGCGGCGGTTGAAGGACCGCGCGGGCCTGAGCCTCGCCGCGCTCGCGGCAAGGACGTCGTACAGCTCCTCGTCCTGGGAGCGCTATCTCAACGGGAAGAAGCCGGTGCCGCGCGCGGCGGCCGAGGAACTCGCCGAAGTCTGCGGGGCGCCGGCGGAGCGGCTGCTGGTGCTGCACGAGGTCGCCGAGACGGCACGGGCACAACGGGCGGCGGCAGCCGGCGACGGGGCCCGCCCCCACGCCGTACGCCCCGGTCACGGCGCATCCCTCATGCGCTGCCGGCAGCCGCCGTCGCGGCCGTCCTGGCGCCGTTCGGCGCCGGATTCCTGAGCGGAGCCGCCTGGCACCGGGACGACGGCAGCGGGGCGAAGCAGAACGTCGCTTCCGGCGCCTCCGCCTTGCCCAGTGGTCACACGTACGGCTGCGACCGGGTCCGGCGTGCACACGGTGTCCTCACCGCGGGCTACTCCACCAGCCGTGATGCGCTCCTGGACCGGGGCAGCACCGGCTGGGACGTGGTGGAGGCACAGTGCCTGCTGCGACGGCACGGGTTCGACAGCGGACGGGTCGACGGCGTGTACGGGGAGAAGACCGGGCGGGCCGCGCGTGCCTTCCAGGAACGGCACGGCCTCGCGCCGGACGGCATCGTCGGCCCCGACACCTGGAAGAAACTGCGCACATGAGCCCGGAGACGGCGCAGCTGACCGGGAGCATGCGCGAGGTGCGCGCCGCGGCGGGACTGAGCCTGGCCCAGCTGGCCCGGCGCACGCCCTACAGCAAGTCCTCCTGGGCGCGCTATCTGGCGGGTACGCAGCCGGTGCCCCGCCGTGCGGTGCAGGCCCTGTGCGAGGTGGCGGGCGTACGCCCCGAACGGCTGCTGGCCCTGTGGCAGCTGGCCGACGCCCGCTGGAGCGGGCGGGCCCGGGCGACGCCCGAGCCGCCTTCCGAGCGCCGGAACCTCCGCGGCGCCCCGTACGTGTGGGGCGCGGTGGCCGGGCTGGCGGCGGCCGCGGTGGCAGCCGTCGCCGTGCTGCTGTCCGGGCCGTACGGGTCGTCATCGGCGACCACCGGGACCGCCCCGGCCTCGTTCACGCCCGGGCCCGGCTGCTCGGGCCGTACCTGCGAGGGGAAGAACCCGCTCGACATGGGATGCGGTGGCCCGCGGATGGTCAGGACCCTGGCGGCGCGCACCGCCGACGGACGCAGTGTGCAGCTGCGCGACGGCACGGCCTGCCACGCCGTCTGGGCCCGCGCCGCCCGTCTCCACCTCGGCGACCGGGTCGAACTCACCCTGCCGGGCGCACCCCCCAAGGAGATCCATGTCGACACCGAGAAGGAGCGCAACGCCTATCTGGCGACCCCGATGACGGCTCTGACACCGCCGCACGGTCCGGGCGACGCCCGCGTGTGCCTGATCCCGGCCGACGGCCGGCGCGTCTGTTTCACCGGCAGGTGAGCAGCCCGGCGTCCGGGGTCACGGCTGGCGCGGTCCGGCCGCCGCAGCGCTTCGATGCCGTCGCAGCACGACATGACCGCCGATCAGGCTCAGCGCGAGGACGGTGAGTCCGACACCGCCCGCCACCTCGAAGCCGGCCGGCCCCGTGCCGCCACCGACGCCTGCGTTCACCCCGCGCTGCGGAACCGGCGTGGAGGTCGCCGGCGCCGGGGTGAGCATGGCGGGGGTGACCGTGGCCGAGGCCGAGGGCCTGTGCGGCAGGTCCTCGCAGGCGATGCCGTCGTGGTCCGCGTCCAGGCGGAACGGATCGCTCGGATCGCGGTTGAATTCGGCCTGCGCGTCTTCCTGGGACGCGAAGTCGCGGCAGTCCACGTCGGTCTGTGCGTGTGCCACGACGGCCGTCGGGCCGGTGGTCACGAGGAAAGCCAGTGCTGCTGTGCTCAGCACGCGCGGTGCTATGTGCATGGGGGGTCCCTTTCAGGGCCGGTGATCCGCTCACCGTCACTGCGACCCTAGGGACGGCATCCAGCCCCCGGCGCGCTGTGCTGACCCATCCGAAGGACCCCCCGCCGAACCGAACCGAACCGAACCGTCGTCGGCCGGCCGGCTCAGCCGCTTTGCGGCCCGTATGCCGTCATGAAGCGGTCCCGGAACTTGTTCATGGTCCACTCCGGGGCGTTGTCCGCGGGCTTGATGCCGTCCGTCCAGCCCCAGTTCGAGACGCGGTCGAGGACCTTCGGGTCGCGGGCGACGATGGTGACCGGCACGTCCCGGTTGCTGGTGCCCCCGGTGACCGTGGGGACGGGCTGGTGGTCGCCGAGGAAGACGAGGACGGTCTTGTCGTCGCCATAGCGCTGCATCCACTGGGTCAGGCTGTCCAGGGAGTACTGGATGGCCTTGCGGTACTCGGTGCGCACGCGCTTGGCGCTCTTCCAGACCTCCGTGGGGTTCGTGCCCTCCTTCTTGATCTTGTAGAAGACCTTGCCGTTCCCCAGGTCCTTCCAGTCGATGATGTGGGCGATGGGCGACCAGGGGTTGTGGCTGGAGGCCAGGATGATCTCCGCCATGATCGGGTCGCGGTTCTTCTTGGCGTGCTCCAGCTTCTGGAAGGCCTCCAGGCTGAACTGGTCCGGCACCGGCGTCCAGCTGAAGTACGGGCCCTGGTAGCCGAGGTGCGTGGAGTCGTAGATGTGGTCGAGGCCGAAGTACTTCCCCTCGGGCCAGGCCTTGCGGACGCCCGGGACGATGCCGACCGTGCGCCAGGCGCCGGTCTTCTGGAAGTAGCTGGTGAGGGTGGCGCGGTCGCTGGTGGTCAGGGTCCGGTACCGCTGCTGGTTCTTGATCCACAACCCGGACAGGAACGTCGAGTGGGCGAGCCAGCTGCCGGCGCCCGTCACCGGCGACCTGAGCCAGCCGCTGCGCGCCG
The DNA here is from genome assembly GCF_040298885.1 of Streptomyces sp. NPDC001137. NCBI lineage: Bacteria > Bacillati > Actinomycetota > Actinomycetes > Kitasatosporales > Streptomycetaceae > Streptomyces > Streptomyces sp. NPDC001137. Next base: position 146,519 of record NZ_JBEPBA010000017.1, read on the forward strand.
CGAAACCGGCCGCCTTGAGCCTCGCGTCACCCGCCTTGAGCGTCGCGTCGACCTCCGGTCCCATCGTCGGATCGTCGATCGCCACCCGGCCGTAGCTCTCGATGAAGGTGAACATGACGTCCTTGCCGCGCAGTCCGGTCAGCAGCTGGTCGGACGGTGTCTTGGCGTAGGCGTCGACGGCCATCTGCTTCTTGAAGACGTCGGCGTCGCCGAGGCCGTCGCGGACGTACTGCACACGGTTGGCGAGGTACTGGGCGTATCCCTTGGTGGCGACGGTGACACCGCCGAACTGCACCCCCAGGGTGAAGCAGATGATCCACACGACGCCGAGGACCAGCGTGGAGCGTACGGCGACGGGGCGGTGCCGGGCCAGCACGTTGGCCAGCCGCACCATCGCGAGCGCGCTCAATGTGAGCACGGCGACGACCAGGACGATCACCCCGACCACCGCGAGCACCTCGCCGGAGCGCCCGAAGGAGTCCTTCACCCAGTCCGCCCCGTCGCTGAGCAGCACCCAGTCGAAGACCAGGTCGAACGGCCGGGCCAGGGTCTGGCGGAAGCCCATGTCGAGGCACTTCAGAACGGCGGAAAGGCCGACGAACGCCCCCAGGACGAGGGCCGTGATCCGTCGTCCCTTCGACGGCAGTACGAGCAGGACGGCCGCGAGGAAGATCGCCTCGACGGGGAGGCGGAGGAAGGACTGGACGGTGATCCAGTCGAGGCGGTTGGGCACGAGGAGCACGACGAACACCAGGGCGGCGGCCAGGACGGTCGTGCCCACGTGGACGGCAACCGCCGTGCGGGGGTAGCGACGGCGCCGGCCGAACCAGCCGGCGGCGCCCGTCGGGCCGGGCTCGTCGGCGGTCGTGGAGGTGTCCGCTTCCTCCTCGGCGGAACCGTCGCTGGTGGAAGCCGTGTCCGGGACGGCGGCCTCGGTCGGCTCCTTCCCGTCCTCCGCGCCGCCCGTCTCCTGCGCTGCGGTGTCCACGGCCGGCTCGTCGGCTTCAGGAGCGGTCGAGGCCTCCTCGGCTCTGGTCCTGTCCGGTGCGTCCGCGTCCGTCTCCGGCAGTTGACGAGGGGGCGTGAGGTGCGACACCCGGGGGTCCTTCCGTGCGAAACCGCTGATGGCACGGCGGACCGGGCCCGTAGGGCCGAGCCGCCGACCTCGCGTACGGCCCTGCGTCACCCTCCGTTCAAACACCCGGGTCAACCGCGCGCAAAGAGTACGCCCGCCGCCCCGCCCGGCCCACAGGGGGCCCCGGCCTTCCGTCTAGCGGTCCGCCGCGACCGCGACCTCCCGGGCCCACCGGTAGTCGGCCTTGCCGCTGGGCGACCGCCGTATCGTCTCGGTGATCACCAGCTGCCGCGGGATCTTGTAGCCGGCGAGATGGGTACGGCAGTAGGACTGCACGTCCTCCAGCGAAGGCCGTGGCGCGCCCTCGCGCAGTTGCACCACCGCCGCCACGTGATTGCCCCACTTCGCGTCCGGCACCCCGGCCACCAGCGCGTCGTACACGTCGGGATGGGACTTCAGGGCCTGTTCGACCTCCTCGGGGTACACCTTCTCGCCCCCGGTGTTGATGCACTGCGAGCCACGTCCCAGGACCGTGACCACGCCCTGCTCGTCCACCGTCCCCATGTCACCGAGCAGCACCCACCGCTCGCCGTCCTTCTCGAAGAAGGTCTCGGCGGTTTTCTTCGGGTCGTTGTAGTAGCCGAGCGGGACGTGGCCGCACTGTGCGACCCGGCCCACCTCGCCCACCGCGACCGGCTCGTGGGTGGCCGGATCGACCACCTGGGTACGGGAGTTGACGCGGATACGGAAGGACTGCCCGGCCCCGGAGTCAGCGGTCGCCGTGCCGTTGAAGCCGGACTCGGAGGAGCCGTAGTTGTTGAGCAGCATCGCGTTCGGCAGCAGCTCCTGGAACTGCCGGCGCACCGTCTCGGAGAGCACCGCGCCGGACGAGGACACGCTGAACACCGACGAGCAGTCCGTGCCCTTCATCGGCCCGGCCAGGGCGTCGATCAGCGGCCGCAGCATCGCGTCGCCGACCAGGGAGATGCTGGTGACCCTCTCCTTCTCGATGGTCCGCAGCACTTCCTCGGGCACGAACTTGCGATGGATCACGACGCGTTGCCCGAAGTTGAAGCCGATCAACGAGGTGAGGGTGGAGGTGCCGTGCATCAGCGGGGGAGTGGGGAAGAAGGTGATCCCAAAGCCGCCGGCCGCGACCCGCTCGGCGAGCTCCTGCGGCTTCCTGACAGGCTCACCGGTGGGCGCGCCCCCGCCCAGACCCGAGAAGAACAGGTCCTCCTGACGCCACATCACACCCTTGGGCATCCCGGTGGTGCCGCCGGTGTAGATGATGAACTGGTCGTCGCCCGAGCGCGCCGGAAAGCCGCGCTCGGGCGACCCGGCCGCCTCGGCCTGGGCGAACGACACGGCGGAGACCCCGTCCTGCGCCCCGCCCACCCGGACCAGATGCCGCAGCTTCGGGCACTGCGGCAGCGCCGCCGCCACCCGCTCGTCGAACTCCGCGTCGAAGACCAGCGCCACCAGATCGGCGTCCCGGTACAGGTACACCAACTCGTCCTCTACGTAACGGTAGTTGACGTTGACCGGGACGATGCGCGCCTTCAGGCAGCCGAAGACCGTCTGCAGATACTCGATGCCGTTGTAGAGGTGCAGCCCGAGGTGTTCGCCGGGGCGGATCCCGGCGTCGATCAGATGGTGGCCGATACGGTTCGCCGCCTCGTCCAGCTCCTCGTACGTCAGGCGCCGCTCCGCGCCCGTGCCCGGGTGGTCGATGTACACCAGGGCCTCGCGCTCCGGCACCACGTCGACGACCGACTCGAACAGGTCGGCAAGGTTGTACTCCACCGCTCCTCCTGACCCCGGCAGCCATGACGACCAACAGTCATGACGAAGAAAGGCGCATCCGTCGGTTCGCCGGTCATCAGAGCAAAGCGGGCGACAACTGTGAAGGGTCCGCGCGAAGAAATCTGACTGCGTGTCAGAAAACCCTTGAAGTGACTCCCCGCCTACTGCAACCTGTTCTCGTTCTTTGAGAGGGGAGATGGGTGATGGGCGGGACCGAACACCTCACCGTGCAGCGCGAAGGCGCCACACTGGTGCTCACGCTCAACAGGCCGGACGCCAAGAACGCGCTCTCGCTGTCCATGCTCGTCGGTCTGTACGACGGCTGGATCGAGGCCGACGAGGACGACGCCGTCCGCTCGATCGTGCTGACCGGTGCGGGCGGCGCGTTCTGCGCCGGCATGGACCTCAAGGCCCTCGCCGGCCAGGGCATGGAGGGCGAGCACCACCGGGACCGCCTCAAGGCCGACCCGGACCTGCACTGGAAGGCGATGCTGCGCCACCACCACCCCCGCAAACCGGTGATCGCCGCCGTCGAGGGCTACTGCGTGGCGGGCGGCACGGAGATCCTCCAGGGCACCGACATCCGCGTCGCGGGCGAGTCTGCGACGTTCGGGCTCTTCGAGGTCAGGCGCGGACTGTTCCCCATCGGCGGCTCGACGGTGCGCCTGCAGCGCCAGATCCCGCGCACCCACGCCCTGGAGATGCTGCTCACCGGGCGCCCCTACACCGCCCGGGAGGCCGCCGGCATCGGCCTGATCGGCCATGTCGTGCCCGACGGCACCGCCCTCGCCAAGGCCCTGGAGATCGCCGAACAGATCAACGCCTGCGGGCCACTCGCCGTGGAGGCCGTCAAGGCGTCCGTCTACGAGACCGCCGAGATGACCGAGACGGACGGGCTCGCCTCCGAACTCAAGCGGGGGTGGCCGGTCTTCGACACGGCCGATGCCAAGGAGGGGGCGCGTGCCTTTGCGGAGAAACGGCCGCCCGTCTACAGGCGCGCGTAGTGCTGCGCCGGCTCAGGCCGGTTTGGAGACTGCGGACCGGATGTGGCTGGTCGCTCCCCCACTCTCGACTTCGCTCGAGCGGGGGGACCCCCATCGCGGCGGAGCCGCACATGTCACAGCCCCGCGCCCCTGAAGGGGCGCGTCCTGACCGTCGTTCTCTCAAGGAGGTAGGCCCGGTGACCGAAGTCCTCAAGGCTCCCCTCGCCGTCGAATTCCCCTTCACCCGATCCCTCGGGCCTGTCCAGAGCGCCTTTCTGACCGGTCTGCGCGAGCGGGTCGTCCTCGGGGTCAGGACCGGTGACGGCCGTGTCCTCGTGCCGCCCGTCGAGTACGACCCCGTCACCGCCGAGGAGATCCGCGACCTGGTCGAGGTCGCCCCCACCGGCACGGTCACCACCTGGGCCTGGAACCACGAACCCCGCCGCGGACAGCCCCTCGACACCCCCTTCGCCTGGGTCCTGGTCCGCCTCGACGGAGCCGACACGGCCCTGCTGCACGCCCTCGACGTCCCCGGACCGGACGCCGTGCGCACCGGCATGCGTGTCCGCGTCCGCTGGGCCGAAGCGCGCGAAGGCGCCATCACCGACATCGCCTGCTTCGAGCCGTACGACGGCGGACCCGCCCCGACCACCGGGCACACCGGCGAGTTCGAGGACGCGATCAGCGGCATCGTCGCCCACGCCCGCCTCGACTACACCTACTCGCCCGGCCGCGCGCAGACCGCCTACATCAACGCCCTCTCCGAGCGGCGGACCGTCGGCGAACGCTGCCCCTCCTGCCGCAAGGTCTACGTGCCGCCCAGGGGCGCCTGCCCCACCTGCGGCGTCGCCACGTCGGAACAGGTCGAGGTGGGGCCGCGCGGCACGGTCACCACCTTCTGCATCGTCAACATCAAGGCGAAGAACCTGGACATCGAAGTCCCGTACGTCTACGCCCACATCGCCCTCGACGGCGCCGGCCTCGCGCTGCACGGCCGGATCGGCGGCATCCCCTACGACCAGGTGCGCATGGGCCTGCGCGTCGAACCGGTGTGGACCGAAGGGGCCCGCTACCCCGACCACTACCGGCCCACCGGCGAGCCCGACGCGGACTACGAGACGTACAAGGAGCTGCTGTGATGCGTGACGTAGCACTGGTGGCCTTCGCCCAGACCGACCACCGCCGCACCAGCGAGGAGCTCTCCGAGGTGGAGATGCTCATGCCGGTGCTGCACGAGGTCCTCGACCAGACAGGTCTGAAGACCGCCGACATCGGCTTCACCTGCTCCGGCTCCAGCGACTACCTGGCCGGGCGCGCGTTCTCCTTCACCCTCGCCCTCGACGGCGTCGGCGCCTGGCCGCCGATCTCCGAGTCGCACGTGGAGATGGACGGCGCCTGGGCCCTGTACGAGGCGTGGACGAAACTCCTCACCGGGGACGCCGACACCGCCCTCGTGTACTCGTACGGCAAGTCCTCACCCGGCTCCGTGCGCGACGTCCTGACCCGGCAGCTCGACCCGTACTACGTGGCCCCCCTGTGGCCCGACTCCGTCGCTCTGGCCGCTCTTCAGGCGCAGGCCTTGATCGACGCCGGCGACACCGACGAACCCGCGCTCGCCGCCGTCGCCGCCCGCAGCCGTGCGGACGCCGCCGCCAACTCCCATGCCCAGCTGCGGGGTTCGGTGCCGCAAGGGGACTACCTCGTACGGCCCCTGCGTACCGGTGACTGCCCGCCCATCGGCGACGGCGCGGCCGCCGTGATCCTCGCGGCGGGGGAGCGGGCCAGGGAACTGTGCGAACGGCCCGCCTGGATCCGCGGTATCGACCACCGCATCGAAGCCCACGGCCTCGGTGTCCGCGACCTGACCGACTCGCCCTCCACCCGGCTGGCCGCCGAGAAGGCCGGCGCCTTCGAACGGCCCGTCGACACCGCCGAGTTGCACGCACCCTTCACCTCGCAGGAGGTCGTGCTGCGCAAGGCACTGCGGCTCGGCGACGACGTGCGGGTCAACCCGTCCGGCGGGGCCCTCGCCGCCAACCCGATCATGGCCGCCGGGCTCATCCGCATCGGTGAGGCCGCCGCCGGCATCCACCGGGGCGAGTCCGACCGGGCGCTCGCCCACGCCACCTCCGGGCCCTGTCTGCAACAGAACCTGGTCGCCGTACTCGAAGGGGATGCGCGATGAGCAAGGAGCCCGTGGCCGTCGTAGGCATCGGCCAGACCAAGCACGTGGCGGCGAGGCGGGACGTGTCGATCGCGGGACTCGTGCGAGAGGCGGCCCGACGTGCCCTCGACGACGCCGAGTTGACCTGGGCCGACATCGACGCCGTCGTCATCGGCAAGGCCCCCGACTTCTTCGAGGGCGTGATGATGCCCGAGCTCTACCTCGCCGACGCGCTCGGCGCGGTGGGCAAACCGATGCTGCGGGTGCACACCGCCGGATCCGTCGGCGGCTCGACTGCGCTCGTCGCCGCCAACCTGGTCGCGGCTCGCGTCCACGGCACCGTGCTGACGCTGGCCTTCGAGAAGCAGTCCGAGTCCAACGCCATGTGGGGCCTGTCCCTGCCGATCCCCTTCCAGCAGCCACTGCTCGCCGGGGCCGGCGGCTTCTTCGCCCCGCATGTGCGCGCGTACATGCGGCGCACCGGAGCGCCCGACACGGTCGGCTCGCTGGTGGCCTACAAGGACCGGCGCAACGCCCTGAAGAACCCCTACGCCCACCTCCACGAGCACGACATCACCCTGGAGAAGGTCCAGGCCTCGCCGATGCTGTGGGACCCGATCCGCTACTCCGAGACCTGCCCGTCCTCCGACGGCGCCTGCGCCATGGTGCTGACGGACCGGGCCGGCGCCGCCCGCGCGCCCCGCCCGCCCGCGTGGATGCTCGGCGGCGCCATGCGCAGCGAGCCCACCCTCTTCGCCGGCAAGGACGCCGTGTCGCCGCAGGCCGGCAAGGACTGCGCCGCCGACGTGTACCGGCAGGCGGGGATCGCCGACCCGCGCCGCGACATCGACGCCGTCGAGATGTACGTGCCGTTCTCCTGGTACGAGCCCATGTGGCTGGAGAACCTCGGCTTCGCCGAGGAGGGCGAGGGCTGGAAGCTCACCGAGGCCGGGGTGACCGAACTGGACGGGGACCTGCCCGTCAACATGTCGGGCGGCGTCCTGTCGACCAACCCCATCGGCGCCTCCGGCATGATCCGCTTTGCCGAGGCGGCGCTCCAGGTACGCGGGCAGGCCGGAGAACACCAGGTGGAAGGGGCCCGTCGGGTCCTCGGACACGCCTACGGGGGCGGATCGCAGTTCTTCTCGATGTGGCTCGTGGGGAGCGAACCCCCGGCGTCGTGAAAGACTCCGGAAAGGTCCCCCTCACGTGGCCTGTTGGCAACAGAAACCGATCGCTAGGCTGGCCGCGGACGACGAATCGGGAGGAGCACGGACGTGGCCGAGAGCACCATCCAGCAGCACCCGCTTGCGGGCTGGGACAAGCCTGAGCTGGACCTCAGCAACGCCGATTGGCACTCGAGCAGCCGTGGCCTGGGGGATGTCCAGATCGCTTTTGTCGAGGGATTCATCGCGATGCGCAACAGCGGCCGCCCGGAAAGCCCTTCCCTGATCTTCACGCCCGCGGAATGGGGCGCGTTCGTGTCGGGGGCGCGGGAAGGAGAGTTCGACCTGACCTGACCCGGCGGCCCCGCGGCTGAGCCGACGGGCCGATCCGGGGGTGTTCCACCCGTCTTTGCGGACACGCGACCTTGAGCGCCCTTCCCGGGCCGAAGCCTGAGCGAGGCTGGCCCCGGGAAGGGAAGGCCGTCTCCCGGAGATGAGGAACCATGAGCAGCACCCTGCCGGTCATCGCGGCGGTCGACGGTTCGGACGACAGCCTGCGCGCCCTGGACTGGGCCCTCGACGACGCCCGCAGACGCGGGGTGCCGCTGCGGGTGGTCCATGTGCGGCAGTACGCCGCCTGGGCCCAGCCCGACATCCTTGCCGCCGGGCCGCCGGAGCCGGGCGACGACCCGGTGCTCGACCAGGTGCGCACATATCTCAAGGGGCGGGCCGACCTGCCGGCCGTGGAGTACCACGGCCTGGAGGGGGCGCCCGGCGCCCTCCTGCCCGAACTGGGCACCGGCGCCCAGCTGTTGGTGCTCGGCTCCCGAGGGCGCGGCGGCTTCGCCAGTCTGCTGCTCGGCTCCAACGGCATGGCCGCCGCCCGGGACGCCGAGTGCCCCGTAGTGGTGGTGCCCCGTCCCGGCCGCGAGGTGCACGGCGACGTACCGGTCGAGCCCGGCCCGCGCGTGGTCGTCGGCCTGCAGGTGGACAGCCCCGACGAGGCGACCCTGGCCTTCGCCTTCACCGAGGCCGGGCTGCGCGGCGCCCGCCTCCATGTGGTCGCCGCCTACATGTGGCCCGTGCAGCCCTGGACCGTCCCCGGCGAACTCGTGCCGCCGCTGGTCGACCAGAACGCCGTCGAGAACGAGACCTGGACCCTCGCCGAGGGCTTCCTCACCCCGCACCGCTCAAGGCACCCCGACGTCCCCGTCGACACCTACGCGATGCCGGGCGACGCGGCCGGTCAGCTGGTCGCTGCCTCCAAGGACGCCGGCCTGGTCGTCGTGGGCCGCCACCGCCGCCGTCTGCTGGCGCCCGCCCGCATGATGGGCTCGGTCACCCAGGCGGTCCTGCTGCACGCGGCGGCCCCGGTGGCGGTGGTGCCGCCGGTCATGGGGGAGGAGTGAGGGCCGGTACCGGGTTGGTACCGCAGTGGCACTTGGCCGCCGGCGGTGCGCGGGTGCGGTGCAGGTAGGTGGGGGCTTGCCGCCCAGTACCCCGCGCCCCTTGAGGCGGCTGCCGTGAGCGTCGGCATGCGGCCGGCTTGCTGCCCGTAGCCGAAGCCGTCACACGCCTCGACGCCGCGGCCGCCCGCACCCCGACCGTCCCGTGCTGCACTGGCCCGCGAGCGCCGGACCCGCCGTCCACAGAAAGGCGGCCCGACGGCGCGCACGAGCTCACCGCGACCCTCGCGCAGGCCGCGATCACCTTCCTCACCCGCCCCGACCGGCAGCGGCTGCGCGCCTGCCCCGCGCCGCGCTGCGTGCGCTACTTCCTCAAGGGGCACCCGCGCCAGGAGTGGTGCGGGCGCTCCTGCGGAACCGTGCACGCGTCGCCCGCCACCACGACCGGCACAAGACCGTCCAAGGAACGCGACGGCTCAGCCGACCTGGATGTGCGTGTTCATCCCGAGCTGCTTGTGGCCAGGGACCGGACAGTACAAATCGTACGAACCCTTCTTGAGGGTGACCGTCACGTTCGCCTCCTGGCCGCCTTGGATGTTCTTTGTCTTGGCGTCCTCCACGCCGGGGCCGTCGATGGACAGAGCATGCGTGATCTTGCCCTTGTTGTCGGCGACGAAGGTGTAGGTGCCCGGTGTGAACGACGACCGGGACAGCTTCAGCCCGTACTCGGTCTCGGTGACCGTCACCCGGGTCCCCGAGGCCTTGCTCGCTCCGGAGGAGGCCGAACCGCCTCCGCCGCCTCCACCGCCCCCGCTGGAGCAGGCGGCCAGAACGAGGACGGCGGCGAAGGCCGACGCCGTGACCCCGAGTGCCGTACCCCTCGTACGGGCTTTGCGTGCCGTGAGTGCCATGTGGCTCATCCCCTTCCGGGTCTGCCCGCCACCTGTCGGGCTTGTCCTCGTCTGCCACGGGGAGACCCTCTATGGGGGATACGGACGGATGTGCCCCGGTGTTCAGGGCAGACTCCACCGCGGGGAAATCAGCTCCGGAAGCGGTTCGGCCAGTAATCCACAGACCGGGTCGCGCGACCCCCGCGAGGCGTACGCTGAGGTGCCTGTAGGTCACGGTGCGCGCTCGCTCCCCGCGCGGGCGCACCACCGTGGCAGGGGGTATGTCATGGGGCAGCGCAGCGTGCGGAGCAGCCGCACCATCTTCGAGCGCGAGAGTGAACTCGCCGCAGTGGACGAGGCGTTGGGAGAGCTCACCGGGCTGCGCAAGGACGGCGCCGAGCCGTCCGACCGCCCCCGCGGCGCACTCCTCGCCTTCGCCGGGCGTGCCGGCATCGGCAAGACCACCCTCCTCGCCGAGGTCCGCCGGCGCGCCGCCGCCCGGGGCTGCACCGTGCTGTCCGCCCGCGGCGGCGACCAGGAACAGCGTGTCGCCTTCCATGTCGCCCGCCAGCTGCTGCAGCCCCAACTGGCGGGGTCCGCGGAGACCGATCTGCGGGCCTCGCTGGGCAGTTGGTACGACATCGTCGGCCCCGCCCTCGGCCTGTGCGCCCCCACCGACGGCGCCCCGCCCGACCAGCAGGGCCTGCGCGACGGCCTCGACTGGGTGCTCACCCATCTCGCCGTGCTGCGCGCCCCGATGGTCCTCGTCCTCGACGACGCCCACTGGGCCGACCCCGAATCCCTGCGCTGGCTCGCCGCGTTCGCACCCCGCGCCGAACAGCTGCCGCTGCTGGTCGTCGTCGCCTACCGGCCCGACGAACTCCCCGACCACGCCGAGTCGTTCAAGGGATTACCAGGGCGCGCGGGCGGCCGCCCCCTCGACCTGGAGCCGCTGAGCGCCGCCGCCGTCGCCCGCCTCGTACGGGAGACGCTCGGCTCGCACGCCGACGACGCGTTCTGCCGTGAGTGCTGGGCCGTCACCGCCGGCAACCCGTTCGAGACGGTGGAGCTCGTCGCCAAGGTGCGCGACCGCGGCCTCGCCCCGACCGAGAACGGCGCCCATCTGCTGCGAGACCTCGCCGCCGCCGTCAAGGGCAGCGGCCTCGTCGCCCGCCTCGAACGCCTGGGCACCTCCACCGTGCGCTTCGCCTGGGCCTGCGCCGTCCTCGGCACCGAGATCCATCCGCTGCTCGCCGCCGCCGTCGCGGGACTCGGCCACGAGGAGGCCGCCGACGCCGCCGACGCCCTGCGCGGCGCCCGCATCCTCACCGGCGCCGAGACCCTGGAGTTCGTCCACCCCCTCATCGCCACCGCCGTCTACCGGGCCATCCCGCCCGGCGTCCGCGTCGCCCTGCACGGCCAGGCCGCCTGGTGCGTGATCAATGAGGGACAGGGACCCTCCGCCGCCGCCCGTCACCTCCTGGAGACCCACCCCGACGGCGACAACTGGGTCGTCCAGCAACTGCGCGCCGCAGCCGAGGAGACCCTCCGCGCAGGCGCCCCCGACGCCGCCCGCAGCTACCTCGCCCGTGCCCTGCGGGAACCCCCGCCCTACGAGGAGCGCGCCGTCGTGCTGTACGAACTGGGCTCGGCCTCCCTGCTCACCGAACCCGCCACCACCGTCAACCACCTGCGCGCCGCCCTCGAGGAACCCATCGCCGACGCCCATCTGCGCCAGCACATCGTCTACCGGCTCTCCCAGGTCCTCGCCCACAGCGACCGCCTCGCCGAAGCCTCCGACACCCTCGCCCGCGAGATCCGCACCACCGACGACGCCCGCGTCAAGCTGCGCATGACCGCCGAACAGTTCATGTGGGACGCCTTCCGCGCCGACGAACCCGACCACCCCTCCCGCTCCCGCCGTCTGACCAGGCTCGCCGACCGCCTCAGCGGCCGCGACCTCACCGAGCGCTACATCATCGGCCTGCGCACCTGGGACGCCGTCCTGCGCGGCGAACCCGCCCACGTCGCCCTCCGCCACGCCGAGCGCGCCCTGGCCGGCGGCCTCGGCTGGGCCGAACCCGACCGCGGTTTCGAGGTGCCCGTCCTGGTCGCGCTCGCCTTCATGTACGCCGACCGGCCCGGGCGGACCGAAGAGCTGTTCGCGACCGGGATCGCCGACTTCGAGCGCCAGGGCTGGCGCGGCGCCCACCTCTCCTTCGCCTACACACTCCTCGCCTACGTCCGCTACCGCCGCGGCCGGCTCTCCGAGGCCCAGGACTTCGTCATGGCGGGCCTGAGGCTCGCCGAGCGGGTCGGCCCCGGCACCCCCGCCCACTGGTACGCCGTGGGCATCCTCATCGAGGTCCTCCTCGCCCGCGGCCGCATCACCGAGGCCGCGCAGGTCGCCGAGGACTACTCCTTCGAGGCCCCCTTCCCGGCCGCCGTCGTCTTCCCCGACGCCCAGACCGTGCACGGCGAACTCCTGCTCGCCCGCGGCCGCACCAAGGAAGCGGCCGAGGAGCTGGCCGCCGCCGGCCGCCGTCTGGAACCGCGCGGCATGCGCAACCCCGCCTGGTGCCCCTGGCAGCTCCACCTCGCCCGTGCCGAGAGCCACGACACGCCCGAAAGGGCCGTCGCCACCTCCCTCGAAGCGCTCGCCCGCGCCCGACAGTTCGGCACCCCGTCCGCCATCGGCCAGGCCCTGCGGACGGCCGCCGAGGTCTCCTCGGGCTCGGCCCGCGTCAAATACCTGGAGGAGTCCGTCGCCCATCTGGAACGCTCCCCGGCGGCCTACGAACTCGCCTGCGCCCTCGTGGCCCTGGGCACCGAACTGCGCCGCACCGGCCGCCCCCGGGACGCCGCCGAACACCTCTACCGAGGCCTCGACGCCGCCATCCAGTGCAGCGCCGACGGCCTCGCCGAAACAGCCCGCGACGAACTGGCCGCAGCGGGCCTGCGCCCCCGCCGCCTCCACGGCACCGAGACGGACACTCTGACCTCCCGGGAGCGGGTCGTCGCGAACCTGGCAGCTCAGGGTTGCACCGAGCCGGAGATCGCACAGGAACTGCACCTGGACGAGCCGACGGTCGTGCGCCTGCTGTCCGCGGTCTACCGAAAGATGGGTACGGAGATCACCGGATTGGCGGGCGCATTGAAGCCGACCTGAAGTCACACCTCCCCGGGGGCGCGGGGCTGTATCGATTTGCGGCTCCGCCGCGTGGGGCGACCAGCCCCCGCGACCCGCAGCCGAACAACGACCTTCCGCCCCGCGACCTCCCGCCCATCGCCGAACGGCACCACGTACCATTGGCGACATGTCGTTCCTCCGCCGCCGCAGCGCCACCCCCGCCGGGCCCGACTTCGACGTACTGGCCATGGACCCGGGCGACTGGCCCGGCAATCTGGGCGCCGGCCTGCTGCCCGCCCCCGACGGCACCTGCCAGGGCGTCTTCCTGCGCTACGACCTGTTCGGCGGCCGCGGCCCCGCGATGATCATCGGCAATCTGCCCGAGGGCTCCCCGGCCCGCGAGACCGCCGAGGACGAGATCCCCTTCGAGGTGGCCCAGCTGCTGATCGCACTGGAGAACGAGGAGGAGGTGAGCGTCGTCGGCGTCGAGGACATGCCGGTCATGCAGGGCGACAACCTCCTGATCGTGCGCCGCCTCAAGCTCTCCGAGAGCCGCATCTCCTGTGTGCAGTTCGACCGCAGTGACAACGTCCTGGTGACCATCGCCGCCTGGGACCGCCCCATCACCGACGACCTGTACGCCCTGCTGAAGCCGCTCCCGGCGGAACTGTTCCAGCAGGGCTGACACCGGCTACCGGCGGGACCGCACCACCTTCACGTCCGCGGCGCGTACGAACGCCACCCGGTGTCCGAACTGGATCTCGTAGTACAGGTCCTTGCCGACCACCACCCGGTGCGAGTCGGTGGTGAAGGTGACCGCGTAGTAGTACTCGCCCGGCACCTTGTCGCCGACCACGTACTTCTGCCCCTTCGGCAGTGTGTACGGCAGCGGCGACACCGCCTGCGCGGGCACCTCGGCCGGGTAGGCCGAGGCCTCCGGGTAGGCCCGCCCGTAGACCGGCACGCTGTCCGGACCCGGCTTCGGGGTGACCACGTAACCCGACGCGTCCACCGCGGTCCGGTGCTTCTTGGGGTTCTTGAACCATGCCTTCTGGCCCAGGTACCAGATCGCCGTCCAGTCCCGGTAGTGGCCCGCCACCGCGAACTGCTGGCCGGTGGACGCCCGGGAGCCCACGTCATTGACGTCGATCGTCGAGTCGGCGTTCTTGTGCAGACCCACGTCCTTGACCAGGGCGGAGTGCTCGTCGTGATCGGAGTACAGCCGCACCTCGCTGGAGCCGTGCGCCGCGCAGGGTTCGTCCTTGGTGACGCAGCCCGTGTACTCAGGCCGGTTGGCCGCGTAGTCGGGCCGGATCGTCACCAGCCCGCCGCTCTTGCCTGCGGTCTTCCGGAAGGGGTGGCCCAGCAGCTCGAAGTAGTGCCGCCAGTCCCAGAACGGGCCGGGGTCGGTGTGCATGCCCGGGATGGTCGACGTCGTGGGGCCCGGCACATTGTCGTGGCCGAGGATGTGCTGCCGGTTCAGCGGGATGCGGTACTTCGCGGCCAGATACCGCACCAGGCGCGCCGAGGCGCGGTACATCGCCTCCGTGTACCAGGCGTCGGGCGCGGCGAGGAAACCCTCGTGCTCCAGGCCTACCGACTTGGCGTTGATGTACCAGTTGCCCGCGTGCCAGGCCACGTCCTTGGCCTTGACGTGCTGGGCGATGAGGCCGTCCGTGGAACGCAGGGTGTAGTTCCACGACACATAGGTGGGGTCCTGGACCAGCTTCAGGACCCCGTCCCAGGTGCCTTCGGTGTCATGGATGACGATGTATCTGATGCTCTGCGAGGCGGGGCGGTCGCCCAGGTCGTGGTTGCCGTAGTCGTTGTCCCCGAACTCCTCGTACGGCGCCGGGATCCACTGGCAGGACACCGACTTCGGGCATTCCGTGCCGCCCGCGGAAAGGGTGCGCAGGCCGGACTTCCGCAGTGGCGCGGTGTCGGGGGCGAGGTCCGGCTGGGCGGTCAGGACGACGTACTGTCCGGCGTCCGTCGTGCGCTGCTCGCCGGTGCGCATCACCTCGTACACGTCGTTGGCGTAGGCCGCCGCCGTCGAGGTGTCGTCCGCGCCCGAGAAACGGGCCACCGCCCCGTACCACTGCGCCGGGTCCGCGCTGAGCGGCTCTCCCAGCTCCTTCTGCTCGGCGGCCAGCAGCGCGGCACCGCCCGCCACATTGGCGGCCGGGTCCGTGCGCAGCCGCTCGGCGCTCAGCCCGGTCAGGCCGGCCGCCTTCGGCAATGTCTTGAGCCGGGGCGGGAGTTCGGAGTTCTCTGGCACCTTGGTGTCCGGGTGCAGGGCGGCGCGGGCCGTGTCCCCGCGCGCGTCCCCCGTGCCGTCGCTGTGGCGCGCGGTGCGGGCGATCGCGGTATGGGCATCGGTGAGGTGCATCGGGCCGTAACCGCCGGACACGCTCGGCGCGCCCCCGTGCGCGTCCCACCGGGACTGCAGATACGACACGCCCAGCAGCACGCTCTGCGGCACGTGGTACTCGGCGGAGGCGGCGGCGAACGCCTGCTGGAGCCGGTCCTCGGCGGGCCGGGCGTCGGACGGGGCCGCGCCGAGCAGCGGCAGCAGCAGGGTCGCGGTGGCGAGGGCGCCGGCGGTTCTGCGGGCGCGTCTGTGGCCGGGCGCGGACGTGAGGTCGGTGGCAGATCCTCTCAATGCAGCCTCCTGGGACGAACGAGCGTGGCGGGGCGTGCAGGGCCGAGCGGTGGGTCAGTGGTACCCGCTGGCCGACGATCCGTCAATCATGCCCAGAGGCAGGAGATTTCCCATGTCAACACGAGGGTGGAGGAGTTTCCCCGCGGCGGTGTGCGGGCCTGCGGGGCGTCAGTGGAGTACACCAATGGCCGCTGGCGAAGACCCTTCGGAAAGGTCTTCCGCACAGGTCCGCACATACGAAGGTCCGCGGTACGCCGTTGTCCTGGGCGCACCGCGGACCTTCGTCCCCGTCAGCGAGTGCCGACCGCCGCGCGTACGGCCCGTCGGGCCAGCTGGCAGTCGTCGTGCAGCCGCCTCAGCAGCAGCCGCTGTTCCTCGCCGGACGGCGCAGCACCCGGGTGGGCCACTCCCGGTGCCGCCGGGGTCGTGTCGTGCATCGAACGCTGCACGGCTGTTTCGTAGGTACGGATCTCGCGCGTCAGTACGAGCATCAGGTTCACCAGGAACGCATCCCGCGAGGCCGGGCCCGCCGACTGCGCGATCTGGCTGATCTGGCGGCGCGCCACCGGCGCGTCGCCGAGCACCGACCACAGCGTGGCCAGGTCGTAGCCCGGCAGGTACCAGCCCGCGTGCTCCCAGTCCACCAGCACTGGACCGGCCGGTGAGAGCAGGATGTTCGAGAGCAGTGCGTCGCCGTGGCAGAACTGGCCCATGCCCTGCCGGCCCGCCGAGTGCGCGATGCCGTGCAGCAGCTTCTGCAGGTCGCCCATGTCGCGGTCGGTGAGCAGCCCCAGCTCGTGGTAGCGGGAGATACGGGCCGCGTAGTCGAGCGGGGCGTCGAAGGTGCCCGCCGGCGGCCGCCAGGCGTTCAGCCGGCAGATCGCGCCGAGGGCCGCCCTGATGTCGGCGCGCGGCGGGGCCTCTGCCGGGTGCCGCTGCAGTGCCGCGACCCGCCCCGGCATCCGCTCGATGACCAGTGTGCAGTTGTCCGGGTCCGCCGCGATCAGTCTCGGCACCCGCACCGGCGGGCGGTGCCGGACGAACGAGCGGTATGCCGCTATTTCATGGCGGATCCGCTCGGCCCAGGCTGGGGAGTGGTCAAGTAAACACTTGGCGACGGCCGTGCTGCGCCCGGTGGTACCGACCAGGAGCACGGACCGGCCGCTGCGGCGCAGCACCTGCACCGGAGCGAACTCGGGACAGATCCGGTGCACCGACGCGATCGCCGTCCGCAACTGGGCGCCCTGGGGGCCGGACAAGTCGAGTCTCCCGCTGAGCGGTTGGGTGCCGAGCCCGGCGGGGCGCCGCGGCCTGCCCGCGCCGAGCACGGGGGCCGCCGGACGCGCGCCGGGATCGAGGTAGGGGCCGCTGCCCGCCGGGCGGGAATGCAGCGACCGGGGCGGGGCGGACACGGAGGACGATGCTGCGTACATGGGCGAAACAGATCCCTTCGTGTGCCTGCGACGACATTGCGCTACCCGGCCCGGCACCTCGGGTGCACCCTGGGGAATGCGTCCCTTGTTTCAAGAGGCGACCGGGTCGGGGTGGCGCTTTCCTACCTGACACCCGATGCCCAGTGGCACACCATCTGGCGAACCCTGGCGAACCCTGGCGAATAGTCGCCCGGCAACTTGCACCGGGCTACTGTCAACTCAGCCGAGAACCTGGGGGCTTGACGTGAGCGGACAACCCAACACCCGCCTGGCGGACCTGTTCGGCCTGGCCGGCTGGTCCAAGGGTGAACTCGCGAGGCTGGTCAACCGGCAGGCGGCGGCCATGGGCCACCCCCAGCTGTCGACCGACACCTCCCGGGTTCGGCGTTGGATCGACATGGGAGAGATCCCGCGCGATCCGGTGCCGCGGGTGCTGGCGGCTCTGTTCACCGAGCGTCTCGGCCGTGTCGTGACCATCGAGGACCTCGGTCTGGTCCGGCACGGGCGTGCGGGGAAACGGCAGGACGCCGGGAGTGTGGAACATCCCGACGGTGTGCCGTGGGCGCCCGAGCGGACCGCGGCGGTCCTCACCGAATTCACGGGAATGGACCTCATGCTCAACCGACGCGGCTTGGTGGGCGCGGGTGTCGCGCTCACCGCAGGATCCGCACTCAGCAGCGCCATGCACGACTGGCTGCACACCGATCCCACCCTCTCCGCCGACGCTCCCGACTTCGACAATCCCCTGCACGCCGACCCCGCCGGGTTCGACCGCTACGAGGCCGCTCCCATCGGGTCGCAGGAGATCGAGGAACTGGAGCGCTCGGTCGAGGTGTTCCGGGCCTGGGACGCCGCCCGCGGCGGCGGGCTGCAGCGCAAGGCAGTCGTGGGCCAGCTCAACGAGGTGGGCGGCATGCTCGCCTACCGTCATCCCGATCATCTCCAGCGACGCCTGTGGGGCGTCGCCGCCAATCTCGCCGTCCTCGCGGGCTGGATGTCGCACGACGTCGGCCTGGAACCCACGGCCCAGAAGTACTTCGTCATCGCCGCGCATGCCGCGAGAGAGGGCGGCGACCGGCCCCGCGCCGGAGAGGCACTGTCCCGTGCGGCGCGCCAGATGGTGCACCTGGGCCGGCCCGACGACGCACTGGACCTGATGAAGCTCGCCCAGTCCGGCTCCGGCGACGAGGTGCTGCCGCGCACCCGGGCGATGCTCTACACCATCGAGGCCTGGGCTCAGGCCTCCATGGGCAAGGGCCAGGCGATGCGCCGCACCCTCGGCCGTGCGGAGGACCTCTTCGTCTCCGACCGGGGCGATGTGCCGCCGCCGAGCTGGATGCAGATGTTCAAGGAGGAGGACCTGTACGGCATGCAGGCCCTGGCCTACCGCACCCTGGCCGAGCACGAACCGGGAGCGGCCGTGCACGCCCAGCACTATGCGGAGAAGGCACTGGCCCTCAGGGTCGACGGACGGCAGCGGTCGAAGATCTTCGACTTCCTGTCCATGGCCTCAGCCTGCTTCATCGCCGACGACCCCGAACAGGCCGACCGCTATGCCCGCCTCGCCCTGATGTCGATGGGATCCAACTCCTCCCACCGCACCTGGGACCGGCTGCGCCAGATGTACCGGCTCACCGCGGAGTACTCCAGCTACCCGAAGATCCACGAGCTGCGGGAGGAGATCAAACTCGCGTTGCCCAGGACGGCGAAGGGCGGCAACAGCGCACGGGCATAGGGGGCCTGTGCAGCTGTCGCTGCTTCATCTCAGCGGGGCACCCGGGCGGTTCACCTCACCTTGGCGGCGAGCAGGCACGCGTCGTTCTCGCGGTCGGCCTCGCCGTATTCCTCCACGACCATCCGTACGCAGTCCTGCGCGGTCTCTGCCTCGGCCAAGCGGGGGGCCAGGTCGAGGAGTTGGTCCGCGGTCACGGTGTCGGTACTCCCGCGCCCGGGCATCAGCCCGTCGGTGTGCAGCAGGAGCAGATCGCCCGGCTCGAGGGTCTCTTCCGCCTGCTGGTAGGAGGCCTTCGAGGTCGCACCGAGCAGGACGCCGTTCGGCGCGTGCAGCCTGCGCCCCGTCCCGTTGCGGAACAGCAGCGGGGCGGGGTGTGCTGCCTGTGCCCAGGTCAGCGTGCGGGTCTCGGGGCGGTAGCGGCAGCAGACGGCGGTGCCGAGGGCGGGTTGCACGGTGGCGTCGAGTAACTGGTTCAGCCAGGCCATCAGTTGCCCGGGTTCGGTGCCGGCCATCGCCATGCCGCGCACGGCGCCCAGCAGCGTCGCCATGCCCGAGGCGACGGCCATGCCGTGTCCGGTGAGGTCGCCGACGCCGAGCAGGGTCTGGCCGTCGGGAAGTTCCAGCGCGTCGTACCAGTCGCCGCCGATCACTGCGCTGGTCGAGGACGGCAGATGGTGTGCCGCCAGGTCCAGTGTCTCGGGCCGTTGCTGCGGGAGCCGCAGGGAGCCACGCCATGGCGGCAGCACGGCTTCCTGCAGCTCGACCGCGAGCCGGTGCTCGGTCTGCGCGCGGTGCTGGTGGCGCTGCAGCGAGTCACGGGTCTCGCTCACCACCTTCTGGCTGCGGCGCAGTTCGCTGACGTCCCGCAGTACGGCCCACATCGAGGCGGTGCTGCCGTCAGTGTCGAGCACGGGCTCGCCCATCATGTGCACCGTGCGCACCTCGTCGTCCGGGCGCACGATGCGGAACTCGCCGTCGATGGGCTTGGCGTCGACGAGGCAGTCCGTGACCATCGCCGTCAGCTTGGCGCGGTCCTCGTCCAGTACCAGGGAGGGCAGTTCGTCGAGGGTGAGTGCGGGGCCGGCGGGGTCGCGGCCCAGGATCTGGTAGAGCTCGCCGGACCAGGTCGCCTCGTCCGTCAGCAGGTTCCACTCGGCGCTGCCGACCCGGCTGAGCAGCGAGTCGCGCGGGGGAGCGGAGGGCACGGCCCGGGCGAGGTGTGCCGCGTCCGTGGCCGGGGGCACGGGCGGCGGGCCGTCCCGGAGCTGCCCCAAGTGGGTGTCGAGGTCGCTGAGTTGGTGCAGTGCCAGATCGCACAGCGCGCGCTGCCACCGCTCCTGCGGGTCCGAACCGTCGCCGCGGGCGTCCCGCCGTACGGCGTCCACGCCGCCCTTGAGTCGCCGCGTCTGCGATATCAGCGCCTCGACCGAGCCGCGTCCTGGCGGCTGGGCGGCTGGGTGATCCGCAGAGAGGTGGGACGGCATGGCGCACTCCGATGCGGGGACGGTACGACCGGGGCAGGCGGCTTGAAGGACCGTTACGACTGTTGCACAGCCCGCGACGCCCTGTAAGGGATTTGGCAACACACGATACGGTGGTGCTTCTGGCATATGCCACAGTCTTCACGGAGCGGTCGTGTGGTGCGAATGGCGTACGTCGCAGGCCGGTCAAGTCGTAGGCAGCGTACGCGATTTGAAGGGTTGTTGTGAATTTCCGATGCGCGTTCAGTCGCGCGTTCGACGCCTCTTTGTTCTAGTCCTCGCCGCGTGATGCAGGTCACACAAAATCGTAAGCGCTTCCGCGTAATGCAACCGGCTCCTGCGGGGTCGTACAAGCACACCGGAAATCCGGCCGACCTCCGACCGCAGTGGAGACGGACCATGGACCTCACCCTCGAGCAGCCCGCCCGCGGCCGTCTGATCACCGCCGACGAGCGGGAGCTCCCGGTTCCCGCCATGCTGCGCTATGCCGCCACGGACCCGCTGGCCGTGCACCTCGACTTCCCGCCCGAGGTCTCCCTGGACGGCACCGGAGTGACCTGGAGCTTCGGCCGCGCCCTGCTGGAAGAGGGACTGCGCCGTCCCGCCGGGCACGGCGACGTGCACATCTGGCCGTGCGGACAGGCCCGTACCGTGATGGAGCTGCACTCTCCCCGCGGCCTGGCCCTGCTCCAGTTCGAGACCGCGGCCCTGCGCCGGTTCCTTTTGCGCACCTATGCCGTGGTGGCGGCCGGGCAGGAGGACATCGGCGCGGCCGTCGAGGAGGGGCTGAGCTCGCTGTTCGGCAATGTCTGAGGGCCGGTGCGCGGAGCGTCAGTGCAGGGCGGCCTCGCCCGCGCGGACGGCACGCAGGGCGCGCTCGACGGTCTGCTCGTTCTCGCCCACCGGGGCCACGTAGTCGAGGACGTCGCGTGCGGCGTCCTCGCCGAGCGTGCGGGTGATGACCCAGGTGGCGAGATACTGCGAGGCCAGACAGCCGCCCGCCGTGGCGATGTTCCCTGCGGCATGGAACGGCGCGTCCAGCACGGTGACGCCGCAGGCTTCGACGAAGGGCCGGCTCGTCCTGTCCGTGCAGGCGGGCATGGAACGAAGCAGCCCGAGCCGGGCGAGCACCAGGGCGCCCGAACACTGCGCACCGATCAACTGCCGTGCGGGGTCGAGCGGCAGCCGGGAGATCAGCCGGTCGTCGGCGACCACGTCCCGCGTCTTCACCCCGCTGCCGATCAGCACGACGTCGGCTTCGGTCACGAACTCCATGGGACGCTGCCCGGTCACCTCGACGCCGTTCATGGAGGCGACCACCGGCTCGGGCGTCGTGATGAAGGCCTCCAGGCCGTCCTTCCGGCACCGGTTGATCAGCGCGGAGGCGATGAAGCTGTCCAGTTCGTTGAATCCGTCAAAGGTGACCACGGCGACCTGCATGAACATCTCCTCGAGGCACGGCACCAGGAGATCGCAGTCTCCCAGTGGTGCCGTGCCCGGGTCGCGGGCCAATCGGCGAGCGGTGGCCCGCCCGGAGGCGGGTGGGGTTCAGTAGCGCAGGATTCCCGCGATCCCATGGGCGTCGCCCAGCATCCCGTCCGGAACGAAGCGGACGTCCGCGCCCGTCTCCAGGCACTGCTCGACGATCTCGTCCACGATGTCCTCGCGGGAGTCGAGGTCGCCGCTCTCGGCCGGGATCAGATGGCCGCCGAGGACGTCGCGCACCGTCACGCGGTAGTTCTCCTCGACCGCGAGCAGCCGTACGCGGCCCTCGCGGGCGCTCTGCCAGACCTCGTCGACACCGGCGGCGAACGCCTTGCGGCCACGGGCCGCTTCGAGCTCCCGGGCCACGGCCTCGGTGCTTTTTCGTGCCTCGGCGGCGACCTGCGGCCGTACCGCCTGCCACACGGCGTCGGGAGTGCCGTGCGCGAGACCACCGTGCGGCACGTGCACCGCCTCCTTGGTGACGCTGCCCACCTCGTCCATGGCGGACAGGGCCGCCTGCTCGCCCGTGACGTACAGCGGCCGCGGCTGCTCGCGCAGGACCATGCCCATCGCGGCGTCGGCCTCCCGCAGGAAGTGGCGGGTGTCCTCGTCGCGGAAGGTGCTCGGCATGTCGCCGATGCGTTCCTGCCGTTCGGCGTCGAAGTTCACCGGGCGCCTGGTCATGGGGAATCCGCCGGTTCGGTCCTCCGTGACGCGGTCGGTGCCGCCGCTCCACAGGGTGACCCGGTCGGAGGAGACCGACAGCACCCAGAACGGCCGTTCGGCTGCTTGGGCGGAGACGAGGTTGCGGGTCAGGAAGGTGTCCGAGAGCACCACACGCTCCGGCACCGAGCGGGCGAGCGACCACACCTGGTGCTCCCCCGGAGCGGCGAAGATCACCAGGCCGTCCTCGGCATGCGTCAGGTCCACCTCCCGAAGGGCCTGGTCGAGCTGACGGACCACGTCGGAGCGCCGTTCGCGGGTCACCGCGGGGTCGGACTCCAACTGCTTCTTGGCCTCGGCCACCACATTGCGCAGCCGGACCGGATCCTGGGCGTTTTCGGGCTCCCGGCGGTGTGTGGGCGTCAGCACCGACACGGCCGGATAGGCGCGCGGGCGCCGGAGCTCGGAGAGGGTTGAGGGACTCAGGTCGTGCTCCATACCAAGCACCATAGGGCCGTTTCCCCCAAAGGGCATTAGGGGCAGCCGTACTGGGCAATCAGGGCAATTCCGGCTCCCGGTCTACCGCTGCTCGCCGTTCGGCTCGATCACCGCGATGTTGCCCTGCGCCACGGCGCACAGGGTCTGCTCCCCGGCGGCGTCGATCGTGATCAGGTCGCAGCGGGTGACGACCCGGGTGCGGCCGGCCCGCACCACCCGGCCGTGCGCGCGCAGGACCTCGCCGGTGGCGGGGCGCAGGTAGTCGATGGTGAACCCGGACGTGATCAGCCCCGCCCCCGCAACTGTGCCCGCGGCGAGCGTCAGCGTGTTGTCGGCCGCGTAGGAGAGCACCCCGCCGTGCACGAAGCCGTACTGCTGGAGCAGCTCCTCGCGGATGTCCAGCTCCAGGGTGGCCTCGCCCTTCCCGAACTCCGTCACCCGGGCGCCCAGGAGCCTGCTGAAGGGCTGCTGGGCGAGGATCTCGCGGGCCAGGTCCAGATCCATCGTCCTGCTCACTCCTTCAGTTCACTTCACTAGTGAAGTGAGGGTGGCGCGGGCCGGTCCCGTCTGTCAAGATCGGCCCATGTCCGAGCCTGATCAGCGTCTTTACTTCCTGCTGCAGCGGGCGGCGCACCAGTTGCGCACGACGGTCGACCGCCGCTGCCTGGCCGCCGCGGGCGTCACCACGGCCCAGCTCGGCGCGCTGTTCGCCGTGCAGGACCGGCCCGGGCTCACCCAGCAGGAGCTGGCCCGCATCCTCGGCCTGCGGGAATCCGCCGTCACCGCCCTCGTCGGACGGCTCACCGCTGCGGGTCTCCTGCTCAAGCAGCAGCATCTGCGTGAACACCGGGCCGTGAGGCTGGAGTTGACCGAGGCGGGCGCCGCCGCCCTGCGCGCCGCACAACCGGAGGTCGACCGCCTGAACGCGCAGCTGCGGGCGCTGCTCGGGGACGACGGGTTCGTACGGACGGCGGGGGCGCTGCAGCAGCTCGCCTCCTGGCAGAGCTGACACCTCAAGTGGCCGGGGTCTCGTCGTCCTCAGGGCCGCACGAGCTGCCGGTCGGCGGCAGGGTGCCGTAGAGCAGGAAGTCGTCGACCTTGCCCTGGACGCACTTGGAGGACGCGTAACCGGTGTGGCCCTCGCCCTTGTTGTCGAGCACCACGGCCGAGGAGCCCAGCCGTTTCGCCGTCTCCACGGTCCAGCGGTACGGCGTCGCCGGATCGCCGCGGGTGCCGACGAGCAGCATCTTCGGGGTGTGGACGTCGCGCACCCGGTCGCGGATGAAGTCGGTGCCCTTGGGGCGGCCGTAGCACATCAGCAGCTCGGTGAGACGGTAGCGGCCGAAGACCGGGGAGGCCTGTTCGTACTCGGCGCGCAACCGGCCGAGGTCCTCGACGATCCGGTCTGCGCCCGGGCGATCGGGATCGTCCGCGCAGTTGATCGCCATCAGCGCCGCCGGAAGGTTGTCGAGCGGGACGTCGTTCTCGTCGACCAGGCCGCCGCCCCCGGCCGGCTGCCGGAAGGGAAGCGCGGCCCCGCCGGACGAGAAACCCATCACCCCGCGCGCGTCGCCGTCCTCGACCAGCTCGGCGATCGCGCGCTCCAGCGACGGCCACAGGTCCTTGCTGTAGAGCGCCTGGCTGATCGCCCCCACCAGGTCCTGCCCCGTGAATTCCTGGCCGAAGTCCGTCGGCACCGGGTCCTTGTCGAGGGAGTCGACGAGATGCACGACCTGCTCACGGGCGTCTCGTGGTTCTTGGCCGAAGGGGCAGGCGATGTCCTTGGTGCACCAGGTGATGAAGTCGTCCAGGGCCGTCTGCTGTCCCTCGGCGCCCGCCACTCCCTGCTCGGACATCGGTTCGGTCAGCGTGTCCACTCCGTCGAGGACCAACCGCCCGACCTTCTTGGGGAACTGGGCCGCGTACACGGCGCCGAGCCGGGTTCCGTAGGAGAAGCCCAGGTAGTTGAGCTTCTTGTCGCCGAGCGCCGCTCGCATCACGTCCAGGTCGCGTGCGGCGTTCACCGTGCCGATGTGGGGGAGTACCGGACCCGAGTGCTTCGCGCACTGGGCGGCCGCCTCCTTCAACTGCCGCAGCACGGCCCGCGGATCGTTGCTCTGCGCGATCCCGCCGGCCGCGGCCGAGGCTTCCTCGGAGCCGTCTCCGCAGCTGACCGGTGAGGACCTGCCGACCCCGCGCGGGTCGAAGGTCACCACGTCGTAGCCGTTGGTGAGCCTCATGAAGTCGTCGCCGCCGGAGGCGAGTTGGCTGACACCCCCGGCGCCGGGGCCGCCGAAGTTCAGCAGTACCGAACCCCGCTTCTTGCCGGTCGCCCGGTAGCGGGCGAGGGCGAGGTCGAGCGTGCCGGCCTTCGGACCTGCGTAGTCGAGGGGGACGGTGACCTTGGCGCACTGAAGGTCCTTGGGCATGTCCTCGCCCTTGCACCCGGACCAGGTGATCTTCTGCCGGTAGAACCGTGACAGGTCGGGCCCGGTGCGGTCCGAGGCGGCCGTGGGCAGCCCTGCGGCGAGCAGGGCCAGGCCTACGGCTCCGGTGACGGCGAAGCGTCGGACAGCGGGCCGCGTTGACAGCTTGGCCAGCATCAATGCCTCCCGGGGCGCCCGCCGGGGACCGGGAGAACGGCGCCCTCGATCACGATAAGCGGATGCCGCAGGGCGCGCCTCCGGGCGAGCGGGACGCTACGGGATGCCTTACCCTGCGCTCCTTCGCCGCGCATTACGTCGGTTTTGCTGTCTGTGCGACATTCACGCCACTCGATGGGGTGAAAGGTGAATAAGCCATAACCTGGACGGTTTCCAGACGTTTTATCCGGTGCGGGCAAGTGCCCGCTTCTCCGGCGCGGGTATGCACCCGTGGCCATGTCTGGAAGGCAGGGAACCTATGAGAAGGGTTACCCGAAACGGTGTGATCGCCGTCGCCGCTGCCTCGGGAGCGATGGCGTTGACGGTTCCGGCGTACGCCACAGCCGCGGCGGACGGTGCGACCGCCGACTCGCCCGGCGTGACCTCGGGCAACACCGCCCAGCTCCCGGTTCACGTCCCGGCGAACGTGTGCGGGAACACCGCGAGCGTGGCGGGAGTCCTGAACCCGGCCGCGGGCAACAGCTGCAGCAACAAGGGTGCGGCCGGCAAACGTGCGGCCGGCGGCAGCGCAGCCCACGGCAGCGGTGAGGATTCGCCGGGCGCGGTATCCGGCGACACTCTCCAGCTCCCGGTCCACCTCCCGGTGAACGCCGACGGGAACACGGCGAACGTGGTCGGCGCCGAGGACGAGGCCGCCGACAACGAGGCCACGAACGATTCCGGCGCCTGCTCGTGCAGCAAGCCGGAGCCGAAGCCGAGTGTCCCGGCAAAGGTGCAGCCGAAGCCCGTGACCGTCCCGGCGAAGGTTCATCCGAAGCCTGCGGCCGTCCCGCCCAAGGCGCATCCGCGCTCGGCGCCCGCCCCGCACGCCGTCCCACGCAAGGCGCCGGCCTCCCTCGCCCACACCGGCACCGACCAGACACTGCCCGCCGCCCTGGCCAGCGCCGCACTGGTGCTGGGCGGAGCCGCCATCCGACGGCGCTTCCGTCCGGGGCCGGGGCGCTGAGCTCGCTCGGCAACGGCTCAAACCCACCGTGACGCGCCCCGCAAGATCCGCAAGGATGCTGCGGGGCGCGGTCGATCACCGCGCCCCCTTGTCCGCCGTACCCCCACGGAATGGAGCGCACGCATGACCTCCGCTGCCCTCGAAGACCTCGTCGTCACCCAGGCCGGGCCCGAGGACTGGCCGGTGATCAGCGGATGGGCCGCGGACGAGGGATGGAACCCGGGAGCGGCCGACGAAGCGGCGTTCTTCGCCCAGGACCCCGACGGCTTCTTCCTCGGCCGGATCGACGGCGAACCGGTGTCGGCGATCTCCGTCGTCAACTACGGCCCCGACTACGCCTTCCTCGGCTGCTACCTCGTCCGGCCCGACCTGCGCGGCCGCGGACACGGCCTCACCACCTGGAAGACCGCGCTGGCCCACGCGGGCAGCCGCACCATCGGTCTCGACGGGGTGGTGGCCCAGCAGGACAACTACCGCCGCTCCGGTTTCGAACTCGCCCACCGCACCATACGGTTCACCGGGACCGCTCCCGCGGCCGAGGCCCCGGCCGGCGTGCACCATGTGCAGGAGAGCGACCTCGCCGACCTCACCGCCTACGACAGCGCCTGCTACCCGGCCGACCGCCCCCGCTTCCTTGCGCACTGGCTGACCGGCACCGGACACCGTGCCCGAGTGCGCCGCACCGGCGACCGCGTCACCGGCTACGGAGTGATCCGCCCCGGCCACGACTCGCTCCGCATCGGCCCGCTCTTCGCCGACACCCCCGAGGACGCGCAGGCCCTGTTCACCGCCCTGACCGCCGAGGCGGCCGGCAGCGAGGTCGCCGTGGACGTGCCCGAGACGAACGCGGCGGGCATCGCCCTGGCCGAACGAGCAGGCTTCACCCCCTCCTTCGAGACGGCCCGCATGTACACCGGCCCGGTCCGCCCCTACGCCCAGGACCGCGTCTTCGGCGTCACGACACTGGAACTCGGCTAGGGCCCGTCCGGCGGACCAGCCCTCAGTCGTGGGGTCTGGCACGCCCTCCGTCCGGGGGCGTTTGCCGACCTGATACGCCGGACCCCCTAACGCGCCACCGCCGTCAGCAGCACCATCCCCGAGTCCCCGTAGTCCGGCAGGGTCGGGTCGGCGTCGATGTGGTGGACGGACAGGTCTCGGGTCATGGGGGTGAACACCCTGGTGACGATGTCCGGGTCCACCGGGCAGCCCGGCCAGCGCGACACCGGCCCGATGCGGTAGGTGGGCATGTTCTCCATGAAGGCGGCCACCAGGTGCCCGCCGGGGACCACGCAGCGGACGAAGGCGCGGCAGAAGTCCGTGAACTCCGCGTAGTCCTCGGTGGCGCCCTCGGCGACGAAGTGCATGGACGCCAGCTCGTACCCGGCGGGCTCCAGCTCCCTGACGTCCGCGTGGACGACGTTGACATGCGCGAGCGCCCCGGCCGGCGTGGCCGGCAGGTCGGGGTTGAGGCGTCGGCACATCGCGTGGAACGGCAGCCAGCTGGCGTCCGGACCGCACTGGATCTGGCGCTCCAGATAGGCGATGTTGCCCGCACCCGCGTCGACGGCCTCGATCCGGCGGCTCGCGGCGGCCGCGAGGATCAGGGGATACAGGTTGGGTCCGGCCCCGAACTCCACCGAGCGCTCGACGGAACCCGGCGCGAAACGGCGGTAGAACGCCGAGTGGTGGGTGATGACCGCCGCGTCGGAGGGGTGCAGGTCGCGGTAGTTCTCCGCGAGGTAGTCCGCGACCGGCCAACGGTCCCAGTCGACGTCGTCGTTGTGCGTCTTCATGGCCGTCTCAGACCTTCGCCCTCAAGGGGAACCGCGCGGCCAGCCGGGTCAGGGTGCCGTTCAGCCGCTCGATGTCCTCGTCCGAGTTCAGTGCCGTGATCTGGATCCTGAAGCCCACCCGGTCCCGCGGCACCAGCGGATAGGCGGCCAGCGTCACATAGATGCCCTCCTCCCACAGGAACGCCCCGACCGCGTCGAGGTCGTCCGCGTTGGCCAGCGGGATCTCGATGATCGGCAGGCCGTCCTTGTTCAGCGTCCTGACGTCCAGTCCGTCGAGGTGATCCAGCACCCGGGTGGTCCTGCGGTACAGCTCGGCGCGCAGGACGTCTCCGCGGCGCTCGTTGACCTCCAGCCCGGCCAGCGCCGTGGCCAGGGAGGCCGTCGGGGAGGGACCCGAGTACAGATAGGGCCCCGCGGCCGTCTTCAGCCGGTTCTTCAGCTCGGTGGGCAGGGCCAGGAAGGCGAGCAGCGACGAGTACGCCTTGGAGAAACCGGCAGCCAGGACGATCCCGTCGTAGGACTCGCCGGTGTGCCGCACCACGCCGTTGCCGCGCGAGCCGTAGGGGCACAGCTCCTGCGGGCCGCGCTCCCCGAGCACCCCGAAGCCGTGTGCGTCGTCCACGTAGAGCAGCGCACCCCTGGCGCGGCAGACCGCGGCCAGCGTGGGCAGATCGGGAACGTTGCCGGTCATGCTGTTGACGCCGTCCAGGCACACCAGCCGCGGCAGGCCCGCGGGCACCGAGGCCAGCAACGTCTCCAGTTCCTCGGGGCGTTGGGCGTGGAAGCGGTGCAGGGTGGCGCCCTGACCGCGGGCCACCACACAGCCGTCGTACACCGTCCTGTGCGCCGTCGCCTCCACGAACACATGGCCGCCCTCGGCCAGCACCGGGATGGCCGAGGCGTGGATCAGGGTCAGCGTGGGCAGCAGCAGCGTGTCCGGGGCGCCCAGCAGGTCCGCAAGCCGTGCCTCGATCTCCGGGTACAGGCGCGGGCTGCCCAGCAGCCGCGACCAGCTGGGGTGGGTGCCCCAGCGTCCCAGGGCGGGCTCCACGGACTTGATGATCTCCGGTTCCCAGTCGAAGCCGAGGTAGTTGCAGGACGCGAAGTCGACCAGCCAGTGGCCACGGCTGCGGATGTGCCGGCCCCGCACCTCGTCCAGCACCGCGTCGCTCATCGGGCTGGTCCGCCGCAGGTGCTCGAGGTCCGCCCACAGTGCCGCCCGCCGCGCCCGGGACGCGGGCCGCGCGGCAGGTACGGCGACCGTCTTGGTGGCGCCGTTGCCGGGCGCGTAGCAGCGTCCCTCGCTCTCCCGCAGCACGCGTTCGCTCTGCTGCACCGTCATCGGCTTGGCGAACAGATAGCCCTGCCCGAACCGGCAGCCCATGCCGGCCAGCAGGTCGCGCTGGGCCGCGTCCTCGATCCCCTCGGCGATCACCTGCAGGCCCAGGGTGTCGGCGATCCGCACGATGCCCTCGACGAGCGCGACCTGCTGCGCGTCGCGCGTGATGTCGTCGATGAACGTCTTGTCGATCTTCAGCGCGTCGATGGGGAAGTCCCGCAGATAGCGCAGCGAGGAGAAGCCCGTCCCGAAGTCGTCGACCGCGATGTGCACGCCCAGTTCCTTAAGGGAGCGCAGCACGGACTGGATCTGGGTGTCGCGGCGCAGCAGCACCGTCTCGGTGAGTTCCAGCTGGAGCGAACCGGGGGCCAGGCCCGGCGTGCGCAGCGCCTGGTCGACCTGGTCCAGGAAGCCCCCGTCGCGGAACTGGCGGGCGGACACGTTCACGCTGATGTACGGCGGGCTGACCGGACCGGGCAACTGCTGCAGCCCCACGATGTCGCTGACCGCGTTCTCCAGGACCCACGCCCCCAGCACCCCGATGTGGCCGGTCTCCTCGGCGAGCGAGATGAACTGCTCGGGTGTGACGGGCCGGTGCGGTGCCTTCGGCCAGCGCACCAGTGCCTCGAAGCCGACGACCTCGCCCGCGGAGATGTCCACGACCGGCTGGTAGCGCAGGGCGAACTCGTGGCCGGCCACCGCCTGGGCGAGCCGGCTCTGCAGGTCGTGCCGCTCGACCATGCGGGTGTGCAGCAGCGGCTGGAAGCGCCGCCACTGCCGCTTGCCGGCCGACTTCGCCGCATACAGTGCGAGGTCGGCGTGGCTGAGCAGCTCCTCGGCGTCCGTGCTGTCGCGGGCCGTGGCCACCCCCACGCTGGCGGACACCGTCACCGACTCCTCCGCGAGGGCGAACGGCCTGGTCAGCGTCTGGATCACCTGGGCCGCCAGCAGCTCCGCGTCCAGCGGTTCACGGGCGTCCTCCATCAGGACGGCGAACTCGTCGCCGCCCAGCCGGGCCGCAGTGTCGGTGCGCCGCAGCGTCTTGGAGAGGCGGTCGCCGACGGCGATCAGCAGGTGGTCGCCCGCCGAGTGCCCGAGCGTGTCGTTGACCTGCTTGAAGTCGTCCAGGTCGATGAAGAGCAGACAGGTCATGGACGACTCGCGGCGGCGGCGCAGCAGGGCGCGTTCGATCCGTTCGAGCAGCAGGGTGCGGTTGGGCAGGCCGGTCAGCGAGTCGTGGAAGGCCCGCTGGGTCAGCTCGTGGGCCAGTCGGCGCTGCTCGGTCACATCGCGCAGGGTGACGACGAGCCCCGCCACGGTCCGCTCGTCGCGGAAGTCGCTGCACCGCACCTCCACCTCGACGCGGCCCGCCCGGTGGCGCACCCACCAGTGGTCGTGGGTGGCCCGCGGCCCGGTTTCCCGCACGGCCGTCAGCTCCCGTGCCGCACGGTGCCGGTCCCGCGGGTCGACCAGGTCGGGCAGCGATGCGCCGACCACGTCGTTGGTGCCGAAGACGGTCGCCGCCGACGGGCTGGCGTACCGGATGGTGTTGTCGTCCTCGACGATGAGGATGACGTCCGAGGTGTTGCGCACCAGCGTGCGGAAGTACGCCTCGCTCTCCCTGCGGACGATCTCCTGGCGCAGGGCGATGCGCTCCATGGCCAGCCCCGCGTGCGAGGCCAGGATCTCCATCGAGCCCCGCGTCTCGGCGAGCGTCTCGGCCGGCCCGGCGACCAGCAGGACGCCCGGGACGTCTCCGTACGGGCGGTCGGGCGGGATCATGAGGCAGACCAGGACGGTTGCCGCCTCGTCCAGTTCGGCGCCGGTGTCCGTGGCCAGGTCGCGGGCGTGCACGATCTGCGCGTGGTGCGGGGCCAGATCGGGCGCGCCTTCGGCGGGCAGCAGCAGGGTCCGGTGGCCGACCATGGTGCCCAGGAGCCGGTCGACGGCTGACTCGCAGGACCGCGCGACCTCCTGCGGCCGGACCGCCGAGACCAGCGAGGCGGCTGCCCTGCGCAGCGCCAGTTCCCGTGTCACCGCCTTGCGGTGGGCCACCACCATCCCCGCCAGCCGCAGGATCACCAGCAGCATCAGCACACCGGAGAACGCGGCGATCACAGCCGCGTCGTGTGCCGAGCGGGTCAGCCCCTCGTACAGCAGGATTCCCGGTGCGATGAGCGTGACCAGGGTCAGCATCACCAGCCGCCGCTGCGGCGGCAGCAGGGACCCCTGCTGGGGCCGGGCGGCGGTCAGCTGCACCATGTCCGGGTGCAGTGCGGCCTGGCCCCACGCGGTGTAGAAGACGATCCAGCCCGAGTCCAGCACCGTGCCCGCCTGCCAGGTGTCGTTGAGCTGCAGCATCCCGTAGGCAATGTCGAAGCCGAGCAGCGTCACCGTCCCGACGACCAGGTACTGCACCGACCGGTTGTGCCGGTCGACCGGATTCGGTGTCAGCAGCCGTGCCAGCAGGGCCAGGACCAGGACGTCGCCGAGGGGGTAGGCGATGCTGATGGCCCGCTGCTCCCAGGTCAGCCCCTGCACCGTGGTGAGCGGCTGCACCAGGTACACCCACACGGGCAGCGCCAGACCCGCGGTGATGATCAGCGCGTCGAGCAGACTCGGCAGGTCGTGCCCCGCCCACCGGTATCGGACCAGACCGGACAGCCCGAGGGCGAAGAGGGGATACGTGCTGAGGTAGGAGGCGTCCGAGGGGGAGGGGAACGGGTTGGAGGCGTGGAAGTACTCCTCCACCACGTTGTAGTAGGTGTCGCCCGCGATGAAGGTGAGCAGTCCGGCGGCGAGCACCCACCAGGGCCAGCGGTGGGCGGGCCGGTTGACCGTGCTGCCGATGAGCACGGCGGCGGTGCCGGACAGGCCGATGACGGCCCACGCGGGCGCGCGCGCGGCGGGCACCGTCAAGTAGACGGCCGTGGTGGCGGCCACCAGCGCTATATGTGCGGCCATCAGCCGCTTTGCCGGCAGCAAGGGCAAGCGCCTCCCCCCGTTGGAGGAGACCGGGCCGTCCACCTGGTCTGGTCGTCCTGGCTTCCTAGATCGTAGGCACTGCGGCCGGACGAGTGCATCTCGGGAGGAACGGGCCACCGCCGCCGGGCGCTTCGGCGTGCCGGCGGCCGAGCGCCCGCACCTCGCCCGCAGGGCCGGGACACGGGCGGTCCGGCATCACGTCCGGCGCGACCCGGTGGAATGCCGAGGGTGTGTGCCGGCGGCGCGGGCCTTCAACTGGGGCGGCCCGGAGTGCGGTTGGCGCGACGACGCCACGGACACGATCCGCCCCGGGGGCGTGCGCCTTGTCGTACGGCCCTCGCTCCGTGATCTTCACGGAGCAGCCGGTGGACGGCCCCGGCCGGCCGGGAAGGCGTGCCGGCGGGCGAGGGCCACGGTGATGAGGGCCGCAGTGATCAGCGGCAGCGCCATCCAGGGCAGCGCCCCCGGGCCCAGCTTCTCCAGGGCCACACCGCCGGTCAGCGAACCGGCGGCGATACCCGCGTTGTACACGGTGGTCTGCAAGGAGGTGGCCACGTCCGCGTGGGCGGGACCCGAGGCGTCGACCAGCGCGGTCTGGATCAGAGTCGGCGCACCGCCGAACGCCACGCCCCACAGGGCGACCGAGGCGAGCAGCAGGGTGGGTGCGCGGGCGTACAGGGCGAGGGCGGGCATGGCGGCCGCGCACAGCGCGAGCGCGCCGAGCAGCGTGGCCCGCAGATGCCGGTCGACGACCACCCCGGTGATCCAGATCCCGGCCGGCGTGGCCGCCCCGAACACCAGCAGCACCACATCCGTACGGCCGAAACCGGCGTGCGCCGCGAACGGGGCGACGTATGTGTACATCACCTGATGCCCGAGGAGCAGCAACAGCGTGACGGACAGGACGGCTGGCAGACCCGGCAGCAGCGCCACCCGGGCGAGCGGCAGGCGCGCATCCGGCGCCTCGCCCGGAAACCCGGGCACCCGCCACCGCACCCAGCCCACCAGCAGCACCGCCAGCCCGGCCAGTACCCCGAAGGCCGTCCGCCAGCCCAGCGTCCCCGCCAGCGCGGTCCCGGCCGGCACTCCCAGCGCCAGGGCCAGTGTGATCCCGCCCAGCACGATGGCGATCGCCCGTCCCCGCCGATCGACCGGCACCATCCGGGCCGCGTACCCGACGAGCATCGCCCACAGCAGTCCACCCATGCATCCGGCGAACACCCGTGCGGCAAAGGTGAGGGCGTACGACGACGACAGCGCGACCACCGCGTTGCTCAGCGCGAACCCCAGCAGCGCGCCGACCAGCACCGGTCGCCGGGGCAGCCCCCGCAGCAGCGCGGTGAGCGGGATCGCCGCCGTGAACGAGGCGACGGCGTACCCGGTGACCAGGAATCCGACGCGCGCCTCGGAGACACCCAGCGCCGGTGCCATCCGGGGCGGCAGACCGGCCGGGAGCAGTTCGGTCAGGACGGCGGTGAAGGCGGCCGTGGACAGGGCGAGCAGCCCCGGCCACGGCAGCGAAACAGGCATGGCGGTGCCCTTGGCCATTGATGTGGTGGACATGCGACCATGCTCGGACCTTCACATCAGTGTGAAGGCAAGGGCGACCCCCGGAGGCGGCCATGAAGATCGGCGAACTCTCCCGCCGCACCGGCGTCCCCACCAGGCTGCTGCGCTACTACGAGGAGCAGCGCCTCCTCAGCCCCGACCGCACCGAGAACGGCTACCGCGACTACGGCGAGTCCGCGGTCCAGGACGTCCAGCAGATCCGCGGGCTGCTGGATTCCGGCCTGACCACGGAGATGATCCGGGCGATCCTGCCCTATCTGTCCGGCCCGGACGAGATCCTGCTGCCCGCCGAGTGCCTGACCCCCGAGACTGCCGCACTGCTCCAAACCCACCTCGACCGCATCCAGGCGCGCATCGACTGCCTGGCCCGCAACCGGGACCGGCTGAGCACGTACCTGGCAGTGGTACGGCCGCAGGGGAGCCCGTAAAACCGTTGCCGCGGCCGCCCCCGGATGCTGGAGTGAGCACATGGATCATGCCGGGGTGCTCGCCCTCTTCGACCGTGACATGCGCGAAGGCGCCCAGCCCGACGGCCCCGCCGCGCGGGTCGAGCGGGTCGGCGGTGTGGTCCGCCACGTCTCCTCGGCCCGTGGCTGGAACGGCGTCGTCTGGTCCGGCCTGGACGAGACGGACGCCGACGCGGCGATCGCCGAGCAGATCGCGTACTTCTCCGGCCTTGGCCACGAGTTCGAGTGGAAGCTGTACGGGCACGACCGGCCGGGGGATCTGGGGCAGCGGCTCAGGGCCGCAGGATTCGAGCCCGAGCCCGAGGAGACGCTGATGATCGCCGAGGTGGCCGACCTGGACCTCGACGCCGGGCCGCCCGAGGGCATCCGTCTGCTGCCGGTCACCGACGCGGCCGGCGTCGACATGGTGGCGGACGTCCACGAGAAGGCCTTCGGCACCGACGGCTCCCGCCTGCGCCATCAACTGCTGGCACAGCTCACCGGGGAGCCGGACACGGTCCTTGCCACCGTCGCCCTCGCCGGCGAGGAGCCGGTGAGTGCGGCTCGGATGGAGTTCGTGCCCGGTACCCGGTTCGCCGGCCTGTGGGGCGGCGGGACCGTAGAGGCCTGGCGCGGCCGCGGCATCTACCGTGCCCTGGTCGCCCACCGGGCCCGCGCCGCCGCGCAGCGCGGCTACCGCTACCTCCAGGTGGACGCCTCCAGCCAGAGCCGTCCCATCCTCGAACGCCTGGGCTTCGAGCCGCTGACCACGACGACGCCCTACATCTACCTGCCGTAGCCGGGGGCGCATCCACCGCGATGTCACATCCGCGGCCGCCCGATCCGTCGCACGGACATGACGACGAACCAGAAGAACCAGAGCATCCTCCTCGCCGGCGCCAGCGGCGTCCTCGGCGGTCACATCACCCGCGCCCTGACCGAGGCCGGCCACAAGGTCACCGGCCTTGGCCGGGGACCGGCGAACGGCGTCCGGGCCGACCTCATGGATCGCGACGCGCTGCTGCGCGCCGTCGACGGACAGCACTTCGACACCGTCATCCACGCCGCGACCGCCCTGCGCAAGGCGCCCATGCGCCATCGCGACATGCATGCCACCGACGCGCTGCGCATCGCCGGCACCGCCCACCTCGTGGAGGCCGCGCAGGCCACCGGTGCCTCCCGCTTCGTGAGCGAGTCGATGGTCTTCGGCTACGGCTACGGGGACTTCGGCGAGCACGTGATCACCGAGGACGACCCCTTCGGCCCGCGCGGCACCACGCCGGAACTGGAACGGCACGTCGAGGGCATGCGCATCAAGGAACAACTCACCTTCGAGGCCGCCGGACTGGCGGGCATCTCGCTGCGCTTCGGCCTTTTCTACGGCCCCGGCGGCACCGACGCCATCCTGCCCATGCTGCGCAAGCGGCAGCTGCCCGCCCCCGCCGACCACGGCCGGGTCCTGCCGTGGATCGAACTCACCGACGCGGCACGCGCGGTGGCCGCCGCCGTCGAACACGGCCGCCCCGGCCAGGCCTACAACATCACGGACCGCACCCCGCTCGGGTTCCGGGCCCATGTCCTGTCCGTGGCGGAGCAGTTCGGCCTGCCCAGGCCGATGACCGTGCCGCTGTGGTTCACCAGGCCGATGTCGTACGCCCATACGATGTTCCTGACCAGCATGCGCGTGTCCGCGGCGAAGGCGGAGCAGGAACTGGGCTGGACGCCCCGCTACCCGTCCAGCCGCGAAGGGCTTGCCGCGCTGGCGGCCCGACGGTGATCCGAACTGGGGCCGTTCGGCCCCTTGGCCAGGGCCGAACGGCCCCGCCTCACGGGCAACTGCGGCTGGAAACCTCTGGAGAGGAAACAGCCGCCCCGGGGGACAGCCTCCCGATGTGCCCGACTCTCCCGCTGAGGGTGCACGGTCGAGGCGGCAGGCCCGCCGATCGCCGAGGGGAGCCGCATCGGCGGGCCTGACTCCGGGCCCTTACGCCTCCCGCGACGCTGCTTGGCCGGGGAGAGTGCGGAACGCACGATCCGGCTGCTCCCCGTAAGCCGGCGGGCAGCACGGCTCGCACCCGGGCGAGGCGCGCGACGCCCTCGCCCGGGCTCGAAACGGCCGGTGTGTCACCGCGGTTGTCGGGTCAGCGGTGCGCCCTCGAGCGGTCCAGCGCGGCGACGCCGAGCGCGGCGAGGCCGATCTGGATGAGCCACTCGATCCAGTCGATGCCCTTGGTGTCGGCCACGTCGAAGGCATTGGCGATCGCCGATCCGATCAGTGCGGCCACGATGCCCACGAGGATCGTCAGCAGGATGCCGATGCGCTGCCGCCCCGGGACGACCAGCCGGCCGAGCACACCGATGACGATGCCGATCACGATGGCACTGATGATGCCTGAGATCTCCATCTCCGCCCCTCTTTGTCAAGGCCCCCGCACTATCCGGATGCCCGCTGTCGCGGGGGACAGTCCGTTCCGCTTCAACCACGGGTCAACGCCGGGTCAATCTCCGTCCGTCGGCCCCGGTGACGCCTGTTCAGCTCCACTCCTGCCATGTACCGTTCAAGCGATTGGCCGCACGCCAGGCGTACGGCCGAATTTCTACGCGCGCAGATGCGCTGTGTCTACGCGCGTAGGTCCGGCCCCGCACCGCCCGCTCCTTCCCCAACCCCACACGGAGGTACGCCGGATGCTCGCACTCACCAGATCGCGCCGAAGACTCACCACTGCCCTGGCCGCGTTCGGCCTGCTCACCGCCGCCGCGGCGGCCCAGGCCACCGTCATCGCCACGCCCGCCCACGCGGCCACCACGCACCGCGTCCTGTTCGACGACGGGCACGCCGAAGAGGCCGGCAACGCCGACTGGATCATCTCCACCAGCAAGCCCGACCCGCTGGGTGAGGACTCGTCCCCGTCCTCGGAGACCGACTGGACGGGCGCACTGTCCTCGTGGGGCGTGGCCCTGCAGAAGACCGGCAGCTACAGCCTCAAGTCCGCCACCAGTGCCCTCACCTACGGCGGCTCGTCCGCCACCGACCTGTCGAACTTCGACACCCTCGTCCTGCCGGAGCCCAACACCCTCTTCACCACCGCCGAGAAGACGGCGATCATGACCTTCGTCAAGAACGGCGGCGGACTGTTCATGATCTCCGATCACACCGGGGCGGACCGCAACAACGACGGTGAGGACGCGGTCGAGATCCTCAACGACCTGATGACCAACAACAGCGTCGACTCGACCGACCCGTTCGGCTTCTCCATCGACTCGCTGAACATCAGCTCCGACCACCCGGCCGCCATCAGCGACAGCAGCGACCCCGTGCTGCACGGCTCCTTCGGCACCGTCACCAAGAGCCTCATCGCCAACGGCACCACCGCCACCCTCAAGCCCTCGGACAACTCCTCCGTCAAGGGCCTGCTGTACCGCACCGGTTATTCCGGCAACACCGGCGCCTTCTTCCTCACCAGCACCTTCGGCAGCGGGCGGGTCGCCTTCTGGGGCGACAGCTCGCCGATCGACGACGGCACCGGCCAGTCGGGCAACACCCTCTACGACGGCTGGAACGACTCCAGCGCCACCAACGCCCCCCTCGCCCTCAACGCCACCGCCTGGCTCGCCGGGGCCGGCAGCAGCGGGGGCGGCGGCGGTGGCTCCGGCACCTGCACCGCCGCCCAGCTCCTCGGCAACAACGGCTTCGAATCGGGCAACACCACCTGGAGCGCCTCCAGCGGCGTCATCACCAACTCCAGCAGCGAGTCGGCCCGTACGGGCTCCTACTACGCCTGGCTGGACGGCTACGGCACCGCCACCACCGACACGCTCTCCCAGTCGGTGACCATCCCGTCCGGCTGCACCACCGCCGCGCTCAGTTTCTATCTGCACGTCGACACGGCGGAGACCAGCACCAGCACGGCGTACGACACGCTCAAGGTCCAGGTGCTCAACAGCTCCGGGACCGTGCTGGGAACCCTGGCGACGTATTCGAACCTCAACGCCGCCAGTGGCTACACCCAGCGCAGCTTCAGCCTGGCGAGCTACGCGGGCCAGACCGTCACCCTCAAGTTCACCGGCACCGAGGGCTCCACGCTGCAGACCTCCTTCGTCATCGACGACACGGCGCTCAACGTCAACTGAAGCCCCTGGGGCCCGGCGTCCGCGCCGGGCCCCGCACGGTCATGCGGCCGGGACCGTCCGCTCCGGGGTGTTCCATCCGGACACCCGCACCCGCGGCGCCGATCCGTGCAGATCCGCCGTGCGGTAGGTGGCGGTCAACGTGACCGTCTCTCCCGGCCACAGGCCCACCTCGTTGTCCGACCACTCGACGGGCAGCACCGGCTTTCCCTGCGCGTCGACGAGATGGACGTCGGTGAACAGGGCCGGCGTCTTCCCGCTGCCGGTGTTGCGCAGGGTCACGGTCGTCGTCGCGGTCGCGCCCGACGTATCCGTCGAGGCCGTCGCCGCCACCGGTATCTGGGGCATGGCACCGAGACCCGTGAGATCGGCGTAGCTCGTCGTCGGCGTGTAGTACCAGTCGGTGCGGGCCCAGTCGAGGGTGTCGGGCCTGGAGGACAGCCAGTACACGTTGCGGCTGATCTCCCTGCCGGAGGAGTCGCTCAGCGTCAGACGCACCAGATAGGTGGTCGCCAACCCGGGCACGGACGCCGGCAGGGTGAGTGCGGTGCTGTGCGCGCCGTCCCCGCCCACCTTCACTCCGGTGACGGTCCTGTCGTACTTCTGCGTCCCGTCGGGGTCGAACAGCGTGGCCCGGACGGTGAGCCCCGAGGCGGCCGAGTGCCGGTTGTCGACGACCACCACCGAGCGATCGTCGTAGGAGTACTGCACGTGCAGCGGCTCGTTCGCCTTCTTGGCGCCGAAGTAGGCGCCGCCCTGGTCGAGGTAACGGTCCATCAGCTGCCAGTGCAGCGAGGTCCAGCCGCTGTTGAACATCCAGTACACGACTCCGGTCGACGGTTTCGACGAGTCGGTGGCATTGCGCCCGTACGCCTCGAACTGGGCGCGGACGTTCTCGTACTGGGCGAGCTGCGCCTTGCGGACGTAGTCGGTCAGGCTTTTCGGGGCGCCGTAGCGGCCGGTGAGGGCGTCGTCGTAGAGCTTGAGGGTGCCGAAGGTCGACGACGGGGAGCGGTGGTACTGCTTGGCGTTCGGGTTCTTCCAGAGGGTGTCGAGTTCGGCCGGGGTCATCATGCGGCGCAGGGTGTCGAGGGTGGGGATGTCGGGGCCCGCGCTGGTCTCGGAGTTGAAGCCGGTGGCGCCGCCCTCGCGTTTGGCGTACCAGTAGTTCGGCGGGATCCAGTCATAGGGGCCCGTCATCTTCAGGCCTGAACTGCCCAGCTGGGGCGAGGACTTGTCGGAGGCGGCGGCGACCACCGGGACCGGCCAGTCGTCGGCCTTCAGGGCGTCGAGGTAGTTCTTCTCGATCGTCGCGTCGGGGGCGAAGTCGCTGCCGACGAGGAAGGAGATCACGCTCGGGTGGTCGCGCAGCCGGGCGGCTTCGGCGGCCATCGACGCCTTGGCGACCGGGTAGTCCGCGGCGGTCCACTTCTCGCCGGACTCGCTGCCGTTGACCTGGCCCTCCCACTTGTCGCAGCACTCCCAGCCGGGCAGCGTGAGGATGCCGTAGCGGTCGGCGAGGTCGAAGAACTCGTCCGGTTCCAGGTGGCCTTCGAGACGGATGGTGTTCAGGCCGAGATCGAGGGCGTACTTCAGCCGGTCCTCGACATACGTACGGTCCCAGCGCAGGAACTCGTCCGGCGACCAGCCGCCGCCCTTGATCAGCAGTCTGCGGCCGTTGACGCGGTACTGGCGGGCGCCGTCGGAGTTCAGCGGTGCCTGCACATCGCGGATGCCGAAGGTCTGCTGCGCGGTGTCGGAGACGGTGCCGGAGACGGACGCGGTGAGCTTCAGGTCGTAGAGGGGCTGTCCGCCCATGCCGGCCGGCCACCACACCTTCGGCGAGGTCAGGTGCAGGCCGGGGACGTCAGAGGGGGTGAAGCTGACGGTCCTCGTCTCGTGCGCGGCCAGCGTGAGGGTCTTCTCGAAGGCCGTCGTGCCGATGCTGCCTAAGACCGTGGTGGTCACCGGTTCGCCGGAGTCGTTGCGGGCCTGCGCCTTCACGGTCAGGTCGGCCGAGGCGAGCGAGGGCACGTCCAGTCTGGTGACCACGTGCGCGTCGCGCAGGGCGACCGGGCCACCGCGGCGGACGAGGACATCGCGGACGATGCCCATGTTCTCGTCGGGCGGCGGCTGGAGCCAGTCGATCCAGCCCATGGTCAGGTTCTTGTCCGGGTCGTTGGGCCGGATGCGGAAGGCGACGGTGTTCGTGCCGGAGCGGACGAGTGACGTGACGTCCAGTTCGTGGTGGGTGTAGGCGCCGGTGACGTCCTGCGCCGTGGCGACCTGGTGGCCGTTGACGTAGACGTCGGCCGCCGAGATCACTCCGCTGAGGTCGAGGGAGGTGCGCCCGGAGGTGTCGGCGACCGTGAAGTCCGAGCGGTACCACCAGGGGACCTGGAAGTCGGCCTTGGGGATCTTCTGCTGGTTGGTCGAGTAGAACGGGTCCGCGTACACGCCGTTCGCGAGCAGGGCTGCGAGGACGGTGGAGCGGGGGCCCGCCGGGTACCAGCCGGTGGCCGGGTAGCCGGGGGAGGAGATGTCGGCCGGCGGGTCGGAGACCTTGGCCGTCGACTGGATCGTGTAGCCCGTCAACGCGGTCGCGCTGCCCGGCGCGGCGGACACGCGGGTGACCCGGTCCGGCGGGGCGGCTTGTCGGGCGTGGGGTCCGGCCCAGGCGCTGGTCGTCAGGGAACCCAACAGACCGAGGACTACGGCGGCCGTGGCGAGACGGTGTCTGTTCACGGAGTGTCCAGCCCCTTCGTAAAGTTAGGAAACTTTACTAACTCGGGTCACGCTAGGGGCGCCGAGCGGACCCTGTCAATGACCGCGGCCCGGGGCCGAGTGGGTCAGGACCCGGCCGACCGGCGCTCGAACACCACGTCCCGAGCCGTCCCGAGCGCCGTGGCCACCGCGCCCAGCAGCACCGCGTCCTCGCCGAGCCGGCTGGGCGCGACCTTGGGCCGCAGCGGGGTGAGCGACCGCAGGTGCTCGCGCACCGGGTACAGCAGCAGGTCCACGCTGTGGCCCACCCCGCCGCCCAGGACCACGAGATCCGGGTCGAGCACGGCCGCGGCCGCCGCCACGGTGTGCGCGATCCGCTCGCCCTCCAGCTGAACCGCCTTGACCGCGGCGTCGTTTCCCTGCCGGGCTGCGTCGAACACCGCCTTCGCGGTGAGCTGTCCGCTCATGCCGAAGCGGCGTGCCGCCTCGACCACGGCCACCCCCGAGACCGCGTCCTCCAGCCGCTCCGGCTTCTGCTGCCCCGGCCAGGGCAGGAACCCGATCTCCCCGGCCAGCCCGTGCGCCCCCGTGAACAGCCGTCCCTCGCTGACCACGCCCATCCCGAGACCGGTGCCGATCAGGATGTACGCGAACAGCCGGCTGCCCGCGCCGACGCCGTAGGTGTACTCGCCGAGCGCCGCCAGATTGGCGTCGTTGTGCACCTCCAGCGGAACGCCCAGCTCCTCGCGCATGCGGTCGAAGAGCCCGGCGCGTCCCCAGCCCGGCAGGTGCATCGCATAGCGCACCCGGCGCTGTCGCTCGTCGTACACGCCCGGCGTGCCCACCACGGCGTGCACCACCTCCTGGGCGGCCACGC
Source organism: Streptomyces sp. NPDC001137 (assembly GCF_040298885.1). Taxonomy (NCBI): domain Bacteria; kingdom Bacillati; phylum Actinomycetota; class Actinomycetes; order Kitasatosporales; family Streptomycetaceae; genus Streptomyces; species Streptomyces sp. NPDC001137. The sequence goes on from NZ_JBEPBA010000017.1 coordinate 188,566, forward strand.
CCGAGCCGCCGACCACCTGACGGGCGGTCGCCACCACCAGGTCCGCCATGGCGCCCGAGCTGCGCGCCCGGTTGCGCACGTCGGAGCGCGCGACGACGGTGCCGTCCAGGTCGGCGACGGCGACCCGCAGCCAGCTGCGGCCGACGTCGATGCCGAGGGCGTAACCCGCCGCCGGGTCCGGGGCGTACAGCACGGCGGTGCGGCCGCGCTCCGGTGCGAGGGTGCCGACCTCGTGCACCAGCCCGGCCGCCTCCAGTGCGGCCAGCGCGCTGGAGACGGTTGGCTTGGACAGTCCGGTTTCCCGGGCCAGTTGGGCGCGTGAGGCGGCGCCGCCGCCGCGCAGCCGGTCGAGCAGCAACCGCTCGTTGGTGCTGCGCAGCCGCCGGCGGTTCCAGGGCTGGTCCTGCTGGTCTACGGCGTCACTGGCGGGCATCGCACCATTCTCACGTATGCGCGGGGCCGTCCGATGGAGCCTCTTGACGCATCAAGTAAGGCTCCTTAACTTTATCGGCCAACGGCCTCGCCGGGCGAGCCAGGCCGGCCAAGGTCGGCCAATGCAGCCCAGCGCCCGGTGCTTCAGGAGTCCTCATGTCCGGTAGTCCGCCACCCGCCGGTGGTTTCGTCCGTCGTGTCGGCCTGTTCCAGGCCACCGCCATCAACATGAGTCAGATGTGCGGCATCGGGCCGTTCGTCACGATCCCGCTCATGGTCGCCGCGTTCGGCGGCCCGCAAGCCGTGATCGGCTTCATCGCCGGTGCGCTGCTCGCGCTCGCCGACGGGCTGGTGTGGGCCGAGCTGGGCGCGGCGATGCCCGGCTCCGGCGGGAGCTACGTCTATCTCCGCCAGGCCTTCCAGTACCGCACGGGCCGGCTGATGCCGTTCCTGTTCGTCTGGACGGCGATGCTGTTCATCCCGCTGATCATGTCGACCGGCGTGGTGGGCTTCGTCCAGTACCTCGGGTATCTCGCGCCCCACCTCGGACAGACCTCCGGCGACCTGATCGGCCTCGGCATCATCGCCCTGGTCGTGATTCTGCTGTGGCGCGGCATCGAGCACATCGCCCGGATCACCGCCGTGATGTGGGCCGTCATGATCATCTCGGTGGTGCTGGTCATCCTGGCCGCCGCCACGGACTTCAGCGCGCACCTCGCCTTCACCTACCCGGCGCACGCCTTCGACCTGGGCAGCAACCACTTCTGGCTCGGCTTCGCCGGCGGCCTGACCATCGGCATCTACGACTACCTCGGCTACAACACCACGGCCTACATGGGCGCCGAGATCAAGGACCCCGGCCGCACCCTGCCGCGCTCGATCATCTTCTCCATCCTCGGCATCATGGCGATCTACCTCCTGCTGCAGATCGGCACGCTCGGGGTGATCGACTGGCACCGCATGACCAACCCGGACGACATCGCGTCCACATCGGTGGCCTCGGCGGTCCTGGAGAAGACCTGGGGCAAGGGCGCGGCGGACACGGTCACCGTCCTCATCCTGATCACGGCGTTCGCCTCGGTCTTCACCGGGCTGCTGGGCGGCTCGCGGGTGCCGTACGACGCGGCCCGCGAGCGCGTCTTCTTCCGCCCCTACGCGAAGCTCCACCCCAAACACCGCTTCCCGATGCTGGGCCTGGCGACCATGGGCGTGATCACGGCCGTGGGCTTCCTGATCGGCCGGCACACGGACCTGGCGACCCTGATCCAGCTGCTGACGACGGTGATGGTGATCGTCCAGGCGCTGGCCCAGATCGTCGCACTGACGGTGCTGCGCAGGCGCCAGCCGGCCCTGCCCCGGCCGTACCGCATGTGGCTCTACCCGGTGCCGAGCATCGTCGCGTTCGCCGGCTGGTGTGTGATCTACGGGTACGCGGACAAGAACTCGCCGGGCCGCCATCCCATCGAGTGGTCGCTGGCCTGGCTGGCTCTGGGCTGCGTCGCGTATGTGCTCTGGGCGCGCTTCGAGAAGGTGTGGCCCTTCGGTCCGAAGGAGATCGCGGAGGAGTACCTCGCGGCCTCGGCGGTGGTGGACGCGGAGCCCGCGGGCGCGTAACGAATCCGCGGGCCAGTCGGGGTTGGTCGCGCAGTTCCCCGCGCCCCTTGAGGGGCGCGGGGTCGCGCCAGAAGTTCCGTGGGGCGCGTCATCGGCTCCGTCGTCCTTGACATGCAGGTAATTGCCTGCATAATGTTGAGTGTGCGATCAGGTGAGGACTCCGGGATGGACAAGGTCTTCAAGGCGCTGGCCGACGAGACCCGCAGGCGGCTGCTGGACCGGCTGCACGAGCAGAACGGGCAGACGCTCGGCGAACTGTGCGAGCGCATCGCGATGACCCGTCAGTCGGTGACCCAGCACTTGGGCGTCCTGGAGGACGCCAACCTGGTCGGCACGGTGCGGCGGGGGAGGGAGAAGCTGCACTACCTCAACCCGGTCCCGCTCCACGAGATCCAGGAGCGGTGGATCGACAAGTTCGAGCGCCCGCGCCTGAGCGCGCTGAGCGACGTCAAACGACGAGCCGAGGAAGCCACCATGACCGACAAGCCCAGTTACGTCTACGTCACCTACATCCGCAGCACACCCGAGAAGGTCTGGGAGGCGCTCACCGACGCGGACCTGACCGCCGCCTACTGGGGCCACCGCAACGAATCGGACTGGCGGCGGGGCTCACGCTGGGAGCACGTTCGCACGGACGGCTCCGGCATCGCCGACGCCGTCGGCACCGTCGTGGAGAGCGAACGCCCGACCCGCCTGGTCACCACCTGGGTCGACCCCCAGAACGAGGGGCAGGAGGACACGTACTCCCGGGTGACCTTCGAGATCACGCCGCACGAGGACATCGTCCGACTCACCGTCACCCACGAGGACCTCTGGGACGAGGGCGCGCTGTCCGACGTCTCCCGCGGCTGGCCGGCGGTGCTGTCGAACCTCAAGTCGCTGCTGGAGACCGGCAGTCCGCTGCCGCAGCAGCCGTGGTCCGTGCCCGGCCACTGAGCGAGGCGGGACGCGGGAGGGCCGGTCCGCACCGAGCGCGGACCGGCCGTCATGCCGTCCTTTCCGGTCCTTCCTACGGCCTGGGGGCGCTCCTCGCCGCCGTGCCGGCGCACATCAGCCCCAGGACCACGGCGAGGGCACCGATGATGATGTTGTTGAGGGCGACACCGGTGTCCGGGCTGGTACCGACGACCCAGGGTGCGATGATCATCCAGATGCCCATCGCGCAGAACGCCCAGCTGAGGCCGTACATGCGCTCGGGGGCCCGGGTGAACCCGAGGGCCAGCAGGCCGATCGCGATGCCGACGACGAGATTGTGCGTGACCAGCGGGGGCTGGCTCGTCGTGTAGTGGAGTATCCACGGGGATACGGCGCAGTACAGACCGAGCAGGAACACCGGTCCGTCCAAGAGCGTCACATCGCGACCGCCAAGCATGCGGGCATAGCGTTCCCGCATTTCGGAAACATCAGGGTGGGTGGTGATGTCCCCCCTGCTGGTGGGCGAGACGTTGGCCATGACTCGTCTCCTTTGACTCGCAGGCCTGACCGCGTCTGGTGCGGTATGCGGGTAAGCGCCGCGTAAGGGCCATTCTGCTCTTATTTCATCTTTATGTGTAGTGGTCGGCGGGTTGCTCGAGGCGGACGGGCGCCCGCGGGGCATGCTCCCGGCTCCCGTACATGTCTGCGCAGATCGCGGGCATGCGGACCATAGAGACGTTGTAACCGCATCTCGCAACTGGAGGTGGCTGCCGCTATGGGCGCGAAGGTGTTGGAGCGGTTTCCTGCGGGAGCTCCGCGCGGATCGTGGCCGGCGGAGGAGTACGCGGCGCGCTGCCGCGCCGAGGGCAGGCCCGCGACGGTGATCATGGACCTCAAGTCGGACGCGTTCCTCGTCGTGGTGCCGACCGACGAGGACTGACCCGGCACGCGCTCACGTCAGGGAGCCGCCCAACTCGCGCGCCCTGCGCACGAACACCTCGTAGAGGTCCTGGGCCGCCCGGGGCGCGGAAACGGCGCGGCGGCGCTGCAGCATCAGCAGAACCTCGGTGGAGTCGTCCGAGATCGGACGGTAGGTGATCGAGCCCTGCCGCTCCAGCGGGTCGCCGATCACACTGAAGTCCGGCAGGAGTGTGGCCCCCAGTCCCTCGGCCACCATCAGCTTGCCCATTTCGGCGCCGTCGGTGGAGAAGGAGAAGTCGGGGGAGCGGCCCCGGAGCAGCCGGTGGGCGTAACGGTGCATGACATAGCCGGACCGCATCGCGATCACCCGCTCCGGACCGTTCAGGACATCGTCCACCGTGACGGCGGACAAGGTGGCGAGCGGACTGTCCGGGCGCAGACACAACACCGGGCGCCCGCGCAGCAGTTCGGTGCTCTCGAAGTCGGCGGGCAGATCGTCGCCGTCCAGGTGGTTCACCAAGCCGAGGTCGAAACCGCCCTCCAGCAGAGCCCGGTGGATCTCGGACTGCTGCGCGCCCACCACCTCCACCTGCGTCATCGGATGGGCCGCGCGGAAGGCCTGTACGGCCGGGATGAGCAGGGGGACCGTGGCGGCGTTCACCGTGCCGACGCGGACCATACGGCTGGTCCTGTGCTGTTCTCCCGCCGCGCCGCGCAGCCGGTCCACCGCGTCCAGCACATCGATGATGTGCGGCAGCAGCTCCCGGCCCTCCGCGCTCATCGTCGCCCCGGACCGCTTGCGCTCCAGCAGGTCGACTCCCAGTTCGCGTTCCAGATTGCGCACCGTCTCGCTCAGCGCCGGCTGGGAAAGGCGCAGTTCCTCCGCGGCCCGGCGCAGTGAACCGAGCCGGGTCACGGCCGCGATGTATTCCAGTTGTTCCGTCCGCACGCCCAGCAGAATGCGGCCCGTTCCACCCCGCGTTCAAGGGTTTCCCTGTCACACGTTCGTGAAATTCAATGGTCCGGGATGCGAGACCGGTCGGGTTTGCCTTGACGGTCCGCGGCGCCGACTGCCACGATCGACGACATGAAGATGCGACTGGACCTCACGCGGCGACGCCATGTCGACCTCGCGCGCGTCTCCAGCGCCTCCTGTTGCGCCGCGGCCTGATCAACCCCCTGAATCCGCCGCCCTTTTCCGTCTTCTCCGCCTGAATTCGCCGCGCCCTTGCACGGCTTGAATTCGGCGTGCCCGGAAACATTCCGCAACAGGAGTCACGCATGCCTGCCGCGCCCGTCAAATTCGCCTACTGGGTCCCCAACGTCAGCGGGGGACTCGTCACCAGCAAGATCGAGCAGCGCACCGACTGGGGATACGAGTACAACCGCGAACTCGCCGTCCTCGCCGAGAACAACGGCTTCGACTACGCGCTCAGCCAGGTCCGCTACATGGCCAGCTACGGCGCCGAGTACCAGCACGAGTCGACCAGCTTCAGCCTCGCCCTGCTCCTCGCCACCCAGCGCCTGAAGGTCATCGCCGCCGTCCATCCCGGCCTGTGGCACCCCGGCGTCCTCGCCAAGCTGGGCGCCACCGCCGACCATCTCTCGAACGGCCGCTTCGCCGTCAACGTCGTATCGGGCTGGTTCAAGGGCGAGTTCACCGCCCTCGGCGAGCCGTGGCTGGAGCACGACGAGCGCTACCGCCGCTCCGAGGAGTTCATCCGCGCCCTGCGTCAGATCTGGACCGAGGACCACACCGACCTCTCCGGTGACTTCTACCGGCTGCGCGACTTCTCCCTCAAGCCCAAGCCCCTCAACACCGCCGAGCGGCCGCACCCGGAGATCTTCCAGGGCGGCAACTCCACCGCGGCCCGCGCGATGGCAGGCCGGGTCTCCGACTGGTACTTCTCCAACGGCAAGGACTTCGACGGGGTCACCGAGCAGATCAACGACGTACGCAAGGCGGCTGCCGAAGTCGGCCGCAAGGCACCGAAGTTCGGCCTCAACGGCTTTCTCATCGCCCGTGACACGGAGGCCGAGGCCCGTGACACGCTCCGCGAGATCGTCGCCAAGGCGGACACCGAGGCCGTCGAGGGCTTCGGCGCCGCGGTGAAGCAGGCGGGACAGTCCACCGCCGACAAGAAGGGCATGTGGCAGGACTCCTCCTTCGAGGACCTGGTGCAGTACAACGACGGCTTCCGTACGGGGCTCATCGGCACTCCCGAGCAGATCGCGGAGCGCATTGTCGCCTACAAGCAGCTCGGCGTGGACCTCCTGCTGCTCGGCTTCCTGCACTACCACGAGGAGGTCGAGTACTTCGGGAAGCGTGTGCTGCCGCTCGTGCGTGAACTGGAGGCCCAACTGCCGGACGCGGAGCCCGAGTCCGTCCACGTGCACGCCTGACCGGCCCCCACCGCGAGAAGAGGTCATCAGCATGAGCACTGCCACGCCCACCGACTGGACCACCCTCCCCGCCCCCCGGACCGCGCAGGACTGGATCGCCCGCGCCGCCGAGGTCGCCGCCGTCCTCGCCACCGACGCCGCCGAGCGCGACCGCGCCGGAGCAACCCCGTATGCCGAGGTCCAGCTCCTGAAGGACGCCGGCCTCGTCACCCTGCTCGGCCCCACCGAGCACGGCGGCGCGGGCCAGGACTGGCCCACCGCCTACCGCGTCGTCCGCGAGGTCGCCAAGGCCGACGGTTCCATCGGCCAGCTCCTCGGCTACCACTACCTGTGGTTCTGGGCCGCCCGTCTGGTCGGCACCCGCGCACAGTGGGAGCAGGTGGAGGCCGAGGCCAGCCGCGGCCGCTGGTTCTTCGGGGGAGCCGTCAACCCCCGCGACAAGGACGTCATCGTCACCGAGGACGGCGACGACCTCGTCTTCACCGGCCGCAAGTCCTTCTCCACCGGCAGCAAGGTCTCCGACGTCACCGTCCTCGAAGGCGTCCTGGAAGGCACGGACAACCACGTCTTCGCCATCGTGCCCTCCGACAGCGAGGGCCTGACCTTCCACGACGACTGGGACAACATCGGCCAGCGGCTCACCGAGAGCGGCGGCGTCACCCTCGACGGCGTGCGCACCCCCTGGTCCTCCGCGGCCGGCTACGTCGACAAGCAGTTCCAGCCGCGCACGTACAACACGCTCAACGTCCCCACCATCCAGCTGGTCTTCGTCAACTTCTACCTGGGCATCGCGGGCGGCGCGCTGGAGACGGCGGCCACCTACACCCGCACCAAGTCCCGGTCCTGGCTGCACGGCGGCCACGAGCGCGCGGTCGACGAACCGTACGTCATCGACACCTACGGCGACCTCACCGCGAAGCTGTGGGCCGCCGAGGCCCTCGCCGACACCGTCGCCGCCGAGGGGCAGAAGCTGCACGACGATCCGGACGCCGTCACGGAGCAGACCCGTGGCGACTTCGAGGTGCGGGTGGCCGCCGTCAAGGCACGCGCCACCGACGTCGCGCTGGAGATCTCGAACCGCATCTTCGAGGTCACCGGCGCCCGCTCCACCGCCACCTCCGAAGGCCTCGACCGGTTCTGGCGCAACGTCCGCACCCACACCCTGCACGACCCCGTCGCCTACAAGCGGCGCGAGGTCGGCCGCTGGGTCCTCGAAGGCGAACTGCCCGAACCCACCTGGTACTCCTGACCGCTTCCCCGAGGGCGCCCGCCGTGTGCGGGCGCCCCGCCTCCTCGCCTGAGGACGCCTTCCCAGCGCATCCCGGCGCATCCCCGAAAGAGGACCCATGGCCACCGTCCTGTCCGTCTCCGGCAGCCCCTCCGCCTCCTCCCGCACCAACCGCCTGCTGCGTCACCTGGACAAGAGGCTGATCGCACAGGGCCACGAAGTGATCCCGCTCGACGTGCGCACCATCCCCGCCGAGGCCCTGCTCGGCGCGGACTTCAAGCACCCCGCCATCGTCGCGGCCACCGAACTGTTCGCGCAGGCCGACGGTGTCGTCGTCGGCACCCCCGTCTACAAGGCGTCGTACTCCGGGGTCCTCAAGGCGCTCCTCGACCTGCTCCCGCAGTACGCACTGACCGGCAAGACCGTGCTGCCGCTGGCCACCGGCGGCTCGACCGCCCACGTCCTGGCCATCGACTACGCGCTGCGCCCGGTCCTGTCCTCCATGGGCGCCGGCCACATCGTGCAGGGCTGGTTCACCCTCGACAAGGACATCACCGTGCACGAGGACGGCTCGCTGAGCGTCGCCCCGGCCGCCACCGAGGCCCTCGCCCAGGTCGTCGACCAGTTCTCCACGGCCCTGGGCCGCGTCCCGCTCCTGGCCGCGGCGAGCTGAGCGCCATGTCCGCCCATGTCATCGCCGACGACGCGGAGGCCCTCGCCGTGGCGGCCGCCCTGGCCGAGGAGTTCCGCGCCGGCGCCTCCGCCCGGGACGCCGAACGCCGGCTTCCGCGCGAGGAGCTGGACCGGCTGTCCGCCTCCGGGCTGCTCGCGGTCACCGTCCCCGCCGAGCACGGCGGCGCGGACGTCACCGCAGCGACCCTCGCCGAGATCTTCCGGCTGCTCGCCTCGGCCGACGGCAGCCTCGCCCAGATCCCGCAGAGCCACTTCGCCTATGTCAATGTGATCCGCCGTCAGGGCACCGAGGAGCAGCGGAAGTTCTTCTTCGCCGAGCTCCTCGCCGGCCGCCGCTTCGGCAACGCCCAGTCCGAGGCGGGCACCAGGCACGTCCAGGACATCCGCACCCGGCTGGCACCGCAGCCGGACGGCTCCTACCTCCTCACCGGCGTCAAGCACTACTCCACCGGCGCCCTCTTCGCCGACTGGATCCCGGTGCTGGCCCGGGCCGAGGAGGACAAGCTCCATGTCGCTTACGTCCCGCGCGACGCCTCCGGCGTCACGGTCGTCGACGACTGGGACGGCCTGGGGCAGCGGACGACCGCCAGCGGCACCGTCCGCCTCGAACGCGTCCCGGTGCCGGGGGACCGCGTGCTGCCGCACCACCTCACCTTCGAGGGCCCGCAACTCCACGGCGCAGTCGCCCAGTTGCTGCACGCCGCGATCGACGCGGGCATCGCCGCGGGCGCGCTCGCCGAGGCCGCCGAGTTCGTACGGACGAAGAGCCGGCCGTGGTTCGAGAGCGGGGTCGACACGGCCGCCGAGGACCCGCTGCTGATCCAGCGCTTCGGCGAACTCGCCCTGCAGGTACGGGCGTCCGAGGCGCTCCTGCGTGAGGCCGCCCGCACGGTGGACGCGGCAGGCGCCGATCTCACCGACGACACGGCGGCCGAGGCATCCATCGCGGTCGCCGCGGCCAAGGTGCAGGCCGCGCAGACGGCCGTCGACACGGCGAGCGCACTGTTCGAGGTCTCCGGCACCCGCTCCGCCCTCAACTCCCTCAACCTGCACCGCCACTGGCGCGACGCCCGCACCCACACCCTGCACGACCCCACCCGCTGGAAGATCCAGCACATCGGCCGGTACGTCCTCAACGGCACGCGGCCGCCCCGCCACGGCCTTCTCTAGCGATATCAGCGACACCTCTGATCGGAGACCCCACGTGTCCCTCACCTTCCACTGGTTCCTGCCCACCAACGGCGACAGCCGGCACGTCGTCGGCGGCGGCCACGGCACCCCCGCCACCGTCTCCGGCAGGGACCGGCCCCCGACGGTGGCCTACCTGAGCCAGATCGCCCGTGCCGCCGAGGACCTGGGCTTCGTGGGGGCGCTCACCCCGACCGGCGCCTGGTGCGAGGACGCGTGGCTGACCACCGCGATGGTCAGCCAGAACACCGAGCGCCTGAAGTTCCTGGTCGCCTTCCGCCCCGGCTTCGTCTCACCGACGCTGGCCGCGCAGATGGCGTCCACCTTCCAGCGGCAGTCCGGCGGACGGCTCCTGCTCAACGTCGTCACCGGTGGCGAGAGCCACGAGCAGCGGGCCTACGGCGACTTCCTGGACAAGGACGACCGCTACCGCCGTACCGGCGAATTCCTGGAGATCGTACGGGGGCTGTGGGAGGGCAAGACCGTCGACCTGCACGGCGAGCACCTCCAGGTCGCGGACGCGAAGCTGGCCCGGGTGCCCGACCCGGTCCCCGAGGTCTACTTCGGCGGGTCCTCACCCATCGCCGGAGAGATCGCCGCCAAGTACGTCGACACCTACCTCACCTGGGGCGAGCCGCCGGCCCAGGTCGCCGAGAAGATCGCCTGGATCCGGGGGCTCGCCGCCAAGGAGGGCCGCACGCTGCGCTTCGGCATCCGGCTGCACGTCATCACCCGCGACACCTCCGAGCAGGCGTGGGCGGAGGCCAACCGGCTCCTCGACGGCTTCGACCCGCAGACCGTGCAGTCCGTCCAGGCGGGCCTCGCCCGCAGCGAGTCCGAGGGCCAGCAGCGGATGCTCGCCCTGCACGGCGGCGGCAACCGCGACGGCCTGGAGATCCACCCCAACCTCTGGGCCGGCATCGGCCTGGTGCGGGGCGGCGCGGGCACCGCCCTGGTCGGCAGCCACGAGGAGGTCGCCGAGCGGATCAAGGAGTACCACGCCCTCGGCATCGACGAATTCGTGCTCTCCGGATATCCGCACCTGGAGGAGGCGTACTGGTTCGGGGAGGGAGTACTGCCGCGGCTTGCCGCGGAGGGTTTGTGGCGGCACCCTTTCCGTACCGAGTTCGCTTCCAAGGTACAGGTGCCTTTCGGGAGTTGAGTGAATATTCAATTGGTCGTGATTCAACCGGTTTTGGGTTTTCTCGCGTCGAATTCTCGCCGATCCGTCATTAGTATGGATGGATGAACAGCACACCGGAGTTCTACGTGGTAAGGGAGGGTGACACGCTCTCCAAAATCGCGGCCAAGTTCCATGTGTCCCTGGCCCAGATCGAGAAGTGGAACCCCCAGATCAAGAATCCGAACGTCATTCATGTGGGCCAGAAGGTCCGTGTGGTGGCGCCGAGTCAGGAGCCGGTCAGCGAGGACGAGCCCTTCCCGGGCAAGGACTTCTTCCAGCCGTCCGTGAGCAGCCCGATCATCGAGGTCATGGGCTGGCGCCTCATCGAGGAGGGCTGTTCGGCGTATCCCGACGATGAGCCCGACGTCCAGTGGAGCGAGGAGGACCGCGAGTCGTACGCCAAGTGGCAGCGCAAACTCGGATTCGGCGGCAGCGATGCCGACGGAATGCCAGGGCCGCAGTCGTGGGCGAGACTCCATGTGCCCGCCCTGACTCGCTAGCCTGGCGGGGCGTCAAAGGAGCTCGTCATGGCCACCTCTGCGGCGGCACGGGGAAGTCCCCGGGCCCGTGAGCGTCGACGGATCGAGGCCGGGCCACGTCCCCGGCCGCCGCGGTCGCCTTGGCGGGCCCGGGCCAAAACCCGTCTCGCCTATCTCGAGGTGCAGCTGAAATGCGAGGAGGCGAAACCGTCCTCCGGCGACCGCGATGCCCTGCTACAGGGAATGAAAAGCCACCTCGACAAAGCCTGCGCGGCGGCGGAGGAGACGTTCGGTTGGCGGCGGTTGTGGTCGGGGTCGACCGCCCAGGAAGGCGTCTGGTCGAATCTGCGCAGCGCCGACGTGCTGCTGATGCGGCTCGTGTCCGACCAGGAGGCAGCGGGTCGCGCCAGTGAGGTCATGGCGCTGGTCAAGCGCCACCTGGGCAAGGACGATCCCCAGCGCGTCAGACTTGCCCAGCGGATCCGCCCCATCGTCTCCGGGGAGTTGGTGCCGACCGACCGGGAACTGCTGGCCCGGGCGCTGGACAGCGCGTACGCCACCCTCGACTCCGAACTGGCCCGGGTCCGGAGCCTGCGCAACATCCTCTGGACCGCCACGTTCGTCGTCCTTCTCGGGGTCGCGGGCCTCGCCGTGTACGGCTGGTTCTATCCCAAGTCGCTCAGTCTGTGCTTCGCGCCCAAGCTCGGCCCCGGCGGCGGGAACGGCATCGACATCGTCTGCCCGAGCAAAGACTTCCACGGTGTGCCGGAAGGCACCGTCCCCAGCGATCTCGCCGAGAGGAAGGACATCCTCACCGTCGAGGTGGCCGGGCTGGCCGGCGCGGCCTTCACCGTCATCGCGTCCCTGCGCCACATCCGGGGCACCAGCGCGCCCTACATGCTGCCCTTGGCCTCCGCGGTGCTGAAGTTCCCCACCGGCGCCCTGTCCGCCTTCCTCGGGGTTCTGCTGATCAGGGGCGCCTTCGTTCCTGGGCTCAGTGACCTGGACAGCCGGGCGCAGGTCCTCGCCTGGGCAGCCGTCTTCGGCGCCGCGCAGCACCTGGTGACCCGACTGGTCGACGACCGCGCGCAGATGACGCTGTCGGAGGTGGGCAAACCCACCGACTCGGTGGTCGACCCGGAGAACGCCGCCGTCATGGAAGCCGCCGGGGACGGGGTCAGTGAGCGGAGCGAAACAGGCCAGGGCTCGGAAGCGCCGGAACAACCCGCCCCGCAACCCATGCGGTGAAGGGGGGCGGCCTGCCTCACTCGGTCAGCGAGTCGAGGTGTGCCGCCCGCGATTCCTGCGTCTGCCCCTGCACCAGCAGAAACAACCCCTCCCGTGCCAGGCGTTGGGCCCGGTGCGTCAGCAGCATCGAGCGGCCACCTCCGCTCACCACTGCGGCCGTGGTGGCCGCCTGCATCACCTCATAGGCCTGCGTCCTGAGTGCGAGGCGTTCAGCGGCGTGCTCGTGGGGTGCCGCGCCGTCGACCAGGGCGTAGGCCTGCTCGCGCACCTCGGCGAGGCGGGCGCGCAGGGGAGCCGCCGTCTCCTCGTCCAGGAGCAGGAGGGCCGCCTGCGTGATGCCGAAGACCGCCGGGCCGGCGTTGAGCGTCCTGAACCGGTCCGTCGAGGACCATCGCTCGCGCGGACTGCGCAGCACCACGCTCTCCTCGGGCAGCCGCAGGCCCTCCAGCTCCAGCGAGACCGTACGGGCGGCGGTGAGCGCCGCCAGCTGCATCGGTTCCGAGGCGCGCAGCCCCGGCTGGTCGTGGGCGTCGGCGAACGCGAACACGATCTCGGCCGAGTCGGTCACGCCCGCGAGCAGCATCACATCGTTCAGGCCCCAGCCGGTGTACCAGGGCACGGTGCCGTCGAACCGCCAGCCGTTCCGCTCCGGCGTGGCCCGCACGGGCACCCGGGGGAAGGCGCGGACATGGGCGTACGCGATCCCGGCCAGCAGTTCGCCGGACGCAAGCGGGCCCAACAGCCGCTCCCGCACCGGGAGTTCGGACCTCGCCAGCAGGCGCACCGGCGTGTGGTGCTGGGTCTGCACGAACCAGGTCGAGCAGCACGCCCCTGCCAGGATCTCCTGGACCTCCCGCGCCACCGAGTCGGGGGCACCCGCGCCGCCGTACTCCCGCGGTGCGCTCACCCCCAGCAGCCCGGACCGTCGGACGGCCTCGATGTGGCTCGCCGGCACCCCCTCCTGGTCGACATGCGCCGCGTTCGGGGCGAGCAGGTCGTCGGCGAGGGCGCGGGCGGTGGCAACGAGGGGGTGCGGTGCGGCGGTCATGTGGAAGATTCTCCCGAGGTCGTCGTGCGCGGTGTCGATCCGGGGGTGAGCCGTTCGTGTAGGAGGTGAGAGAACGACACGACGCCAAGGAGGACGTCATGCAGTACTACCTGCTCAGCGTGATCACCCCCACCGACGGAACGCCGCCCGGGCCCGAGGCCATGGCGGAGATCGTCCGCAAGCTGGACACCTTCCACGCGGAACTGCGCGAGGCCGGCGCCTGGGTCTTCGCCGGCGGGCTGCACGGCCCCGAGACGGCCACCGTGCTGCGGCCCCGTGACGGCGACGTCCTGATCACCGACGGGCCGTACGCCGAGGGCAAGGAGTACCTGGGAGGCATCTGTCTGATCAAGGCCCCCGACCTGGACGCGGCCCTGGAATGGGGCAGGAAGGCGACCTGGGCGACCACCCTGCCCATCGAGGTGCGCCCCTTCATGCACCAGGCCGAGGAGTGATGTCTGCTCCCGTCGACGTCGAGGCCGTCTTCCGCGCGGAGTACGGCCGTGCCGTCGCCGTCCTCGTCCGCTTCCTCGGTGACATCGACCTCGCCGAGGAAGCGGTGCAGGACGCCTTCACGACGGCCGTGCGGCGCTGGCCGGAGACCGGTGTGCCGCCGAGCCCGGCCGGCTGGATCATCACCACCGCGCGCAACCGTGCGATCGACCGGCTGCGCCGCGAGTCCTCCCGCGAGGCGCGCCACGCCGAGGCGGCCCTGCTGCACACCCCCGACGCACCGGCCGAGGAGGGCCCCGTGCGCGACGACCGGCTCCGCCTGATCTTCACCTGCTGCCATCCGGCGCTCGCCCCCCAGGCGCAGGTCGCCCTGACCCTGCGCCTGCTCGGTGGCCTCACCACACCGCAGATCGCACGTGCCTTCCTGGTGCCGGAGCCGACGATGGCCCAACGCCTCGTCCGCGCCAAGGCCAAGATCCGCAACGCCCGCATCCCCTACCGCGTGCCCCGCGACGCCGATCTGCCGGACCGCCTGAAGGGCGTCCTGGCCGTGGTCTACCTGATCTTCAACGAGGGGTATGGCAGCAGTCCCGACCTGTGTGCGGAGGCCGTACGCCTCGGCCGCCTCCTGTCCGAGCTGATGCCGGACGAGCCCGAGGTGACCGGCCTGCTCGCGCTGATGCTCCTCGTCGACTCCCGCCGCCCTGCCAGGCTGGACGCGGACGGCGTGCTGGTAGCGCTGCCGGAGCAGGACCGCAGCCGCTGGGACCGGGAGCTGATCGCCGAAGGACAGTCACTGGTGCGCCGCTGCCTGCGCCGCAACCAGCCGGGGCCGTACCAGATCCAGGCCGCCATCCAGGCCGTGCACAGCGACGCGCCCACCGCCGATGCCACCGACTGGGGCCAGATCCGACAGCTGTACGACCAGCTTCTGGCCATCGCGCCGAGCCCTGTCGTGGCCCTGAACCGGGCCGTCGCCCTGGCCGAGACCGAGGGGCCCCGTCAAGCCCTGGAGGTCGTCGACACGCTGGACCTAGAGGGCTACCACGTCTTCCATGCCGTCCGCGCCGACCTGCTGCGCCGCCTGGGGCGCGACACCGAGGCGGCAGCGGCGTACGAGGCGGCCATCGCGCACGCGCAGAGCACGGCGGAACGCGCCTATCTCGAACGGCGGCGGCAGGAACTCGGCGGTGTATGACGGGCTCGACCGCGTGTGACGGCCCCTTGCGCAAAGTAGTCCTCCGGCGCCGGGATTTATTTTGGTGTATGAAAGGTTGCCATATACATCTGACCCTGACCGTTCCAGCAGCGAGGCATCGTGAACCACTCCACTCCCGAGCAGCCCGCCGACGTCGTGGCCCGGCTGCGCGCCACCTTCCGTACCGGCCGCACCAAGCCCGTCGAGTGGCGCACCGCCCAGCTGCGCCGCCTGCGCGAGATGCTCACCGAGAACGGACCCGACCTGGCCGACGCCCTCCATGCCGACCTCGGCAAGAGCTCCACCGAGGCCCACCGCACCGAGATCGACTTCACGGTCCGCGAGATCGACCACACCCTCGACCACCTCGCCGACTGGCTGCGCCCGGAAGCCGCCCCGGTCCCGGCCCACCTCGGCGCGGACGCGCGTGCCTGGACGCAGTACGACCCGCTCGGCGTCGTCCTCGTCATCGCCCCCTGGAACTACCCGGCCCAGCTCCTGCTCGCCCCGCTGGTCGGCGCCCTCGCCGCGGGCAACGCGGTGGTCGCCAAGCCGAGCGAACTGGCCCCCGCCACCTCCGCCGCGCTCACCCGTCTGCTGCCCGCCTACCTCGACACCGACGCCGTCGCCGTCGTCGAGGGCGGCATCCCGGAGACCACGGCTCTGCTGGCCGAGCGTTTCGACCACATCTTCTACACCGGCAACGGCACGGTCGGCCGCATCGTCATGCGCGCCGCCGCCGAGCACCTCACTCCGGTCACCCTCGAACTCGGCGGCAAGTCCCCGGCGTTCGTCGACCGCGACACCGACCTCGACGTCGTCGCCGACCGGCTGGCCCGCGGCAAGTTCCTCAACGCCGGACAGACCTGCGTCGCGCCCGACTACGTCCTGACCGACCCGGAGACGGCCGCCGCGCTGGAGCCCGTGCTGACCCGCGCCGTCGAGGCCCTGTACGGCACCGACCCCTCGGCCTCCGGCGAGTACGGCCGGATCGTCAATGAACGGCACTTCGACCGGCTCGCCGGCCTGCTCGACTCGGGCCGCGTCGTCGTCGGCGGCGGCAGCGACCGTACGACGAAGTACATCGCGCCGACCGTCCTGGCCGACGTCGACCCCAAGTCGCCCGTCATGCAGGAAGAAATCTTCGGGCCGATCCTGCCGATCGTCACCGTGCCGGACCTGGACACAGCGATCGAGTTCATCAACGACCGCGACAAGCCCCTCGCCCTGTACGTGTTCTCCGAGTCCGAGGAGACCCGAGGCCGGATCGCCGCCGAGACGTCCTCAGGCGGCCTTGGCCACGGTCTGCCGCTGGCCCATCTCACCGTCTCCGACCTGCCGTTCGGCGGAGTGGGCGAGAGCGGTATGGGCAGCTACCACGGCCGCTACTCGATCGAGACCTTCAGCCACCGCAAGGCGGTGCTGCAGAAGCCGCTCAGCTGAATGCGGCGAGGAGGACGCCCGGCCGTGCGGCGCGGCCGGGCGTTTTTCCGCAGCACAATATTGCCCGCTGCTTATATAAGTGGCGGCTGATACAGTGTCCGCATGCACGCCTTCGATGTGCTCGGGGACCCGGTGCGCCGGCGGATCCTGGAGCTGCTGGCCGGTGGGGAGATGAGCTCGGGAGCGCTCTGCGAGGTCATCGGGGAGGAGTTCGGGATCTCGCAGCCCGGAGTGTCACAGCATCTGAAGGTGCTGCGGGAGAACGGTTTCGCGACCGTCCGCCCCGAAGGAACCCGGCGGCTGTACGCGGTCAATGCCGAGCCCTTGCAGGACATAGACGCCTGGCTCGATCGCTTCCGCCGCTTCTGGACCCCGCATCTGGACGCCCTGGCCACCGA
Source organism: Streptomyces sp. NPDC001137 (assembly GCF_040298885.1). NCBI lineage: Bacteria > Bacillati > Actinomycetota > Actinomycetes > Kitasatosporales > Streptomycetaceae > Streptomyces > Streptomyces sp. NPDC001137. The sequence goes on from NZ_JBEPBA010000017.1 coordinate 205,410, forward strand.
GCTGGCGCGCGGCAAACGCGCGCGCCGGCTCCGGGATGCCGACGAAACCCCGAGGAGCACCCATGACCGACGTGACCCATGACATCAGCGACGTGCGCCGGCAGGTCGGCCGTCGCACCTTCAAAGCGGGCGAGGCGCGGGTGGTGACCGTGACCCGCACCTACGACGCCTCGCTCGACGATGTGTGGGACGCCTGTACGAACCCCGAGCGCATCCCCCGCTGGCTCCTGCCCGTGACGGGAGACCTGCGCCTGGGAGGCCGCTATCAGCTCGAGGGCAACGCGGGCGGTGTGATCGAGCGCTGCGACCCGCCCAAGAGCTTCTCCGCGACCTGGGAGTACGGCGGCGAGGTCAGCTGGATCGAGCTCCACCTGACGTCCGAGGAGGGCGGCACACGCTTCCAGCTGGAGCACATCGCCCATGTCGACGACACGAAGTGGGCGGAGTTCGGCCCGGGCGCGGTCGGCGTGGGATGGGACCTGATGGTCCGGGGGCTCTCCCTGCACCTCGGGAGCGGTGGAGCGGCCGTCGACCCGAAGAAGTTCATGGCCTGGATGGGCTCGGACGAGGGCCGTCACTTCATGACGTCCAGCAGTGAAGCCTGGTACACGGCGAACGTCGCAGGCGGCGAGGACGAGAAAACGGCACGTGAGGCCGCGGACCGGACCACGGCGGCCTACACGGGAGCGGGCGAGGGCGGCGACCAGGGCGAAGGGGGCGCGAGCTGACCGCCTCTCCTGTCGACCGTTGCCCTCGACTTCGTACACGTATCCGCAAAGTCCCCGCGTCGGGGCGGCGCGCCTGTGCGAAACTCCCCCGTTGACGCTCTCCCTCCTGAAGGTGGGAGGTTCTTACGGCTCGCGCCGTGAGACTTCCTGCTTCGTCGCCGACTGCCCGCCCGGAGTTCTCCGTTGAGGTCTTACACCAGCTCCACAGGCCGACACCGCCCGTCCGGCGGCCAGCAGGTTGCGTGCGGCGTTCACGTCCCGGTCGTGGGTCGTGCCGCACTCGCACGTCCAGGTGCGCACGTGCAGCGGCATCTTGTCGGCCAAGGTGCCGCAGACGGAGCACAACTTGGAGGAGGGGAAGAAGCGGTCCACCGCGATCACTTCCCGCCCGTACCAGGCGGCCTTGTACTCCAGAAGGCTGCGGAACTGCGCCCATGCCGCGTCACTGATGGCGCGGGCGAGTTTCCGGTTCTTGACCATGTTGCGCACGGTCAGGTCCTCGATCACGATCGTTTG